>NZ_JAENSV010000023.1:0-78596 GCF_016613265.1 Pseudomonas sp. MF6751
GCTTGGGTGAAAGGAGGAGGGGCGAAATCTCCCACGGTCTGTACTGCGTCAACAGTCAGAATCGGGCTTTGTCCCTTCTCCTCCCTTCAAGTCCTAGCATACAAGCGGGCTTGCTCGCGAAGGCGGTGTTTCAGTCCCCGTTGTATTTGACTGATACACCGCCTTCGCGAGCAAGCCCGCTCCCACAGGGTGTTCGAGGTTGTCCAATTCAATTACCGTTGATCAAATAACCCCGTGCCCTGAACCCCCATCCCGCCTAAAATGCCCGGCATTCTTTACCCGAGGCGTTTTTGTTCATGTCCGTCACCGCTCAACCTGCCCGCCCTGCGCCGGATCATCATGCCCAGTTCATCGAACTGTTGAGCGCAAGCTTGGCCCAGAACGCTTTTATCAAGCTGGTGCTGGCCAAGTACGTTGGTGAGGAAGCCGAGTTGCAGCGGCTGATCATCAAGCCGGTGGTGGTCAAGGAGCAGCCTTGTCTGTCGTTCGTCTATCGCTACAAGACTCGCGACATCACCAAGAACTTTCCCTTGGCCGACGGCGTGGCGGCGATTGCCGAGCTGTTGCCCACCTCGTTCAAGAACGCGCACTTGCTGGCGCTGACCGACGAAGCCCAGTTGGAATACAGCAAGAAGAACAAAAGCTCGCTGTTCAAAAGCAAACCGCAGCAACTGCGCGAAGCGCCGTCGGCCGAGCATAACCGTGAAAAAAATCGCTTCCTCGACCTGAGCCGGCCGTTCCTCGCGGACTTGGGCGTGACCGACGCCAAGCAGGCGTTGATCCCCTCGATGTCGCGCAAGTGGAAGCAGATCAACAAGTTCATCGAAGTGTTCAGCCATGCGCTGACGTCGTCGCCGTTGCAGCTCGACCGCCCGGTGCGTGTCGCCGATTTCGGCTCGGGCAAGGGCTACCTGACCTTCGCCATTCACGATTACCTGCGCAATACCCTCAAGGCCGAGGGCGAGGTCACCGGTGTCGAGTTGCGTGAAGACATGGTCACCCTCTGCAACAGCGCCGCCGCACGCCTGGAGCACCCGGGGCTGGTGTTCAAATGCGGCGATGTGCGCAGCGTGGCGCCCAGTGAGCTGGACGTGATGATTGCCTTGCATGCCTGCGACATCGCCACCGACTACGCGATCCACACCGGCATCCGTTCCGGTGCGTCGATCATCATGTGCTCGCCGTGCTGCCACAAACAGATCCGTCTGCAGATCCAGAGCCCGATGCTGCTCAAGCCGATGCTGCAATACGGCCTGCACCTGGGCCAGCAGGCGGAAATGGTCACCGACAGCCTGCGCGCATTGTTCCTTGAAGCCTGTGGCTATGAGACCAAGGTGTTCGAGTTCATCTCGCTGGAACACACCAACAAGAACAAGATGATCCTGGCGGTCAAACGTGCCGAGCCTGTGGACAACGCGCAGTTATTGGCAAAAATCCAGGAGCTCAAGGCGTTTTATCACATCACCGAACACTGCCTGGAAACCCTTTTGCGCGGGGATGGCTACCTGGCCTGAAATGGGCGCGGTTCCCTGTGGGAGCTTGCTCCCGTGACGGCCCTGGCGGCCAGCGCATATCTACCTGACGCCCCGCGATCAAATTGTGGGAGCTGGCTTGCCTGCGAAGACGGCCTGACAGCCGACCGGGATGTGGGATCAGACTGAGTACATATCTGTTATTTAGGTAACGGCCACTTAGGGTTCCGCCCTGACGGCGGCTCACTTTGCAAAAGCGGCAAAGTAAGCAAAACGCTCTTGCCCCACCACTCGGCACCTCGCCTAGGCTCGGTGTGCCCGTAATCCGCCAGTGATTTGGGGGGGCGCCGCCACGCGCCATCCATGGCGCGGGGCGGCTAAACCGGCATCCCTGCCGGTTTACCCCCCAAATCACTGGCGAATTCCGGCCAGCGTGGTTTAACGGGGCGCCTAAGATCAAAAGCAGATCAAGATCAAAAGCGACTCGCTTCGCATCGTGGTTACCGTCGACCGTTACAGCGTTGTGTAGATACTTATGGCTATCGCAGGCAAGCCAGCTCCCACATTTGGAATGTGTGTGTGCTTAGAAGAACCGCGTCACGCTGATCTTCGCATCACGCCCTTTCGTGTAGGCCCGGTCGCCGCTCAAGGCTGGGCGGAAGTTTTTGTTGAACAGGTTGTCCACCGTGAAGTTCACCTCGGTGCCTTTGAGATATGCCTGCTGCGGTGTCCATTTGGCGAACAGGCCCTGGGTGTTGTAGCGCTTGTTGCCGTACTGGTCGTAGAACACGTCGCCGATGCTGGAGCCCGGGCCGCCAGAGTATTTGTCGCTGGGCAGGCGGTCGGTGGCGCCGATGAATTGGCCCATCCAGCCCACCTGGGCATCCCAGGCCGGGATGTGGGTACCCAGTACCAGCACCCATTTGGTCGGCGGAATATCCCGCGCGGCTACGTCCGGGCCCCAGGGATTGGTGTAGGCGCCTTGGTGCTGGCCCTTGGCATAGGCGAACGACACCGAGCCAAACAGGTAGGTGGAGTTGTAGATCGATTCGAGCTCAACGCCCTTGATGGTCAGGCTGCCGATATTGCGGTAGTTGGACATCGGCCCAGGTGGGCAAGCTGAAGCGATGCTGCCGCCATTGACAGCCTGGTTCTGGCAACCCACGCCGGTGGCCTTGAAGATCTCGTCTTCGACTTTGTTGTGAAACAGGGTGGTGCGCAGTTGCAGGTTGTCGTCCTGGGCGAGCAGGTTATCGAAGCTGGTGATGTTGCCCAGGGTGATCGAGGTGATGCGCTCCGGGTCCAGGTCGACGCTGGTGGCGGTGCGACTGCCCAGGCCCTGCACTTCGTATTGTTCGTCGATCACCGGCGCGCGCCAGGTCTGGCTCCAGTTGGCGAACAGCCCCACATTCGGCGTCACGGTCCAGAACAGCGCCAGGCGTGGTGACCAGCCAGTGTAGGTGCGGTCGCTGTAGTCGTGACCCACTGCCGGGCTGGGGTTGTTGTAGTAGGGCGCATCATTGCCTTCGCCGCGGTTGCGCACATGGTCGTAGCGCAGCGACGGCGTGATCGTCACGTCGCCCAACGTCACCGCGTCCTGGATAAAGAAGCTGTTGGTATCGACTTTGCCGTGGGGCATGAAGCCCGGCTGAAAGTGCCCGTAGTTGTAGCGCGGCGTGTTGTAGGTGGCGCCGGGCATCCACATCTCGGTTTCGCGGGTGTGCTTGCGGATTTGCCCGCCGACCGTCACGGCATGCTGCAAGGGGCCGGTTTCAAACAGGCTGACGTTACGGATATCCAGGAGCTTGTCGGTGTAGGCGGTGTCCATCTTGCGCCCGCCGGTGGCCAACTGGAAAAACGCCGTGGCGTCACGCTCATCGGTCTGTTCGGTGTTGGACTGGGAATACTTGATGGTCAAGTCCACCAGCGGGTTGTCCAGCGGCTGGTATTCATACTTGCCCGACCAGGTGGTGTCGACCGTGTCACGGTGGGCGAGGAAGCGCTTCAACGCGCCTTCGTAGCCGTAGCGGTCGATGTTGAACTGGGTTGGCGGTGTGGGGTAGCTGGCGGCGGAAAATGGGGTCCAGCGGTTGCTGTGGGAGCGCGAGTACGACAGCCCGACACTGTGCTCATCGGTAAAGTGCGCGTTGACCTTGAACAGCTTGCCGTCCACATCCTGGGCGCTGTTGGGCAGGCGCTGGGGGTTGATCGGGTACTCATTGTTGTCGTTGGGCAATTTGGCGGCCACCTTCATATCGCCGCCGTCGCGTTGGGTCAGGTAGGCCAGCGCATCGAAACGGCCGTCGTCGGTACGGCCATAGACGGCACTGCTGTAGACCTGTTCATGGTCGTTGCTGGAGTAGCCATATTTGAGCATCGCACCGCTGTTGCGGCCGTCCTTGAGCAGGTCCGGGGCGTCCTTGGTGACCATGTTGACCGTGCCGCCGAAGCCGCCATTACCGGTGAACGGCGAGTTGGGGCCTTTTTCCACTTCAATGCGCTTGATCAGCTCGGGCTCGATAAACACCGTGCCTTGCTGGTAACGCTCAAAGCCTGTCTTGGTGGCACCGTCAACGGTCAGCGGCACGTCTTCGGCATCGCCGAAGCCACGGATGTTGATGGTCTGGCCGCCGGGCTTCAGCGAGCCGCCCTGGCTGACACCGGGCAAGGTCTGCAACAGGCTGGGAATGTTATTGGACTGGTAACGGTCGATGTCGGCCTGGGTCAGGGTGGAGCGGTTGACGGTGCTGGCGTTTACCTCATTGCCGGTGCCGATCACGCTCAGGGTGTCCAACTGGATCGCGCCACCGGTGGTGGTTTTGCCCTCATCGGGGCGCACCACATAGGTACTGCCGACCTTGATCAGGTTGAGCTCACCGTTTTTGAGCAGGGAACGGATGGCCACTTCCGGTGTGTAGTCACCGTCAAGCGCTGGGGCCTGCACGTTCTTGAGCAGGGTTTCATCGAACAGCAGCTGGATTTTCGCTTGCTGGGCCACCTGGCTCAGGGACGTGGCCAGCGACTGGGCCGGCAGGTGCAGCTTGAACGACTCGGCTTCGGCGCTGAGGCTCAAGGCCAGGCACGTAGCCATGAGTGTCGGTCGAAGAAACAGGTGCGAAGCGTGGCAAGGCGCGCGAAACATGAAATCCCCCGGAGCGGCTAAATAGCCAAAAAGGTGTGCGTATCAAACACAGACAGGAGGAAGACGGGGCAGGCAAAAAAAACCACACATGCGAATGCAAAATATTCTCATGTGTGGTTTCTGCCGTTTATTTGCTCGGCTCGATTCTCATGATGCCATCCGCCGAGAGCACGGTTTTTACTGGCAACAGCGCGGGCAAGGCGTTGAGCAGGGCATCCGGGTCGCTCACATCAAGGTTGCCCGACACCTTGAGCTGCGCGACGGCCTTGCTGACCTGTAACGGCGTCTGTGGACGGTAGAGGCTCAGTTCGTCGATCAGGCTGGCCAGCTCTCGATTGCGAAACGACAAATGCCCGCTGCGCCAATCGGCGATCTCTTCGGCGCTGAGGCTTTGCGGCTGCACGGTGCCTTTGGCGTAGTTGTATGAGGCCCGTTGCTGGGCGTCGAGCAGGGTGACGGGGCTTTCGCCATTTGGCGCGAAAGCGACCTGGCCATGGGCAACGCTGACCACCAATTGCTGCTGCCCACGGCGCACATCGAAAGCCGTGCCCACCACCCGTACGCTCGACTCGCCGGCTTGCACGTAGAGGGGGCGTTCCTTGTCGGCGGCCACTTCGATGTACAGCTGGCCTTTGTCCAGGTGCAGCACCCGTTGATGGGCGCTGAAGTCCACGCGGATATGGGTGTTGGCATTCACATACAAGGTACTGCCATCTGGCAGATTCAGCGTGCGCATGCCCTTGGCATGGGTGGCAACCTGGTTGTGATACAGCTCGCGCGGTGCGCCGATAGAGGTCGCCAGCACGGCGCAGAGCAGGGCGGCGGCCATCGCCAGGGCAGGGCGCCAAAGGCTGGGCTTGCGCTTGGGCAGTGCCAACGGTTTGTTCAGTTGTTGCAACTGGGCGAGGTCGGCCCACAGCTGTTCGAATTCGGCATAGGCGCGCGCATGCGCGGGCACCGCCTGCCAGTCGGCAAAGGCTTTACGGTCGGCGCGGCTTGCTTCGTTGCGGTTGCGTGCAAACCAACTGGCGGCTTGGGCGTCGATGCAATCGCTCGCTTGGCTGTCCAGCGCGTCTGTGTCGCTCGGGCGGTTCATTCTGGCTGCTCCGTGCCGGGGGCGGGTTGAAGGCGGCGCTTGCAGTGCAGCAGGGCAAAGGCGATGTGCTTTTCCACCATGCTGGTGGAGATGCCCATGCGCGTTGCTATCTGCGCCTGGCTCAAGCCTTCGAAGCGGTGCAGCATAAGGGCTTCTCGTCGGCGCGGCGAGAGTTCGGCAAGGACTTCTTTCAACTGTTCCAGGCGTTGCAGGCGAAGGGCGGCGGCCATGGGGTCGTTGTGCTCGTCGGTGACCGGCTCGGCATCCATTTCGGCGTGATCAGGGTGGACGGTTTGCCGTACCTTCTGTTTGCGCCAGTGATCGCGCAGCAGGTTGCGCGCCATCTGGAACAGAAACGCCCGTGGCTGCTCGACCTTGGCACGGTCGCGGTAGCCCAGCCATTGGGTAAACACATCCTGGGCCATGTCCGCCGCGTCGCTGGCGTTGTCCGTGCGTTTACGCAGGAAATACAGAATGTCTGCATAAAACCCGCGACAGGCATCGGCCGCCGACGGATCGGGCTGGGGACGAGACATGGATACCCTTCTTGACGAAGTACGACGTGGAAAAGTCGCGAATGATATCGAGAACTATTGTCATTTGTCTCCAGCTAAATGGATCTCCCGTGTTTGGCTGGAAAAAATTGGGGCATGGCCTTTAATCCTACAAGTTTGGGAGCGATATCCCACTCAAAGGAGAAAGTCATGGCTGGATGGTATGAGTTGAGTAAAAGCAGTAACGGGCAGTTTCGTTTCGTGCTTAAGGCGGCGAACGCAGAAACCATATTGACCAGCGAGCTGTACACCACCCGCGGTGCTGCTGAAACCGGCATTGCTTCAGTGCAGGCCAACAGCCCACATGATGAACGTTATGAGAAAAAAGTGGCCAGCAACGGCCAACCGTTCTTCAACCTCAAGGCGGCCAATCATCAAGTGATCGGCAGCAGCGAGCAGTACACCTCTACAGCCGCACGAGACAATGGCATTGCCAGCGTCAAGACCAATGGTCCCAGTGTCACTATCAAGGACAAGACCTGACAGTCGTGCAAGAACACCTGCGCCCCGGCTCGCGAGAGCCGGGGCGTTTTTTACACCGATGACAGCAACGCTTTGAGCTGTCCGATCCCTGCCTCACCCAATGGGAACACCGGCAAGCGCGGATTACCCACCTCCAACCCGGTCAAGCGCAACCCGGCCTTGATCGTCGCCGGCAGCCCGCCTTTGAGGATGAACTGCAGCAATGGCAACTGTCGGTAGAACAGCTCCCGCGCCTTGCTCAAATCATCGGCCAGTACGGCCTGATACAAGCTCAGGTTCAGTTGCGGGATCAGGTTCGGCGCCGCGGTGCACCAGCCTTTTGCACCTGCCGCGAAGGCTTCCAGTGCCAGCGGGTTGCAGCCGTTGTAGAACGGCACGTCACTCTGCAGTTTCAGCTGGTGCATGCGCTGGATGTCGCCAGTGCTCTCCTTGACCATGGTCACGTTCTCGACCTGCTTGAGAATCCTCAGGATCAGATCCACCGACATGTCGGTGCCGCTGGTGGCCGGGTTGTTGTAAAGCATGATCGGCACGCCGATGCTGTCGCCGATCGCGGAGTAGTGAGCGAGGATTTCCGCTTCACTGAGTTTCCAGTACGAGGCCGGCAACACCATGACCACATCTGCACCGTGCTCTTCGGCGTAGCGGGCGCGGCGCACGGCCTTGGCGGTGGTCAGGTCGGACACGCTGACAATGGTCGGCACGCGCTTGGCGACTTTCTTGATGCTGTAGGCACTGACTTCATCCCACTCGGCATCGCTCAGGTAAGCGCCTTCGCCCGTGCTGCCCAAAGGCGCAATGGCGTGGACGCCGCTGTTGATCAAGCGGTCGATGGAGTGCCCGAGGGCGTCGAGGTCAACGCGCTGGCCGTCGGCGCTGAAGGGGGTGATGGTGTAGCCGATGATGCCGTGAATGGTTGGGTTGGACATGGGGAAAACTCCGGTCGAAAAGGGGGGCAATCAGTTCAGGCAATCGGCGTGCTTGCGCAGGTTTTGCCGGGCGTAATAGTTGAACGCGGCGCCGTGGCGTTTGGGCTTGGAGATCCAGTCGTGGGCCTCGCGCCCCAGCTCCGGCAGGATCGGCTTGACGGTACCTGCAGACATCGCCAGCAACTGCAACTTGGCAGCCCGTTCGATCAACTGCGCAATCACGCAGGCTTCTTCGATGCTGGCCCCGGTGGATAACTGCCCGTGGTGCGAGAGCAGGATGGCGCGCTTGTCGCCCAGGGCCGTGGTGATGATTTCCCCTTCTTCGTTGCCCACCGGCACGCCGGGCCAGGCCTCCAGGAACGCGCAATCTTCGTACAGCGGGCAAAGGTCCATGTGCGACACCTGCAACGGCACTTCCAGCATCGACAGCGCGGCAATGTGCGTGGGGTGTGTGTGGATGATGCAGTTTACATCCGGGCGGCCGCGGTACACCCAGGTGTGAAAACGGTTGGCGGGGTTGGGAATGCCATGGCCTTCCAGTACTTCGAGGTCTTCGTTGACCAGCAGCAGGTTGCTGGCGGTAATTTCATCAAAACCCAGGCCCAGTTGCTGGGTGTAGTAGGTGCCGGGCGTCGGCCCACGGGCGGTGATCTGCCCGGCCAGGCCGGAGTCGTGGCCGTACTCGAACAGGATTCGGCAGGTCAGCGCCAGCTTTTGCCGGTCGGTCCACGTATTATCTGCCAGGCTGTTTTGCATCTGGCTCAGTGCTTGCTTGACCAGTTGGTCTTTTGGGAGTGCTAATGTCTTGGCCATATCGGTGTCCTTTGGGTGGTTCAATGGACGTCGGATTTGCTGGTCGCCCGCTGCTCGCAAGGTCGTTGGGTGAATGCAAATGACACTAAAGATGCTATATGACACATTGTGTCATTGGCAAGCCTGTCTCATCGCTTTCTGCAGGGATTAACCGCAGCACATGTCTATCCGCTTGAAAATATTAAGAAAAAAACTTGGCGTGACCCTGGAGGCCCTGGCCGAAAAATCCGGGATGACCAAGAGTTACCTGTCGAAAGTCGAACGCGGGCTTAATACGCCATCCATCGCTGCGGCGTTGAAACTCGCCAAGGCGTTGAACGTGAAGGTCGAAGAGCTGTTCAGCGAAGACAACGTCAGCCTCGACAGCTACAGCCTGGTGCGCAGCCATGAGCGGCCGGACACCTCGCCGGGTTATGCGGTGCTGGCCCATCAAGTCAGCGAGCGCAGCCTGTTGCCGTTCATCATCTACCCGCCGGCTGAGTTCACCGACAAGACCTTCAAGGAGCATCTGGGGGAGGAGTTTTTATTCGTGCATGAAGGTCAGGTGGAAGTGGATTTCATGAGCGAGCGCGTGCTGTTGGCGCGCGGTGATGCGCTGCATTTCAACGCGCAGAAACCCCACCGGATTCGCTCGGTGGGAGAGGTGCAGGCGCAGTTGCTGGTGGTGGTGCACAGCGCTGAGGAGTGATCCCTCTTATTCATTGAAATGCAGTCAATGTGGGAGCTGGCTTGCCTGCGATAGCGGTGTATCAGTGCCAGATGGGCCAACAGACAGGCCGCTATCGCAGGCAAGCCAGCTCCCACATTTTACTCAGCGTTCTACAGGGACGGACAATGCCGGATTGCCCAGTGGGTGCGTACGCGCGGTAAAGAACCTCAGTTCCACAGCAGAGCCCTCGAACAGCTCCATATACCGCCGCTTCTGCTGACGAACAAACCCATCACTGCGTCCCGACACCGAGATCGCAAGGGTGCTGATGCTGGCCTGGCCGATAGCATCCACCAGGTGTTTATCCTGCGGCCCCAAGTCATGGCCGAAGATGCACAGCGCGCCTTCATGGCTCAACAGCTGTTCATAACAGAACGACAGATAATCCGAACTGCGGATACTTTTGAGTTTCTCCTGCACCTTGCCTTCACTGACAAACAGCGGCACATCGTCGAGGGTCTTGATCGTGTTGTTGATGGCAAAACTGCTGAGCAGGGTGCTGTCGGTGGACTGCAATTTACGCGCCGTGCCGTCAAGGTTGCGCACCAGATGCAGGCCGCCGTGCAGGTACAGGATGCGGGTGATGTCGGTGCGCGTATTGCGCAGGTCGAAGCTTGAGTCGGCGCTGCGAAACAGGTCGTCGATACCCGGTGCGTGCAGGGTCGCCCAGTAGTTGAGCAAATCGTAGTTACTGGTGAAGACGGTGGCGTAGGTGGTCAGCTCCGCGTTGATCGTCGCCAGCGTCGACGGTTGCACCAGGCGCCAGGGAATGTGCACGGCATGGATGGTGTTGATCAGTGCTTCCTTGATCGCGTAGTAACGGTTACGCGGCGCCGCCGAGCTGACCGCCAGGGCCTTGTTGACCCGGCTGGTGGTTTTCAAGGCGCCCAGGGCTTGCTCGAAACTGCGGGTTTGCAAGGCGTCGAACACGCTGAGCTCGGATGGGCTCAGGGGTTTTTCTTCGACGGTACGGGCGTTTTCGAACAGCGAGTCGTAGGCAAAGTCTTCCCAGATCGTACGGCTGGCGCCGTTACCGATCAGTATCCCGCTGAAGTCGACGGCAGCGCGCAGGGCACTCCAGTCTTCAAGGTGGGCGTCAATATCCTGGAAATCCTTCATTGCGGCGGGTCTACTCGAAATCGGCTGGGGGGTGACTTTATCACGAGCCGGCATTGATCCTGATCAAGATGCGCCACGCGGTACAGGTTGATTCTGTCGGTATAAAGCCTTTGAGGATTGATCATGAGCAGCACGTTCTTCATCCCCGCCGTCAACATCATGGGCATCGATTGTCTCGACGAAGCGATGACCGCCATCCGCAACTACGGCTTTGACAAGGCGTTGATCGTCACCGACGTCGGCCTGGCCAAAGCCGGTGTGGCCGGCATGATCGCCGAGAAGCTGGCGATGCAGGATATCGACTCGGTGATCTACGACGGCGCCAAGCCCAACCCCAGCGTGGAAAACGTCGAAAAAGGCCTGGCGTTACTGCAACAGAGTGCCTGCGATTTCGTCGTGTCCCTGGGCGGCGGTTCGCCCCATGACTGCGCCAAGGGCATTGCCCTGTGCGCCACCAACGGTGGGCGTATCGGCGACTATGAAGGCGTGGACCGATCGAGCAAGCCGCAACTGCCGCTGGTAGCCATCAATACCACCGCTGGCACGGCCAGCGAGATGACGCGTTTTTGCATCATCACCGACGAAAGCCGCCACGTAAAAATGGCCATCGTCGACCGCAATGTCACGCCGTTGCTGTCGGTCAACGACCCGGCCCTGATGGTCGGCATGCCCAAGGGCCTCACCGCCGCCACGGGCATGGATGCGCTGACCCACGCCATCGAAGCCTACGTGTCCACCGCGGCAACACCGATCACCGACGCCTGCGCGATCAAGGCCATCGAATTGATCAGCGCCAACCTGCGCCTGGCGGTCCGCGACGGCACTGACAAGGCCGCACGGGAAAACATGGCCTACGCGCAATTCCTCGCCGGCATGGCCTTCAATAATGCGTCCCTGGGGTTCGTGCATGCCATGGCCCATCAATTGGGCGGCTTGTACGACCTGCCCCACGGCGTGTGCAACGCGGTGCTATTGCCCCATGTACAAAGCTTCAATGCCAGCGTCTGTGCCAAACGCCTGAGCGACGTGGGCCGGGCCCTTGGCGCAGATATCAAGGGCATCACCGCCGAGGAGGGCGCCCAGGCTGCCATCGCGGCGATTCGTCGGTTGTCCCAGGACGTGGAAATCCCTGCGGGCTTGCGTGAGCTTGGCGCTAAGTTGCAGGACATTCCATTGCTGGCCAGCAATGCGCTGAAGGATGCCTGCGGGCTGACCAACCCACGGCGGGCGGACCAGCGTCAGATTGAGGAGATCTTTCGTAGCGCTTTTTGATCCGAGCTGCAGCGGGCAAGGCATACGAATGTGCCGCCCGCCAACGCCACACACAGCACCGCCAGCGGCCACGCCTGCTGGCTCACCAATAGGCTTGCCGCACCGCCGATCATGGCTGCCATCCATTGATGCACAAAACCGCTGAGGGCCATGGCGTAGGAGCCGCTGGTGGGAGCCTCATCATTGGCGAGAGACAAACTGATAGGGTAACTGATCGACTGCCCCAGCACCGCCAGGCAATAGGGCAACCACAGCAGCACTGCGAGCCCACTGGCAAGCACGCTGCCAAGCAACATGGTCGCCGTACCGAGCAGTATCAATGCAACGCCTGCACGCATCATCCTCAAACGACCTGTGCGTGTAACGAAGCGATTGACTATCAACGCACCTGCCAGGTAAGCCCCACTGATCGGCCAACCCAGCCAGCCGTATTCCATTGCGCTCCACTGAAAACTTCCCTGAAAAATCAACGGTGCGCAGGTATTGAATGCAATGATCACCCCATAGCCCAAACCGCCGGCCAGTGCGGCGTGCAGAAAGGGAGGATGTCGCGCAATCGCGTTGTAGACACGCCAAGCGCGGACCGAGGAACCAGCCTTTGCTTGCGTCGCAAATACCACCCCCTGCAACACCCCTATCAATGCGACAGCCCCGATTGCCAACGTATAGAAAATCGCCTTCCAGCCGAACACCATTTGCAATAACGAACCCACGAATTGGCCGATACCCAGGGCGACCACGAAGGTCATTCCCAGCCACGACAGCCCCTTGGCCAACAGTGCACCGCTGAAGTTGTCGCGCATCAATACCCGCGCCATGACGGACATCCCGCCAGCCCCAAAGCCCTGAAGCAGGCGTAAGGCTAGAAATGACTCAATGTTGAACGCTGATGGAATCGTCGCACTCGCCAGGGCATACACCGCTAGGGCTGCAAGTAACACCGGTTTTCTGCCAAATCGCTCAGCCAGGCTACCCCACAGCAGCATTGGCAATGCCATGCCCACCAGGTACACCGCTAGAGCCAGAGCGACATGCTTTTCGACGGCTAAAGCTTGCGCGATTGCTGGGACTGCGGGCAGATAGCTGCTGATACCGGCTTGAGCGAGAAAGGCCGCGCTACAGGCGAGGGGGAGAGCGATATGGCTTTTCAATACAAGTCGTCCTATATCCTAAGTAAGGAAGAAACTGCTAGCTCGGTATCGTTTACACAGTTTTCAATCCGTTTCAGTAATCGTGGCCATTAATGAAAGGCCCCCTTAGGTAGCTTCTGACTGGGAGTTCAAGCTGAGGCTGGTCTTTGAGAGTGTGATTAGTTGGGTTAGCTGTGAGCAAAATGATTTTATCGTTGTAGGACTCATATCTGCTCGAAGCGTTATGCGTACGGCTGCTTTTCCTTTTGGCACTACCGGGAAAAATACAGCAGATGTAAAAAAACCAGCGTCCGAAAGTCGGATGGCGAGCTCATTCGCTTTTTCAGCTTCTCCACAGTTAATTAAGCGTATGGCCGTCTGTGTGCCGTGCTGCTCTGTATGTATTAGCTGGTCAAATAGTTTGATGTTGAATTGAAGCTTTTCTTGAAGCTCGTATAGCTCTTCAGACTGGTGTATTTTTAGCGAGGCCAGCCCAGCTCCAATAGCTGCTGAGTTCAGACTTTGCGACCAGTTGCTTGGGCCACCGTAGCGGTACATCAAACTTTTTTGTCGTTCGCTGCCAAACATGATCAACCCGCCGCTAGCACCGAAAGACTTTCCTAAGGACGCGACTATTAAGGTCTGATCGTCTTGCGTGTGCATAAATGGCCGGATGTAACCACGTCCTCCTTCTCCGAATGCCGACAGCGCATGCGAGTCGTCCATATAGAGAAATAGCCCGTAACGAGCTTTTAAGTAAAGTAAGCCGTCAACGTCCGCAACGCCGCCCATGCTGTATATGCCGTCAGCTATATACGCGACGCATTTGCGGGTTTTGCATAAATCTTCAATGAAAGAGAGATCGTTGTGGGGGGCGGTCACTACTTCAGTCTCATCAGCGCAGGACGCTTTGATGTGATTCATCGAGTAATGCGAGTGCTTGTCGAATACCATCGTAGGCGGGCAATGACTAGTAAAGGCTCCGCTCGCGAGCAGAGGGAGCAGTCCAGAGCTAGCAGCACTGCAAGACAATGTGCTTAAACATAGGGAGTTAAAGTGGTCCGATAGTTCTAGCTCGTATCGTTCGAGTATTTCCAGTTTGCAACGGTTCTTTGAATTTGCGATTCGCAGGGTTTTGGCCTCCCTTATTCCCTGCATCGCACCTTCTATTATGGCTGGATGGTGATCGAGTCCAAGATATGAGGTTGTGCAGAAGTGATGGAGGTCACGCCCATATTGATCTGTCAGGTAATTATTGTTTTTGACGGTGACATTGAGTTCGCATATTCTCCCGCTCTTTGCCGAGTGCCAGTCCGGTTCGGCCAATGCTATGAGTTTTTTGTAATTTGAGAATTTGTGTGTGTGTATTGAATTTTCCATTTCTCTAGCGTCCTTTGGGGGGGCTGGAAAACACTATCGGGAAAATTTTGATTCGATAAGTCAGACGATTCCCATGCACGATAGTCCGGATGGAGTATTTCGCGTAGGCACATTCCTACTTTTTAGGGTGGCGCAGTAATGTCATTCGAATAGATGCCTACACTGTCCTGGTGTGTCAATGGACCTGAAGGGGGATATCATGCGATTTAATGGGGCTGTGCGTCAGTGAAGTGAGTAAGGTGCCGGCGTGCAGGGCGGATGGGCCGGTAGCCTTCAAGAGGCTCGTATATCGACTCGCCAAGTCAGTGGGATGAAGGAATATTTGATGAGAGTTCTGTTATTCGGCGCCACCGGCATGGTGGGCCAGGGTGTGCTGCGCGAGTGCCTGCTGGCGGCCGATGTGCAGGAAGTGGTGGCCGTCGGTCGCACGCCCTTGACCCAGGAGCACGGCAAGCTGCATCAGGTATTGCACAACGACATGCTGGATTTTCAACCCCTGGAAAACTTGTTGCAGGGTTTTGATGCATGTTTCTTTTGCCTCGGCGTTTCGTCGGCGGGCATGAAGGAGGCGCGCTATACCCACCTCACCTATGACCTGACCCTCGTGGCGGCCAGTACCCTGGCGCGGCTCAATCCGCAGATGACCTTTATCTATGTGTCCGGCGCTGGCACGGACAGTTCCGAAGCCGGCAAGTCGATGTGGGCGCGGGTCAAGGGCAAGACCGAAAATGCCTTGCTGCGCTTGCCGTTCAAGGCGGTGTATCTGTTCCGTCCGGGGATCATCCAGCCGTTGCACGGTGTGCGTTCGAAGACGCCGTTGTATCAATCTTTCTATAGCATGCTTGGGCCGGTGCTTTCGTTTGTGCGGCGACTGAAACCGGATTGGGTGGTGAGCACCGAGACCGTCGGCCGTGCGATGTTGCAGGCGGCCAGCCAAGGCGCGCCGCAGCCCGTGGTGGAGCAGGCCCAGATCAATCGCCTTGCGGCTGAGCGCCGCTGAACTGAATCAGCGCAACGCCGCTGATCAGCAGTAACGCGCCTAACGCCCGGGAGGTTGTCAACTGACGTTCCACCAGGCCGAACAGGCCGAAATGGTCCAGCAGCAATGACGCGAGAACCTGCCCGGCCATGGCCAGCGCAATGAAGCCCGATGCGCCGAGCTTGGGCAGCAGCATCAACGCCAATGAAATAGAACACACGCCAAAGGCACCACCGGCCCACATCCACAACGGTGCCTTGCTGATAAAGGCCAGGCTCGGCAGGGGTAAACGCATCGCCACAATCACCGGCAGCAGCACGATGATGCTCACCAGCAACGATGCCAGGGTGGCCCACAACGGATGGCCGAGCCCGCGCCCGAGGTTGGCGTTGATCGCACTCTGAAACGGCACCACCGCGCCGGCGAACACCGCCAGTGCTAACAAACCTACCCAATGCAACACAGTCATCTCGACGCTCCCAAAGGTTTTGCTGGACTCTAGGGTATTCGTCGCGCAAATTTAAATTCCAAAGTCTTATGCTGGGCATGCAGCTTATGAATGATCTGCGCCGCGTCGACCTTAACCTGCTCGTGATCCTCGACGCCTTGCTCAGCGAGCAACACGTCACCCGCGCCGCCGAGCGCCTGCACCTGAGCCAGCCGGCGGTCAGCCATGCGTTGGCGCGGCTGCGCGATATGCTGGGCGACCCGCTGCTGATGCGTCAGGGCGGCACACTGGTGCCAACCGCCCGCGCCCTGGAATTGGCGGCGCCATTGACCGAAGCCCTGGCCCAGGTGCAGGCCTTACTGGCGCCGAATCGTTTTGATCCCGCCTCGGCCAAGCGCCGCTTTCGCGTGGCGATGTCGGACTACAGTGCGGCGATATTCCTGCCGGGCCTGGTTCGCCTCCTACGCCATGAAGCGCCCGGTATCGACTTGCAGATCATCCAGGCCAGCCGTGAAGGCATGGTTGAGGGTGTGCTCAATGGCGACCTCGACCTGGCTGCGGGTGTATTCCCCGACATGCCCGCCGAACTGCGGACTACGCCGCTGTTCGAAGAGCATTACACCTGCCTGGTCGACCCCACCAGCCTTGCGCCCAACGGAGTGCTGGACCTGCCGACATACCTGTCACGCCCCCATGTGCTGCTGGAGATGCGCGGCAGCGGCACGCCAGAAATAGAACGGGCGCTGACGGCCATTCGTGAACGCCGCCATGTAGCTATAAGCCTGCCGCACTGGGGTGTGGCGCCGCAGTTGATCCAGGGTACGGACCTGATTCTGACGGTGTCGTCCCGGGGTTTGATGAATATTGACGCTCGGCAATTGCTGGCCGTGCCACCGCCGTTTCATATTCCGTCGTTTGCCTTTGAGCTGGCCTGGCATACGCGGCGGGGTGGGGATGTGGGGTTACAGTGGTTGATTGGCAGGGTGGTGGGTGTATTGTCCGCAGACCCACGACAACGCGAGAACACCTAGATGCTCAGCGGTTTCAACCACCTGACCCTGGCCGTCACCGATGTGCCGCGCAGCGTCAGTTTCTATCAAGACCTGCTGCGCCTGCAGCTCGACGCAACCTGGGACAACGGTGCCTACCTCTCACTGCCTGGGCTTTGGCTGTGCCTGTCGCTGGACCCGTTGCGCTCGACTGCTCCGGCGGTGGATTACACCCACTATGCCCTTACTGTCGATGCTGCTGATTTCACTCCTTTGGTCGAATGCCTGCGCGCCGCCGGCATACAGGAGTGGCGAGACAACCGCAGCGAAGGCGCATCGTTTTATTTTCTCGATCCCGACGGCCATAAGCTGGAGCTCCATGTCGGCGATCTGGCCTCGCGGCTGCAAGCCTGTCGCGCCCGGCCCTATGCTGGAATGAAGTTTTACCCACCGCGCTGAAACATGCAGAATCGTTCACCTTCAAGCGTCTGTCGGAGCGTCTACCATGACCCCATCCTTGCTGTTCGCCGTACTGGCTTCGGGTTTTATCTACGGCATTACCCCTGGCCCCGGTGTCCTGGCCGTATTCGGCATCGGTGCGGCCCGTGGCCGGCGTGCCGGGGCAGGATTCTTGTGCGGTCATTTGCTCGGCGATGTGGTGTGGTGCAGTACGGCGCTGATTGCCATCGTCGGTGCGCGGGAAGTCGGCAGCAGTGCGTTTGACGTACTCGGTGTACTCAGTGGACTTTATTTGTTCTGGCTCGGCTGGCGTGCGATCCGTACCCAACGCCGCAACAGCGACGCTCCTCAGGGCGCGGCGCGCCATCCGTTCTGGCACGGTATTCTGTTTGGCTTGACCAACCCCAAGGCCTACCCGGTTGCCGTGGCGACGTTCACCGCGTTGCTGTCCAGCCGGGCCGAGTTGTTGACTTGGTCGATGCTGCCGACCTTGATTCTGCTGAGCTTTGTCGGTGGTTTGCTGGCCTACGCGATCCTGATCGGCGTGGTGGGTGCCCAACGGGTGCGCACGCTGTATCAACGCCATGAAATCCTGATCACCAAGCTCTGCGGCGTAATGTTTATCGGCTTCGCCCTCAATGCCCTGGCGCACGCATTGCCGGGCCTGTTCGGCAGCAAAGCGGCCTGAGGCGACGACGACCGTTCGTCGCACAGGTAAGTTTTTTCTAAACCTTTACCGCCGTGAAAATTCGAATTCAGGGCGGGTTGTATGCTCCCGCGCCTATTTTTGCCCTGGAGGAACCCATCATGAGCCGCATGGCTATCCGGTTACGCACCGCCAGTTTCGCGATGCTGCTGGGCCTCGGCGCCAGCAATGCTTTCGCCCAGTCGCCTGCAGAATTCATCGAGCAGGCTTCGGCCAAAGGCATGGCCGATATCGAAACCAGTCGCATGGCCCACGCCAAGACCTCGTCCCAGGAAATCAAGGACTACACCATTGAGGTCATCAACGAGCGCACTCTGGCCAACCAGCACTTGGCGGCGATCGCCAAGAAGCTTGATTTGCCAGTGGCCCCACGGGAGAAGATCGTTGATAAGGCCGAAACCCTGATGCCTGAACTCAAGGACGGCGATTCCTTTGACGCGGCCTATACCGCGCAGCAGGTCAAGGAGAACGAAGACGCCATTGCCCTGTTCCAGAAAGAAGGTGCGGCGTCGGATGTGCCAGAGATAAAGGCACTGGTGGATGAGACGCTGCCCAAGCTCGAAGAGCGCTTGCAAAAAGCCCGGGCCCTGGCGTCGACCTACGGTAAGGGCCATCAAGGCGACGGTTGAGGCCGCTGCCCGATCTGAAAAGCGGCGGTGGGAGGGGACTCCCACCGCCGTTTTTATGCAGGGTTTTAGACGGGGTATGGGTCAATGCCGTCTATAACGCCAGTTCCGTCTGACCTGTGCCTTCAAGTGCGAGCAAATACTGCTTGGCTGCCAGCCCGCCTGCGAACCCGGTCAGTCCGCCGGAGGCACCGATCACCCGGTGACATGGCGCAATGATTGAAATGGGGTTGCGCCCATTCGCGGCGCCGACGGCGCGCACGGCTTTGGGGTTGCCGATCTGCTGTGCGATCTGGCTATAGCTGCGGGTTTCGCCGAAGGGAATGGTCAGCAGTGCTTGCCAGACTTGCTTCTGGAAGTCAGTGCCGGTGAAGTCCAGTTCCAGTTCGAAGTGGTTACGCTTTCCGGCGAAGTATTCCTGCAATTGACGCTCGGTTTCCAAGAGCACTGGGCTGTCGTCGGCTTCGATCAATTCACCCAGGCGCACGCGATTGGCACGTTCTACTTCCCAGAGGATGGCGTTGAGTTTGCCATCCCGCGCCACCAGGGTGAGTTCACCGACAGGGGAAGGCATGAGCTTGTACTGGTAGTCCATGAGCAGTTTCCTTGAAGGGCGTTGATGGGGACGACGCCACTGTAGTTCCAGCAAGGGGGTTGGGAACTACGTTTCTTGCGGTCAAATTCTTGCCCAACTAGACATTCCAGTAAACCCAGCTGGAATAATGGGGGTACCCGTAGAGCCAGGCGATAATGTAAAGGGCCTTGAGTGCTGACGCTGTACTTAACATGACCATAGAAATGACGTTGAGCAGGGTGACAAACAAAGCGAACACAGCCGCGCGTGGGGTTGCGTGACGCCAGGCAAACCTCACGCCATACGCTGAGGCGGCAATCACTCCTGACTCCAGCAATAATTCGAGGGGCAAGGGCAGCCGTACAAACGAGACCAGCAGCGGCAAAACCAACACCCAGCCGGCTACTTGGCACAGGATGATTTTGGGTGTAGCTTTTTTGGTGTCCAGCATTTCCATGTTTCCGAACTCTGGGCCGATGAGCCTACATTATCGTGAGGTGTTGCCGGTCTTCCTGTAAGACTTTGCTTAGGCGTACCTATCGCTCCTGTTGTAATACCTTTCGCGCTGCGAATGCCAGAAACCCCGAGCAGCTTTTTCCTGTGGATGATTCAACACGTATTCAACGATGCGATTCAACAGATAGCCGAGCAGCAGATGAGTGCTGGAGACTAAATTTTAGGCATAAAAAAACCGGTCACCAAGGACCGGTTTTTTGTGCAGCCTCCGCCAGAAACCCCCTGACGCAAGTGCAAATCTGAGTGGAGCGGGTAGAGGGAATCGAACCCTCAACTAAAGCTTGGGAAGCTTTCGTTTTGCCACTAAACTATACCCGCTCAGAGCGGCTGACTTTGTACCAGATGTTCAGCTGGATTTGAAGTTTTTCTTTGAAAAATGTGAGAGTTGCGTGTGGCGACACAGCTTGCTCGCCACAGTCTCAGGCCTGATTTCAAAGCGTCCATGCATGCTGCGCCTGGCCCTGGCTATACCGTAACGGGCTTGCGGGCCGCTGCCCTTTCAAGAAGCCCACCACGGCCTCACGGCTGTCGCGGCACGCGGCTTTATGTTCCATGTCCAGGAAGTGTCCCGTCGCCTGAATGGTGCTGAAGCTGCTCTTGGCCACATGCTGGCCAAACAGTTTGGCGTCGTCTGCACTGGTGTATTCGTCCCACTCGCCGTTCAAGAACAACACTGGAATATCGATCTGCCTGGCTGCCTTGAGGTAGCACTGCCGGTCGCTGTTGAGCACGTGGCTGATGTGAAAGTGCATCTGCCCGTATTCGTGTGCGGCCAGGTTGCTGACATGGCGGTAGTTGAAGCGTTTGAACAGCGAAGGCAGGTGCTTGCCGATGGTGCTGTTAACCAGATGGCCGACGCGGTCGCGGTCGAGGTTGCCCAGGTAGTCGACGCCACGTTCGAGGTAGTCACGCATGGGCGCATTGATCACCGGCGAGAATGAGCTGATCACGGCTTTTTCTACCCGATGGGGTCGCTGTGCGAGGGCAACCAACGTGGCGGCCCCGCCCCAGGAGAAGGACAATACGTGTTCAGCGGCGAAGTGGTCGAGCAGTTCAAGGAGGATCTGGCCTTCGACTTCCTTGGTAAGCATCTGCTCATGACGGTTATGGATTTTGGAACGGCCAGCGTAGGGCTGGTCGTACAACACCACATTGAATTGCGGGTACAGGCTTTTCACGGTTTGAGCGAAGGACGCTGTGGTCGCCATTGAGCCGTTGACCAGGACGATGGTCTTTGCCGCCGCGTCCGCGCGATAGAACTCCGTGTACACCCGATACTGACCCTGTATATCCAGCACAGCGATTTCTGGCCTCATGTCGTAAGACTCCTGGCAAGCGGGTAGTGCGCGCAGATCACTCTGCACGAGCTTTATGACAGGTAGGCATACGCCTGGAAAATGAGGGCCCATGTCGGTCCGATGACGGCTGGCCGGCGGGTGTTGTTATGGCGGGCGGTTTGCCGGGAAGGCCCGTGGATCAGGCGCGGGCGAGGCAAGGTGTTTCTTGGAGGTTATAGGCGACTCATCAGTCATTATCTGGCTGAAGCCCTGATTCAAGCAGTACGGAACGCATGTCGCAAGGCGAGCGGCTGGTTTTTTGCCATCATCGGCTGAACGGTCGTCAGACTTTTAGGATCTCTTCGTCAGTCAGTGGCCGATACTGACCCGGCGCAAGCGACGCATCGAGCATTAACGGCCCCATTCGCTCGCGGTGCAGGCCGATCACCTTGTTATCAAAATGACCGAACATGCGTTTGACCTGGTGATATCGGCCTTCGATGATGCTCAACCGCGCTGTCCTGGGACCCAGCAGTTCAAGTTCGGCAGGTTGGGTGGTGAGATCTTCGAAAGCGAAATACACGCCCGCCGCGAACGTCACCGCGTACTGCGGGCCGATGTCCTGTTCGGTTTGCACGTGGTACACCTTGGGCAACTTGGTCTGCGGTTGCGTGAGGCGCCGCGACCATTGGCCGTCGTTGGTGATCAGCATAAGGCCGGTGGTGTTGAAATCCAGGCGCCCGGCGATATGCAGTTCGGCTTTGTCCGGTTCGTCCAGCAGGTCAAGGACCGTGGAGTGTTGCGGGTCCGACGTGGCGCTGACACAACCCTGGGGTTTGTGCAGCATGAAATAGCGCGCCGGCTTGCCCGCTTGCAGGATTTCACCATCAACGCAGACCTGGCTGAATTCACGTACGTCATGGTGAGGATCGCTGACCGCAACCCCTTCAACGGTCACCCGGCGTTCCACCAGCAACAGGCGCACTTGCTTGCGATTGAACTGTGGCAGGTTGCTGAGGAAACGATCAACGCGCATTGCGGTTCCGCAACTGTTCGTCCACCTGGGCGCAGCGTGGGCACAGGCAGGCTTTATTACGCAACTCATCCGGCAGGGCTTCAAGCACCGCCGGGTCGATTCTGACGCTGTAGCACCAGCAGGCTTGATCGGCAGTGCGCGGATCGGCCAGGGAGCAGTCGTTGCGGGCACCACAGGCGGGGCAAAGAGTCGGCGAGGTCATGGGTTGGTTCAGAAGGAAATCGGGTAGGGCACGTTAGTTGTTGCACGATACAGCGCTGCTGCGCGGCATTCCATCCTCATGGCGTTTTGGCGGGCTTTCACTTCGTTTGAAACAGATGTTTCCACTTGTGTCGCGAACGCACCAGATTCGGTTTTTGATGTCAGATGTTTCGTCATTCAGTGAAAGCTAAATGCCGCTCGCCAGCGTCGCTGGAGGAGCTCTTCCGCGGTCCAGGAGGCCGCCATGTATCGACGACTGCTGCTCATCGCTTTGCTCGGCCTGACCCTTTCAGCCTGCGTGCCCTATTACGATGGAGGCGCTACCTACTATCGCTCCGAGGTCTACACCGCACCGGCGCCAGCCTATTATTACGGCGGCCCGCGTTATTACCCTTCTGGGCGCAGCTATTACGCGCCAGCGCCTCGTTACTATGCGCCACAGCCTCGTTACTATTCGGCGCCGCGCTACTACCAACCAGCCCCGCGCTATTACCCGCGGGCCGGCTACAGGCCCTCCCCAAACCATGGGTGGGGCGACCGCTGGGGGAATGGCGGGCGTGGACGTGGTTCCGACCACGGAGGTGGTCGCGGCGGTCACCGTTAAATATCTTGAAAAACAAGCGGCGCATCATGCGCCGTTTTTTATGGGTACCGTACGTCTGTACTGTCAGATTTAACAGCTATCTTTGAGGTGCTAGCTGTACTTCACTAGCGCAAAGCCTGTGCTTTTGCGTGGTGAGACTGAGCAGATGGAATCCCTATGTTCAAACAATTGATTTGCGTGCTGCTGCTGTTGAGCTACGTCATTGCGCCGGCAAAAGCGGAGCAGGGCTGTCCTTATACGACGCAGATCGCGTACGCCGACGGCCATTATCGCGCCAAGGACAATGGCCTGCGCTGGCAGAGCCCGAAGGTTGCGTCTCGTGGTGTTATTGACGGATTCATTGGTGCAGTCTTCATGCCGGGCGAGGGCGAGGAGAGAGGAAACGGCTACATGGACAAGTGCATCTACCGCACCAGTTGGAACGGGGTGGTAGCGTTGAGGCCAAGCAGCGGCAATGAGGTTATCAACATGTCGTTGACCAGCACCTTGTATTGGAGGCTGCAGCCCGATGCGTTCGAGTTGCCGGTGTATACGTGCGAGGACAGCCAGCCGGACAATTGCGCTTTCAAGGTCAACGAAAAGCGTACAGGCCTGTCAGTAATCAGATAAATCTGCCAGAGGATTCCTACCTTCCCAGGCTTTGTCAAAGTGCGCCTGCACCACCGTTTCCGGGAGTGTGTTGATATCCGGCCAGTGCCAACGAGGCGCCTGGTCTTTGTCGATCAGGCGCGCCCGAACCCCTTCGGCGAATTCCGGATGACGGCAGCAGTTGAGGCTCAGGGTGTATTCCATCTCGAACACCTGGGCCAATGAGAGGTGACGGGCACGCTGGAGCTGTTCCCACACCAGATGCGCCGTCAGTGGGCAGCCCTCATTGAGGGTTTTGCCGGCCCGGCTCAATAGCGGGTCGCTGTGGTCGCGCAGCAGGCTCAAGGCGCGCCAGGCACACCGCACATCTCCTACATCCAGCCATTCGTCGATCTGTGCGCGGCGCGGTAGCCATTGCGCTTCGGGTTGATCGCTGATTGCCTCCTGCGCCAGGGCCTTGAGCAAGCTGTTGAGTTGCATCGCGCTCTGTTCCTGCCAGTTCAGCTGCAGCAGGCCATCGAGCAGATCGTCTTGCTGGTCATCACGCAGGAAACGGTCGGCCAGGCCCAAGTCCAGCGCGTCGCGACCGTTGATATGGGCGCCGGTGAGGCCCAGGAACAGGCCGAGCTTGCCTGGCAAGCGGGACAAGAACCAACTGGCCCCCACATCCGGGTACAAGCCAATGCTGATCTCGGGCATGGCCAAACGACTGCTTGGCGTAACGATACGCACGGCGGCGCTTTGCAACAGGCCCATGCCACCGCCCAATACATAACCGTGGCCCCAGCAGATCAACGGCTTCGGGTAGGTGTGCAGGCGGTAGTCAAGACGATATTCGGCGGCAAAAAACTGCGCGGCCAGGGTCGGAACTTCGCCCGGCTGTTCACGGCAAGCCTGAGCCAGACTGCGCACTTCGCCACCGGCGCAAAAAGCTTTGGGGCCGTTGCCGCGCAGCAGCACGCAGACGATCTGCGGGTCTTTGGCCCAGGCCTCCATGCGCTCATCCAGGGCCAGAATCATCGGCAGGGAGAGGGCGTTAAGGGACTTTGGCGCGTCCAGGCTGGCGATACCGATGCGAGCGCCGCCACTGCCGGTCAGTTCTTCGAAATGCAGGTTCATCGTGACCTCAATCGAGAAGGTGAAGGATGAGTATGATCCCTTCGTGGGAAAGTGCCGGTGCTGTGTCAGATCAATTGACAAGCGGGGTCGGCTTTCCTAGGGTTCGCCTCATTCTTTTTTACAAGACAATTCAACTATGACCGATGGCGACCGTATCAAACTCGAACCCAGCTGGAAACACGCCCTGCGGGAGGAGTTCGAGAAGCCCTACATGGCGCAATTGCGCGAGTTTCTGCGCCAGGAACATGCTGCTGGCAAAGAGATCTACCCCCCCGGCCCATTGATTTTCAACGCGCTCAACTCAACGCCGCTGGACAAGGTCAAGGTCGTGATCCTCGGACAAGACCCCTACCACGGCCCTGGCCAGGCCCATGGCCTGTGCTTCTCGGTACAACCGGGCGTGCCGGCGCCGCCGTCGCTGGTCAATATCTATAAAGAGCTCAAGCGCGACCTGAACATCGACATCCCCAACCACGGCTACCTGCAAAGCTGGGCCGACCAGGGCGTGCTGATGCTCAACACCACCATGACCGTGGAGCGCGCCAACGCCAACGCCCATGCGGGCAAGGGCTGGCAGTTCTTTACCGATCGGATTATCGAGGTAGTCAGCGAGCATCAGCCGCACCTGGTGTTCCTGCTGTGGGGCGCTCATGCTCAAAGCAAGCAGAAGCTCATCGACGCCACCAAGCATCTGGTGCTGACCTCGGTACATCCGTCGCCGTTGTCGGCGTATCGCGGGTTTCTGGGCTGCGGGCATTTCAGCCGGGCCAACAAGTTTCTCGAGCAGAATGGCGAGGCCCCCATTGAGTGGCGTTTGCCACCGGTCTGAGGCCTGGCACATTCAACATGTGGGAGGTTTTAGAGGGGGGCTGGCTGACGGTTCCAGTGCCGAAACAAAGGCTCGGCCAAAAACAGCACGAACAACAAGCGCATCACCTGCATCGCCGTCACCAAGGGCACCGACAGCTGCAGGGTTTCAGCTGTCAGGCTCATCTCAGCGATACCGCCTGGCATCATGCCCAGGGTCAGTGATCGCAGGTCGAGGTGAGTGAGGGCGCTCAAGCCCACCGCCGCTAACGTCGCCAGCAGCATGGTCAACGCCGTGCCAATCAAGGTGCGGCCCATGAACGATGGCGCGCGACGGAAGAACTGCCGATTGAAGTGGCAGCCCAAACCACTGCCGATCAACCATTGGCCGATCTGACTGCCGCCGTCTG
This sequence comes from Pseudomonas sp. MF6751, assembly GCF_016613265.1. Taxonomy (NCBI): domain Bacteria; kingdom Pseudomonadati; phylum Pseudomonadota; class Gammaproteobacteria; order Pseudomonadales; family Pseudomonadaceae; genus Pseudomonas; species Pseudomonas sp. MF6751. The sequence continues at coordinate 25,439 of NZ_JAENSV010000023.1, forward strand.
GCAGGCCGATGTGTAAATCCCAGGTCACACTGGCGATCGCACTCACCAGCAATGGCCCGAACAGCCAAGGGTTGGGTTGGCGCAAGCGTTGCCAGCCCCAGGCAACCAGCGCACCCACCGGAAACAGCACGGCCAGCCACGCCCAGTCCACGGGCGCCGGATGGAACTGCGGCGCGCCGCCTCCGAGCAAATATTTGAAGATCGCTGGCACACACAGCACCACCACCAGCACACGCAGGCTTTGCCCGGCCGCAACCCGGCTGAGCACCGCGCCATTGCGGGCGCCAAGGTTGACCATCTCCCCGGAGCCGCCCGGCATGCTGGAGAAAAACGCCGTGGCGCGGTCTTCACCGCTGCGGCGCATCAACCATACGCCCACCACGCTCGACAAGCTGGTGACCAGTGCACCGAAGAAAATCAGGCCGAAGTGGCTCATCACCTGCTCGATCACCACCGGGGTGAAGTGCAGGCCGATGCCGATGCCCACCACCCATTGGCCGCATTTGCGCCCGCCGGGAATCTCTGCCAATTGCCAGGGCGTCAGGCAGCGCACCAGGATGATCGCCAGCAACGAGCCGACCATGTACGGCAACGGCCAGCCCACCAGGCTGGCCAGGTAACCGCCGGCCAGGCCGACCAGCGGTGTTCCCCACCAATGTTTAAAGGTGACCTCAGACATCGGCCAGGGCACGACGCTGTTGCTCGCGTTTACGCCAGATACGCAGCAGCGGTACAAGCAGCATGATTGCGGTCAGCACCCAGACGCCAAAGGTGATCGGGCTCGACCACAGGATTTCCAGCGCACCGTTGGAGATCGACAGCGCACGGCGTAGGTTCTGCTCCATCAGGCCGCCGAGGATAAAGCCCAGCAGCAGCGGCGACAGCGGGAAGTCCAGCTTGCGCAGGATGTAGCCGAAGATGCCGATGGCGATCATCAGGAACAGATCAAAGGTAGTGGCATGCACGGCGTACACGCCAATCGCGGTGATGATGGCGATCACCGGCACCAGCGCCCAGTTCGGCACGGCGAGGATACGGGTGAAGATGCGGATCATCGGGATGTTGAGCACCACCAGCATGATGTTGGCAATGAACAACGAGGCGATCAGGCCCCAGACAATGTCCGGTTGCTGTTGGAACAGCAATGGGCCGGGGGTGATGTTGTACAGCGACAGCGCGCCGATCATCACCGCCGTGGTGCCCGAGCCAGGAACGCCGAGGGTCAGCATGGGTACCATAGCGCCGCAGACCGACGCGCCGATTGCGGTTTCAGGAGCTGCCAGGCCGCGCATGTCGCCCTGACCGAATTTGCCGCTGGCGCCTGCGATGCGTTTCTCGGTCATGTAGGCAACGGCCGAGGCCATGGTCGCACCAGCGCCCGGCAACACGCCGATGATAAAGCCCGACACGCCGCAACGAAGATTCACGGTGAGCACCGACAAGGCTTCCTTGACGTTGAACATCATGCGCCCTGTGGCTTTCACCGCTTCCTGGCCACGGTGGGTTTTTTCCAGCAGCAGGAGAATCTCGCTGATGGAGAACAGGCCGAGCACCAGGACCACGAACTGGATACCGTCGGTCAGGTGAATATTGTCGCCGGTAAAGCGGTATACACCGCTGTTGGCGTCGATGCCCACGCAAGAGAGGAACAAGCCGATCAGCGCGGCAACAAACGTCTTCAGCGGTTTGTCACCGGCCATGCCGCCCAGGCAGACAATCGCAAACACCATCAGGACGAAATATTCCGCCGGGCCGAACGCAATTGCCCACTTGGCCAGCAGCGGGGCGAACAGCACCATGCCGCAGGTGGCGATAAACGCGCCGATGAACGAACTCCAGGCCGACAACGACAGTGCCACGCCAGCCAGGCCTTTGCGGGCCATCGGGTAGCCGTCGAGGGTGGTCATCACGGTGGAGGCTTCGCCTGGGATGTTCAGCAGAATCGAACTGATGCGGCCACCGTATTCGCAGCCCAGGTACACGGCTGCCAGCAGGATCAGCGCCGACTCGGGCGGCAAGCCCAGGGCGAAGGCGATGGGAATCAGCAGTGCCACGCCGTTGATCGGGCCCAGGCCCGGCAACAGGCCGACCACGGTGCCGATCAGGGTGCCGCACAACGCGGTCACCAGGTTATAGGGGCTCAGCGCAATGCCGAAACCCTGGCCCAAATAGCCAAAAGTATCCATATCAGTTCTCCAGAACGTCGAGCAGGCCGAGGGGCAACGGTACGTCCATGGTTTTATCGAACAGCAGATAAAGCCCGACGCTCATCAAGGTGATGATCACCACGCTGGGCCACCAGCGGCCGCCGTACAGCCGTGCCATCGGAATACCGATCAGCATGCTGCTGAGAATGAAGCCCAAGGATTCGAACGTGGCGGCAAACACCAGCAGCAGGGCCACACAGATGCCGATCTTGATCAACGTGGGTTGGTCCAGCGCGGGTTCATCGTCAGTGTGTTTGGTCGCCTGCGGGCGAATCATCATGTAGATAAGCGCCAGACCCATCAGCCCGAGCAACAGCAGGGGGAAGGCTCTTGGCCCTACGGGTTCGTAGGAAAAAGCCGCCTGATACGGCCAAGCCATCAGTGCCAGGCCGATACAGGCCAGCAATAGCACGGCAGCGAAAATGCGTTGTAAGAGCATAGAAAACTCCAAGGCCCCTCTTGTAGGAACGAGCTTGCTCGCGAAAAACTTCAACGATAACGCGTGCTCTCTGGACGCACGTGGATGTCCTTGGGTTCTTCGCGAGCACGCTCGCTCCTGCAGGGGCATTACACAAAAGAGGGGCGATTACTGGATCAGGCCGAACTCTTTGGCCAGCACTTTGTAGTCAGCCACCTGTTTCTTCACGTAGGTGTCCAGCTCCTGGCCCGTCATGGCGAACGGGAACAGCTCGCGCTGGTCACGCAGCTTGGCGAACTCTTCGGAAGCCAGCAGTTTGTCGAAGGCGTCTTTCCACCAGGCGTAGTCGGCATCGCTGACCTTTGGCCCCAGGTAGAAGCCACGCACCACCGGCCAGACGATGTCGTAGCCTTGCTCTTTGGCGGTCGGGATATCCTTCATTTCCGGCTCATCCAGGCGTTGCTCGGAGAACACCGCCAGCAGGCGCATATCGCCGCTCTGGATATGCGGCATGGAGTCGGAGATGTCGGTACTGCCCACCTGGATATGCCCCCCCAGCAGAGCCGTAGCGATTTCACCGCCACCCTCAAGGGCGACGTAACGCAGTTCGCGCGGGTTGATCCCGGCGGCCTTGGCGATCAGCGCGGTTTGCATCCAGTCCTGGCTGCCGACGGTGCCGCCAGAGCCGATCACCACGCTGCCTGGGTCTTTCTTCAGGGCTTTGACCAGGTCATCGAGGGTCTTGTAGGGCGAGTCGCTTTTCACCGCGATGGCGCCATAGCTGGTGCCCACTGCCGCCAACCAGCGCACGGCGCTTTCATCAAAACGGCCGAACTTGCCCTGGGCCAGGTTCAGCAGCGAACCGCTCGACCAGGCGACCAACGTGCCCGCATCCGCAGGGCGCTGGGCGACGACCGCGTTGTAGGCTACCGCGCCCACGCCGCCTGGCATGTAGGTCACACGCATCGGCTTGGTCAGCAGCTTTTGGTTCACCAGCGCGCTTTGCGCCAGTTTGCAAGTCAGGTCAAAACCGCCGCCTGGGGAGGCCGGGGCGATGCATTCCGGCCGCTTGGGTTCGTCGGCGGCCAGCAGTTGGCCGGCGAACAGCATGCAGCCAGCGGCGAGGGCAAATTTACGCAGTGAAAGGGTCATGGTGATCTCCATCGTTTTTGTTATGAGGGGGTTACTACCAAAGTGCGACGCTATAGCTGACCAGCAAGCGCATTTCATCCGCATCACGGGCCGAATAGTTGGAACGATAGGTGGCGTTACGCAGGCGCACGGCCACATCTTTGAACGTGCCGCTTTGCACCACGTACTTGATCTCGCTGTTGCGTTCCCACTCTTTGCCGGTCTCGCCGTTCTTGAGCTTGATGTTGTCACCCGAGAGGTAACGGCTCATGAAACTCAAGCCAGGAATGCCCAGCTTGGCGAAATCGTAGTCGTAACGTGCCTGCCAGGAGCGTTCTTCGGCGCCGGCAAAATCGTTGATCTGCACGAAGTTGACCAGGTACGGGTCACTGCCATCCACATACGGGAAGGCGCTGTCGCCGGACATGTGCTGGTAGCCGGCGCTGAGCTTATGGCCATTGAGGGCATAGCTGAACAGGCCGTTGAGGGACTTGTTGTCGATATTGCCGCCGCGGGCCGAGCCGGTGTCATCGCTGATTGCCAGTCGCAGGTCGGCGGCGAAAGTGCCAGGGCCCATCGGGCGTGAGGCGACCATGCCGAGGAAGTGTTGGCGATACACGTCGTCGAGTTGGGCGAAGTGGTAGCTGCCGATGATCTTGTCGGCGAACTTGTAGTCGACGCCGCCGAAGTTGAAGTGCTTGCCGGTGGCACCGCTGAGGAAGCGGCTGTTCTTGTTATTGAGCGCGATGTCTTCGTAGTTGGTGTCGTCGCGGTCCTTGGCTTTGTCCAGGCGACCACCAGTGAATACCAGGTTCTTGAATTCCTTGGAGGTGATCAAGCCACCGTTGAAGGTCTGCGGCAGGATGCGCCCGTCGTTGGGCTTGAGGATCGGCAGTTCGGGGATCAGCGAGCCGATCTTCAGCTCGGTGGCGGAGATTTTCACTTTACCGGTCAGGCCCAGCTTGGAGTACTCGTTGGCGGCGCGGCCGTCATCGTGGGTCGGCAGCAGGCCGGTGCCGGTGCGGTCGGGGCTGGAGTCGAGCTTGACGCCGAGCATGCCCAGCGCATCCACGCCAAAGCCGACGGTGCCGTCGGTGTAGCCTGATTGCAGGTTGAGCATGAAGCCTTGGGCCCATTCGTCGCGCTTGGATTGCTGGGCACTGGTACCGTCGCGAAAGTCGCGGTTGAAGTACATATTGCGGGTTTCCAGGGTCGCGCTACTGTCTTCGAAGAAGGCAGCCTGGCTGAGCGGCGAAAAGCCGGCAAGGGCAGCGGCACTGGCGAGGGCGGTGTGGGTCAGGCGGGAAGAACGAACAGGCGGGCAAGCCTGTGGCTGGGTCGACAGCATCGTGGTGTACTCCGTTATTGTTCTTATTCTGGCGAAAACGCTTCGAGGCGTTTTTCGGGCGCTACGGGTCAGGCAACTCGGCGGGCATAGACCACCGTGGTTGGATGCTAAAGGGCGAAGCTTTCACTAACCTTTCAATCGCCTTTCAATGTTTTCGGGCTTCACAGGCCAGGTTGCGGCTGTAAACTGCCGGGCAAAGCGTGGCGCCGACCACCCCTGAACGAGGTAGAAATCCATGCGTGTTCTCCTGGTTGAAGACCATCTTCAGCTCGCCGAAAGTGTCGCCCAAGCGCTCAAGAGCATGGGTTTGACCGTTGATGTGTTGCATGACGGCGTGGCGGCGGACCTGGCCTTGAGCAGCGAGGAATACGCCGCGGTGATCCTGGACGTAGGGTTGCCGCGCCTGGATGGTTTCGAGGTGCTAGCACGTTTGCGGGCGCGTGGAAAAAACCTGCCGGTGCTGATGCTGACTGCTCGCAGTGATGTAAAAGACCGCGTGCACGGCCTGAACCTGGGCGCCGATGACTACCTGGCCAAACCGTTTGAACTCACGGAGCTTGAAGCACGGGTCAAGGCACTGTTGCGGCGCAGCGTGTTGGGCGGCGAGCGCCAGCAAACCTGCGGTGTGCTGGTGTACGACCTCGACACCCGGCGCTTCACGGTCGCAGGCGAACTGATGACCTTGACCTCCCGAGAACAAGCGGTGCTCGAAGCGTTGATCGCCCGGCCGGGGCGCGTGATGAGCAAGGAACAATTGGCGTCCCAGGTATTCGGCCTGGACGAGGAGGCCAGCCCCGACGCCATCGAAATCTACGTGCATCGCCTGCGCAAGAAGCTCGATGGCCAACCCATCGCCATCGTCACCTTCCGCGGCCTTGGCTATTTGCTGGAAGCCCGTGATGCATAAGCCCAGCAGCCTTCGCTGGCGCTTGCTGTGCAACCTTGCGTTATTGCTGGTGTTGTTGATGCTCGCCAGCGGCATGAGCGCTTATTGGAACGGTCGCGAAGCCGCCGACACCGCTTATGACCGCACGCTGCTGGCCTCGGCACGCACCATTGCCGCCGGCTTGACCCAGGTGGACGGCACACTCAGCGCCAATGTGCCCTATGTGGCCCTGGACACCTTTGCCTACGACAGTGCCGGGCGCATTTATTACCAGGTCAATGATATTGATCAGAAACTGATTTCCGGTTACGAAAACCTGCCTGGCCCGCCGCCGGGCACGCCCCGCACCGACGATTATCCAGCCTTGGCGCGGTTCTACAACGCCATGTACCTGGGCCAGCAGGTGCGCGTGGTGAGCCTGCTCAAGGCCGTCTCGGAGCCGAACATGAATGGCATGGCCGAAGTTCGTGTCGCGGAGACCGACGAAGCCCGGGTGGCCATGGCCCGCAGCCTGATGGCCGATACACTGCTGCGTCTGGGCATGCTCGCCATCGGTGCGTTATTGCTGGTGTGGTTCGCGGTGAGCGCCGCACTGCGCCCGCTGGAACGCCTGCGTACGGCGGTGGAAGAGCGCCAGCCTGATGACCTGCGGCCTCTGCCATTAGTGGAAGTTCAGGATGAGTTCGGCCCGCTGGTGCGCTCTCTCAACCATTTCACCGAACGTCTGCGCGGGCAGTTCGAGCGCCAGGCGCAGTTTATTGCCGACGCTGCCCACGAGCTGCGCACCCCCCTGGCGGCGCTCAAGGCCCGGCTGGAACTGGGCCTGCGTGCCGAAGAACCGGCCACCTGGCGCAGCACCCTGGAAACGGCCGCCCAGGGCACCGACCGCCTGACGCACCTGGCCAATCAATTGTTGTCCCTGGCTCGTATCGAAAACGGTGCACGAGCTATTGCTGAAGGCGGTGCGCAGTTGCTCGATTTAAGCCAATTGGCCCGTGAGCTCGGTATGGCCATGGCGCCGCTGGCCCACGCGCGGGGCGTGGCCCTGGCGCTGGAGGCCGACGAGCCGGTATGGCTGCGCGGCGAACCAACGCTGTTGAATGAGCTGCTCAGCAACCTGGTGGATAACGCCTTGGCCCATACCCCGCCCGGCGGCAATGTGATTTTGCGAGTGACGGCTCCGGCGGTGCTGGAAGTCGAGGATGACGGCCCTGGCATCCCACTGGATGAGCGGGACCGGGTGTTCGAACGCTTTTATCGACGCAGCCAGCAGGGCATGGGGTCGGGCTTGGGGCTGGCGATTGTCGGGGAGATTTGCCGTGCGCACCTGGCGCAGATCAGCCTGCATGATGGCGAACTGGCGGGGCTTAAGGTGCGCGTGAGTTTTATCGCGGGTTGATCAGTAAAACATCGAGCGCGCTTCGTCCAGTTCGCTGCGCAGGGCGTCGCTGTGCAGGTCTATGCGCAACTTCATGAGGGCCGGCAAGGCGGTAATCGGCACGGTTCCCAGGGGGTGGTCGGTGCCGCGGTGGCAGTACAGCGCGGCGACCTGCACCAGGTCGACGTAGTCCAGGCTTGCAGAGTCGCGCGTCAGGTCCAGGTATTGGCCCGGCACGTTCACCAGCATCTCAGGGAAGTCCCAGACCCGCAGCAGCTTGTCCCCCAGCACCGGGTGGATGCTGTCGATGACGTGGTTGAGGCTGACGGGGTCGGCCAGCAGCTCATAGTGATCCTCGGCATACGTGAGGATCGGCAGCACGCCTATCTGATGCACCAAGCCACCCAGGGCCGCCTGGTCTGGCTTGAGCTGGCTGTGGCGACGGCACAAGGCGTAGCTCACGCCCGCCACTTCCAGGCTGCGGCGCCACACGTCGCGCATTTTCTGTTCGACCACTTCGGAGCGGGCGTGAAAGATCTGCTCCATCACCAGGCCGATAGCCAGGTTGCTGCTGTAGTTGGTACCGAGCCGGGTGATGGCGGTGTGCAGGTCGGTGACTTCCTGACTGGCCCGCAGCAACGGGCTGTTGACCACTTTGATCAGGCGCGCCGACAGGGCCGTGTCACGGCTGATCACTTTGCTCAGGTGGCTGATGCTGATGTCCGGGTCTTCGGCGGCCTGGCGAATTTTCAGGGCCACCTCCGGCAATGTCGGCAGAACCAGGTCATCGTTGTCGATGGCCGTTACCAACGCTTGTTGGACTTTTTCCGCCAGCTTGTTCATTCATGCTCTCTAGGGTGCTGCAAAAAGTACGGCGATTAACGCTGGATCTCGCGATCACGGTCCAGTTGGTAGGGCAGGTCAAGCAGGTGCAAGCCCGGGCCCTCCAGGGTTCCCAAGCGCACGTCGCCACTGTCGGCAGCTTCGGCTTGCAGCACGGCGAGAAGTTCAATCGACTGGTCAGCTTTTGCTGCGATGACCACTTCGCCGATCGCGCTGTTATGGCTCGGGGAAAATAACGGAGTGCCTGGCTCAGGAAGTTCGTCGGCCTCCAGGCTCAGGCGATACAGGCGCCGCTTGAGTTTGCCCAGGTACTGCATGCGCGCGACGATTTCCTGGCCGGTGTAGCAGCCTTTCTTGAAGCTGACGCCGCCCACAGCCTGCAGGTTGAGCATCTGCGGAATGAACAGCTCGCGCGTCTGGGGCATCACCTGGCCGATACCGGCACGGATCTGGCCAAGCAGCCAGGCATTCAATTCAGCTTGTTGCAACTGCGCGGCCAATTGGCTACGCACGGCGTCGGCGTGTTCGGCAGGTACCCAGAGTTCGGCACGGCCCGGGGAAACGCGGACGGCAATCAATGCCTCGTTGCGTGCCACGCTGTCGGTCTCGACTGGCAGTTCCAGGCCTAGATCGGTCAAGGCCGCGTCTGCGTTCACCAGGCCGAAGCGCGCCCAGGCAGCGCTTTCGTCGGTGAGCTTGGATTTGGAGAACACCGCGTACTTTTTCAGATCCGCCAACTGCGGCTCAAGCAACTCGGTGGCCATGGCCAGGAGTACGCCATCACCCTGCAGCAGGATGCGGAAGCTCGACTGCATCCGGCCTTTTTGCGTGCAGCGCGCGCCCAGGCTGGCCTGGGTATCACTCAGGTAATTGAGGTTGCAGGTCAGTTGGCCCTGCAGGAACTTGGCAGCATCAGAGCCGCGGACGGCGAGAACGCCTTCGTGGGACAGGGAGCAGAAAAAAGCGGAGTCAGCCATGGGTCATCGCAGGTCAAAAAGTCATGGGTGCATCATAGAGGGGCGTCCGGCAAATGCATAGTTTCCATATAGGGCGACCAAAGCCGACTGTTCCAGTGTCGTCGGGGCTGTATACTTGCGCTCTATTTTAGGAGGGCTCCATGGTCGAAGATGTAGAAATCAATCGCCTCTACTGGCACAGCCGTCGCGGCATGCTGGAGCTGGATGTGTTGCTGGTGCCTTTCACCAAAGAGGTATACGCGACGCTCAATCAGGTGGACCGCGACCTCTACGTCAGGTTGCTCGAGTGCGAAGACCAGGACATGTTTGGCTGGTTCATGGAGCGCGCCGAATCCGAAGACCCGGAGCTGCAGCGCATGGTTCGGATGATCCTGGATCGTGTCCAGCCCAAGTAATCGTTTCGAATGCCGCTGGCAGGCCTCACGGCTGTTGCTGGCGGCCTATGTCCTTGCCCAGCTGGTCGCGCTGAGCAGCCTGCTGGCTCTCGACCTGCCTTATTCAAGCCTTGGCATCCTGCTATGCCTGGCTCATTGTGCCTGGGTATTGCCGCGGCAAATCCTGCTCACTCACCGTTCGTCGATTCGTGGCCTGCGCCGTGACGACGATGGCTGGCAGTTATGGAGCGCCGCGCGCGGGTGGCACCCTGTGCAACTGCGGCCCGACAGCCTGGCGTTGCCGCTGATCGTGGTGTTGCGTTACCGGGTGCAGGGTGAGTGGCGGGTGCGGTCAATCTGCGTGCCAAAGGATGCGCAGGCGGCCGATGTGCACCGGCGCCTGCGGGTACGCCTGAAGTTCAGCCGCCGTAGGTGGTTGGCACCAGGATAGTGTCCCGGGCTTCGGGCAGCATCTGTGGGTAGTCGAGGGTGTAATGCAGGCCGCGGCTTTCCTTTCGCTCCATGGCCGACCGGATCATCAGCTCGGCCACTTGGGCCAGGTTGCGCAACTCGATCAGGTCGCGGCTGACCTTATAATTGCTGTAGAACTCGACCCTGTGAGGCTAAACCCAATGGATACAGGGGTTTCAGCCGATGACCGTCAACCACCGCTCCCAAAGTGGGACAAACCTGTTACAAACTGCGCTCGCCAAGCCATACCACTATCGCCGGTCTGGTCGCTATTACCTTCGCCTTCGCCCGCAAGGAACCGTTAAGGGCTTCTTCACGCTGTCACTCAGGACCACCGACAAGGCCACCGCAATGACCATCTCAGACGACATCCTTTCGACCCTCAAGGCCTACCACTTGGACAACCCAGAGGCGTCATGGGATGAACTGCGCGCGCGCCTGACTGACTTCGCTGAGTACAACTTGACGATGGCACACGGTGACAGCTCACTGGTCGCTTACGAGATGATCAACGATGAGCATCACTTGGCGTTGCGTAAGGCGTCCGCAACGTTGCCTCTGAGTGTGAATCAGCAGCGGGCAGTCAGTAAGGCCCTTGAGATCCTTGAGGCCTCTCAGGAGCGTATGCGGGGCCGTTCAGGGAAGCTGGTCGAGATCGTTAAGGACCTCAACGATGAACCTTGTGGCACGCCTGAAGCCCTCTTTCTCTCCCAATCTGTAAATGCTTCTCCGGGTCTGACCTTTAAGTCTCTCTCTGCGCTCTACATGGAGGAACGCAAGGACAGCATTCAGGCCAGCACCATGCGGGACGTGAAGTCATCGTGTGAGGCCATCGGTGCGGTCCTTGGTGACTTGGACATGAAGAGCCACACACGGGAGGAGATGAAGGGCCTACGGGACAAGCTCCTTGAGGACCGTAAACCGTCGACGGTTAAGAAGCTGCTGACCCGGCTATCGACGGTCATGGATTGGGCTGTGAATAACGGCTATCTCGACAAGAGTTTCGACAAGGGTCTGAAGCCGACTAAGGGCGCTGACAGTTCGCGTGAGGCGCTCTCTCAGGCTCAGGTAAAGGCTCTGATGACCCATGCTAATTCTCTACCAGTGGACGCATGGCAGCGCTGGGCGTTGTCCCTTGGTGCGATCACTGGGACCCGTATTGAGGAACTGAGGCAATTGACCAAAGCTGACGTTAAGCAGGTCGGGGAAGTGTGGGTCATCGACATTAATAGGAACGATGGCAAGACAGCCAAGACCAAGAATGCTCTGCGTGTCATACCGCTAACTGACGGGGCCTATGGGTTCGACCTTAAGGCGTTCCTTGAGTTTGTCAGGAAGGCCGACTCTCGGCTGTTCACCTTGGGAGCTGGTCAGTTCTCGAACGTGCTTAATGGGGCGCTACGGGATGTCTTGAGCTTGAAAGCTGATCGGACCCAGACCTTCCACTCGTTGCGTCACTCTCTGGCCGGTGCCCTGAAGGCCGCTGAGGTGCCTGTGGGGACCGCTGAGTCCATCTTGGGGCACGCCTCGGGGTCGATCAGTTATGACCTGTACGGGGCTGGGAGTGCGGTTGAGGTAAAACGAATGGCCGAAGCTCTGATTGAGGCATTATCAGAAGGCTGATTCGAGGGTCGCTGGCGTTCGATCTGTACGGAGGCAATGCGAGCGCCTCAATGGTGCTTATGGTGTGCGGGCTTCAGGAGATTCGCTGGGTATGTGGTAGCCTTCAGCCATTACGGGTTGAAAGGAATCCATTGCAAATGGGCCTAATGAGTTTTTTTAAGAGGCGGAGCGAGCCAGCGCCGAAGGTTTACCCTGTGAGTAGTCCAGCGGTGACAGACCTTGTAGCTGATGTGTGCTCGGCGCTCAAGGCGCAGTACCAGTTACTCTGCGGTGGTGAAGATAGAGGAAATCCTCCATTAGTTCACTGGACCAACGACGGAAAACCGATTATTGATCTTTGGCTGATGGGCTATATAAGTGGTTTTTATGATGCAGCCAGTCAAAGTCGAGGCTGTCCATTCGAGCTTAATGCGCTGGAGCTTATTTTTTGCGTGTTCTATGGTGAAGAAGATGCAAGCGCGGCGGTGGCGCAATATCACGTAGTGCGCATGGCACTTAAGTCAGATTCGGAAGCGGCGAAGCTCTTCGGCTTTGATGAGTTCGAGGAAGGTATGCTTTCTGGAGGTAACGAGCTATTCGAGTGGCTGAGCAAAAAAATTCAGTGTCCGCTAAAAGTTTACAAACGGTATAGCGGGATGGCTTAGATTTAGTTTGTGCTCTGAGCGCTATTCCTTATCGGTACCACGGTCCGAAGCGATTTGGAGCTGGGTGAAGCAGCAGGTGAGTCCGTCGATCAGCGAACTGCGTCTTACAGGGCGGAGTGGTCGGAGACAGCGTAGCCAGTTGTAGCGTGTGGCTTAACTAACAAGTTGGCAGCACGTTCGACGAAGATTTAAAAACCCTCACCCAAAGAGGGACAGGCTAAATCAGCGTTGCTTTCCTTTCAAGATGCCGCAAGGTCACCTCAAGGTGGCCCTCTGCGGGCAAGGCGTGTACGTCCAGTGACTGGCGCTACCTCTCATAGGTAGCCCTATATCCAAGACCCCACGACCACCAAGCAGAGCCCTAACGGGACCTCTGGGACCAGCATCAGGTCCACTGTAGCGATTCTGTCTGACCACTCCGTGTGGAATGACCCTTGATAGGTTTGGGCCTCCTATCACTGATCGCACAGTATAAAGGGGCCTTTTAACTTAAAGACCTCTATAAGATGACTATAAGTTTAAGTCTTATTAGTTTAATTCTATAAAGAATAAAAACTTAAAGAGAATACTCTTAGAGTTACCTTAAGGTAGCTCATTAAGATCTTGGGTCTACCTTCGGTGTCGTGGTAACCGAACTGTGACCGTAACGGCTCGTTGGGTCTCCAGTATGACCAGATTAAAAATCCTCACAAGAACAGGGCAGACTGCTTAGCTAAGCGGTCGCTCTGAATTCCTCTACGTCCGTCGCTGGGCTTACTTCAACGTCAAGTCTTTCTGAATGCTTCTTGAGCCATGGTCGATGCCCGTAGTGGGGCCTTGACGGTCGGCCTGTGGGAGCGAACTCAGGGAGCATTCAAAAGGAGTCCACTACTATGTTTAACGGTATCAAAGAAATCACCATGACCACCGTCGAGATTGCCGCAATGACTGGCAAGCGTCACGACAACGTACTTCGAGATGCACAAGGGCTTTGCCTCGCTGTCGTTCCGTCATGACCAAGAAGGCGACGTATGGAAGATCCTTGCGAGCCGTAATGTTGGCGTACAGGGCTGGGACTTTGAGGTGAGCGGTGTGGCTGACGTAATGGCTCAGGCCAAGGTCAAGATCAAGCTGGCAAACCCAGCGGACCCTACTGAGAAACTTCAGGTCGAGACCGTAGACTTTCCGCTGATCACCCGTGTGGTCGTCAAGCCGTAACACCCGCTGTATCCATGAGGTCCGTAATGGGCCTCATGGGCGAGCTGTTTAGTTGCTATGCTTGGGCATCGACCATGTTACGGCAAGGCCAGCCATGAGTTTTACTCTCTGTTATACCTACAAGGACAAACGGGTGGTTACGAAGATACAAGTCGATCACCTGACCCCATATGCAGCCGTTTGCTTTGCCCTGCTCCAGTCAGGGGCCACCAACGACTCAAGTGGTGGAGGCTGGCCTAAATCCTATGAGGGCATCCTTGAGATTGCCACTCAATACGGTCTCACAAACCTGACGGTTCACCGATCCCTTAACTCTTAGGACAACTTCATGGACACGTTTAGCGCGGCCTACGGGCCTGCGTTGGTGTCCATGTGGCCTTCTGGCTGTATGGGTGCCTCAAGGGCACCTCATGAGGATCTGGCACAAAAATCTGAGTGACCACCTGTAACTACTAACCTGCGCGCTTACCCCCATAGGCCCTCGCATGCTCGCTCAGGCGCACGATAAGGACCCTTGCGGGCAGGTGATAAGGACCTCAGCGTTGGGACAAATGTGCGCCAAAGCTGTTACAAACTGGGGCCCCATGGTGCTACGCTATGGCTCCTAACGTGCCTCATTTGTCGGGTGTAAGGATCGTATCCTTCGCCTCTGGCAGCAGCTCTGGATAGTCCAACGTGTAGTGCAGACCCCGAGATTCCTTACGTTTCATGGCAGACCTGATCATCAGTTCCGCTACTTGAGCAAGGTTCCTCAATTCAATCAGGTCTCTGCTTACGCGATAGTTGCTGTAGAACTCGTCGATCTCATCCAGCAGCAATCGCACCCGATGTTGCGCCCGTTGCAGGCGTTTGTTGGTGCGCACGATGCCCACATAGTCCCACATGAAGCGCCGCAGCTCGTCCCAGTTGTGGGCGATGATCACATCCTCGTCCGAATCGGTGACCTGGCTCGCGTCCCAGCGGGGCAGGGCGGCCGGTACCGGGATGCGCGGCAGTTGCTCAAGAATGTCCGCTGCCGCCGAGCGCGCATACACGAAGCATTCAAGCAATGAATTGCTGGCCATGCGGTTGGCGCCGTGCAGGCCTGTGAAGCTGGTTTCGCCGATGGCATACAGGCCCGGCACGTCGGTGCGGCCATGCTGATCGACCATCACGCCACCGCAGGTGTAGTGCGCGGCCGGTACCACGGGGATCGGGCCCTTGGTGATGTCGATATTGAAGGTCAGGCAGCGTTCGTAGACGGTCGGGAAGTGGGTCTTGATGAAGGCTTCGGGCTTGTGGCTGATGTCCAGGTACACGCAGTCGATACCCAGGCGCTTCATTTCGTGGTCGATGGCGCGGGCGACGATATCGCGTGGTGCCAGTTCGGCGCGTGGGTCGAAGCGCTGCATGAAGCGTTCGCCATTGGGCAGCTTCAAATGTGCGCCTTCGCCGCGCAGGGCTTCGGTGATCAGGAAGCTCTTGGCCTGCGGGTGGTACAGGCACGTGGGGTGGAATTGGTTGAACTCCAGGTTGGCGACCCGGCAGCCCGAGCGCCAGGCCATCGCAATGCCGTCGCCGCAGGCACCGTCGGGGTTGCTGGTATAGAGGTAGACCTTGGCGGCGCCGCCCGAGGCGAGAATGGTGAAGCGTGCGCCGTAGGTATCGACTTCACCGCTGGTGCGGTTGAGTACGTAGGCGCCCAGGCAGCGTTCGCCCGGCAGGCCCAAGCGTTTTTCGGTGATCAGGTCGACGGCGACGCGCTGCTCCAGCAATTGGATATTTGGACGTTGGCGGGCCCGGTCGAGCAGGGTCTTGAAAATCGCGGCCCCCGTGGCATCGGCAGCGTGAATGATTCGGCGATGGCTGTGGCCGCCTTCGCGGGTCAGGTGGAACTCAAAGCCACCGTCGTCGCTGCCGGCATGTTCATCGCGGGTGAAGGGCACACCTTGGTCGATCAACCATTGGATGGCTTCCCGGCTGTGCTCGACTGTGAAGCGCACGGCGTCTTCGTTGCACAGGCCACCGCCGGCGTTAAGGGTGTCTTCGACGTGGGATTGCACGGTGTCTGTGTCGTCCAGCACCGCAGCAACGCCGCCCTGGGCCCAGAAGGTCGAGCCGTTGGCCAGGTCGCCTTTGCTCAAAACCGCTATACGCAAATGGCTGGGCAGGGTCAGGGCCAGGCTCAAGCCGGCGGCGCCGCTGCCGATTACGAGGACATCGTGTTGAAACTGTTGGCTCATTTGACGGATTCCGCAAAAAGCGATCCAAAGGGGGGCGCAAACAGGACGCCTGGATCGGCGAATCAAAGGGTCACACGGGCCACTAGTATATAGAGGGGTGGAGCGGCACAATAGCCACGCCTTCGTGGCATTGTGAGATTATGCTGCGCAGCTTTGGGAAACGGCCGGTTGGCGGGACGGGAACTTTTTGCATAAGCCCCGACTCAATAGCAGGTTGCCCGAAAGCTGGGAAAACGTTGAGTTTATTGGCCCGTCGGGAGCATTGGACGCGTCACGAAACCGGCGACAAGATTATTCGCGCAGCCGGCACCGACCGTGCTGCGTTTTTCGTGTGTGCCAAATCAGTGCATGCCGGAAACTTGCTTGAAGGGGGAGAACTTTTGCGAAAAGCCCGAGTCTATGTTTGCAAGCCTGATCGTTTAGTTATGCAAGCCTCCTTCAAGTACAACGAGGAGTGTTCATGCTAACCCAGGAAGAGGATCAGCAGCTGGTCGAGCGCGTACAGCGCGGTGATAAGCGAGCATTTGATCTGCTAGTGCTGAAATACCAGCACAAAATTCTCGGGTTGATCGTGCGGTTTGTGCACGACACCCATGAAGCGCAGGACGTTGCGCAGGAAGCCTTTATCAAGGCTTACCGTGCACTTGGAAATTTCCGCGGTGACAGTGCGTTTTACACGTGGCTATACCGCATCGCCATCAACACGGCGAAAAACTATCTGGTGTCACGCGGTCGCCGCCCACCAGACAGTGATGTCAGTTCGGAAGATGCTGAATTCTACGATGGTGATCACGGCCTCAAAGATCTCGAGTCGCCGGAGCGTGCATTGCTGCGCGACGAGATCGAAGGCACCGTCCATCGCACTATTCAGCAACTGCCAGAAGATTTGCGTACGGCGTTAACTTTACGTGAATTCGATGGTCTGAGTTACGAAGACATTGCGAGCGTCATGCAATGTCCGGTGGGGACTGTGAGGTCGCGGATTTTCCGGGCCCGGGAAGCCATCGACAAAGCCTTGCAACCGTTGTTGCAGGAAAACTAAAGACAGCGGCGACAGCCAAGAGAGGAACCGCCATGAGTCGTGATGCCCTGCAGGAATCGCTGTCCGCAGTGATGGATAACGAAGCGGATGAACTGGAACTTCGTCGAGTGCTCAACGCATTTGATGACGCCGAAACCCGTGATACCTGGTCTCGTTACCAAGTCGCTCGGGCGGTGATGCACAAGGATCTCCTAATCCCTCGTCTGGATATTGCTGCGGCCGTTTCTGCTGCACTGGCTGATGAAGCCGTTCCGGCAAAAGCCTCGCGTGGTCCGTGGCGCAGCCTGGGTCGTCTGGCAGTGGCCGCTTCGGTGACCGTTGCTGTATTGGCAGGTGTTCGCCTGTACAACCAGGACGAGATCGCAGGCAACGAGCTGGCCCAACAGACTCAGCAACCGGTCATGGCCGGTCCGCAAGTCAAAGGTCCGGCCGTGCTGGCTGGCTACAACGAAAGCACTGATACCACCGGCCCTATGGCTAATGGTGTACTTCAGGGGCAATCCGGCTGGCAGGATCAGCGCCTTCCAGGCTACCTGCGTCAACATGCGCAGGAATCGGCTGCCAAAGGCACTGACAGCGCTCTGCCATACGCTCGTGCAGCAAGCCAGGAAAACCGCTGATTCGCTAAGGAGCCCTATGCGCGCCATACCGCTCCTTACGCTTTTGCTCAGTAGTTGGTTTGCACTATCCGCCCATGCCGATGAAGCCCAAGACTGGCTGACTCGACTTGGGCGTGCAGAGCAGCAGCAAAGCTTTGAAGGTACGTTTGTCTACGAACGTAACGGCAGTTTTTCTACCCATGACATCTGGCACCGTGTCCAGAATGGTCATGTCCGTGAACGCTTGTTGCAACTTGACGGCTCCGCCCAGGAAGCGGCCAGGGTTGATGGTCGGGCACAATGTGTCAGTGGCACATTGGCGGCTGGTCTCGGTCAGTCACCTGAGGCACCCTCGCGTATTCTTGATCCAAAAAAACTCACTTTATTCTATGACCTGGCCGTTATTGGCAAATCGCGCGTGGCCGGTCGTCATGCGGTGATTGTGTCGATCAGCCCGCGTGATCCCTACCGTTATGGGTTTGAATTACACCTGGACCGTGAAACTGCGCTGCCGCTTAAATCCTTGCTGCTGAATGACCAAGGGCAGTTGTTGGAGCGTTTTCAGTTCACCCGTCTGGATGCTTCGGCCATTCCTTCTGACCAGGACTTGCAGCCCAGTGGCGACTGTTCGCCGGTAACGATGTCCGCCGCTAAAGCACCTGATCTGTCTGCGACGCAAAGGTGGCATCTGGACTGGCTACCGCCTGGTTTCCAACAGATCAGCAGCGCTACGCGCAAAGATGCCCAAACGAAATCTACCGTCGACAGCCTGATGTATGACGATGGGCTCGCGCGTTTTTCGGTGTTTCTTGAGTCAGCCAACGGCGCTGATGTGAATGAAACCCGCGCTCAGCTTGGGCCGACCGTGGCAGTATCCCGGCGTTTGAATACGGTAGATGGCGAAATGATGGTCACGGTGGTGGGCGAAATTCCCATCGGCACAGCTGAACGTATCGCGTTGTCGGTGCGTGGTGAAAAGGCCGCCGCCAAGCCCTGAGATTGTTAATCTTATGTTCATCCTGGTCTATCAATCTGGGCCCGAATTTCGTTGGGTGCTGGGCGTATGAAATCTCTGGATCAGCATTTTCACTTGCAAAAACTTCCCATGTTTTTTATAGGTCAGGGTTTGATGGCTCTGGCCTTGTTTGTTCGCGGAACAAAAATGCCGCTCGCAGTATCCGGCGTTTATTGAACCCTGTCGCTTAACCCTGCTCGTCGTAACGGGAGCTGTATGTCGATACCACGTTTGAAGTCTTACTTATCCATAGTCGCCACAGTGCTGGTGCTGGGCCAGGCCTTACCTGCGCAAGCGGTCGAGCTGCCTGACTTCACCCAGCTGGTGGAGCAGGCCTCGCCTGCCGTGGTGAACATCAGTACCACGCAGAAGCTGCCGGATCGCAAAGTCTCGAACCAGCAGATGCCCGACCTGGAAGGCTTGCCGCCCATGTTGCGCGAGTTCTTCGAACGCGGGATGCCGCAACCTCGCTCTCCTCGTGGCGGCGGTGGCCAGCGCGAAGCCCAGTCCCTGGGCTCCGGCTTCATCATTTCGCCTGACGGTTACATCCTCACCAACAACCACGTGATTGCCGATGCCGACGAGATTCTCGTGCGCCTGGCGGACCGCAGTGAACTCAAGGCCAAGCTGATTGGCACCGATCCACGTTCCGACGTGGCTTTGCTCAAAATCGATGGCAAGGACTTGCCGGTGCTTAAACTGGGTAAGTCCCAAGACCTGAAGGCCGGTCAGTGGGTGGTCGCGATCGGTTCTCCGTTCGGCTTTGACCACACCGTTACCCAAGGCATCGTCAGCGCCATCGGTCGCAGCCTGCCAAACGAAAACTACGTGCCGTTCATCCAGACCGACGTGCCGATCAACCCGGGCAACTCCGGTGGCCCGCTGTTCAACCTGGCCGGCGAAGTGGTGGGGATCAACTCGCAGATCTACACCCGCTCCGGTGGCTTCATGGGCGTGTCCTTCGCGATCCCGATCGATGTAGCCATGGACGTCTCCAATCAGCTCAAAAGCGGCGGCAAGGTCAGCCGCGGCTGGTTGGGCGTGGTAATCCAGGAAGTGAACAAGGACCTGGCTGAGTCCTTCGGTCTCGACAAGCCGGCCGGTGCCCTGGTGGCGCAGATTCAGGACAATGGCCCTGCGGCCAAAGGCGGCCTGAAAGTCGGTGACGTCATCCTGAGCATGAACGGCCAGCCGATCATCATGTCGGCGGACTTGCCACACTTGGTCGGCGCACTCAAGGCCGGCGGCAAAGCCAAGCTGGAAGTGATTCGTGACGGCAAGCGCCAGAACGTCGAACTGACCGTTGGGGCAATTCCGGAAGAAGGCGCGACCCTGGACGCCCTGGGCAACGCCAAGCCAGGCGCCGAGCGCAGCAGTAACCGCTTGGGTATCGCCGTCGTTGAACTGACCGCCGAGCAGAAGAAAACCTTCGACCTGCAAAGCGGTGTAGTGATCAAGGAAGTTCAGGACGGCCCAGCCGCCTTGATCGGCCTGCAACCGGGTGACGTGATCACCCACTTGAACAACCAGGCAATCGATACCACCAAGGAATTCGCCGACATCGCCAAGGCGTTGCCGAAGAATCGCTCGGTGTCGATGCGCGTCCTGCGTCAAGGCCGTGCCAGCTTCATCACCTTCAAACTGGCCGAGTAATCCGCTAGACCTATAAAAAAGCCCCGCTGCCGGTTAACGGCAGCGGGGCTTTTTTGTGGGCGGCGGGTTCAGCTCATCATGCCTTTCACCAAGCGCTCCTGCTCGATCAGCTCACGCTGACGGGCGTCGATGCGTGAGGACAACGGGAAGTTATTGCCGGCGCGCCGCTTGGCGAAGTCCAACTGCTGGATGGCTTGCTGGAAATCCCCCACCAATGCGAAATATTCGGCGCGAGCCTGATGCAGGCCAATGATGTTGCCGGACAAGCCGCGAGTCTCGGCGACCTGATACCACACGTCCGGATCGTCCGGTCGCGACTTGAGCAGCCCATCCAGTGCCTTTTCTGCATCGGCGGTACGGTTCTGTTTAAGCAGCAGGTCTACCCGCACCTGGTTCAGCGGATAGTTGCTGGGGTACTGGGTGAGCATGCGGTCGGTACGTTGCTGCGCATCCGGCATGCGGTTACTGGTGATGTCCAGTTCGATTTGGGCCAGGTTGTAGGTAATGTCGTTGGGCGCCTTGGCCAACAGCGGCGCCAGGCTTTCCCGCGCTTCCTTGAGTTGAGTACCCTTGATCTGAGCGATGGCCAGGCCATAACGCGCTACGTCATTTTTAGGGTTCTCATCCAGCTGCGCCTGGAAGCGCTTGGCGGCCAGACCTGGTGTGTCTTCGTACTTGAGCTGCACCCGTGCGCGAATCAGTTGGTAGCGCAGGCTGTCTTCCTTGCCGCCAGGTTTGGCTTGTTCGGCGCGGTTGCGGGTGTCGGCGATACGCGATTCGGTCACGGGGTGAGTCAGCAGGAACTCCGGTGGCTTGGCGTCGAAGCGGTATTGGCGCATAAGCCGTTCGAACATCGTGGGCATGGAGCGCGGGTCGTATCCGGCTTTCTCCAGGTTGAGGATGCCGATGCGGTCGGCCTCTTGCTCGTTCTGGCGAGAGAAGCGGCGCTGTTCCTGGATCGCGGCGGCTTGTGAGCCGGCAATCGCGGCGATACCGGCATCGCCGGCACCCGCAGCGGCGGCGATAATGCCGCCAAGCAGGGCGGCCATCATCGGCAGTTGCATGCGTGATTGCGCTTCCACGCCTCGGGCAAAGTGACGCTGAGACAAGTGCGCCAGTTCGTGGGCCATTACCGACGCGTATTCGCCTTCGGTCTGTGCATTGAGAAACAGGCCGCCGTTGACCCCGACGATCCCACCGGGAGCCGCAAAGGCGTTGAGCTGTGGGCTGTTGATCAGGATGAATTCCAGGCGCCGGTCATTGACCTGGCTGGTCTCCACCAGCTTGTACACGCTGGTTTCAACGTAATCCTTGAGTTGCGGATCATTGAGTTGCGAAACCTGGCCGCGCAGGTAAGCAAGCCAGGCGCGGCCCAGTTGGTATTCCTGTTGCGGCGAGACTATGGCAGAGCTGGCGTCACCAAGTGACGGCAGGTCGTCAGCAAAGGCCGGGGAGGCCAGCAGGCAGGCCAGCGTCAGCAGGGTAGGGCGCAAAAAAGTCATGCACAAAGCCTTTCGACAAAGAGCTTACTGTAGCCGGACACTGAGCTTGGGACCAGATATTCTAAGCGGCCCGAATGTTTGCCTGGAGTAGCACCATGACCGACGCTGTAGCCTGTGACGCCGAACTCGACGCCAGCGGTCTTAACTGCCCTTTGCCGTTGCTCAAGGCCAAGCTGGAACTCAATAAAATGGCCAGCGGTGCCGTGCTCAAGGTGACTGCCACCGACGCCGGCTCCCAGCGTGATTTTCGCACCTTTGCCAAGCTGGCCGGCCACACCCTGGAGCATGAAGACGCCGCCGAGGGTGTGTACCGTTATTGGTTGCGCAAGGCCTGACGGCCTTGTCGACGCAGAATCAGGCCTTATTCAGCGCCTGCGCTGCCGCCAACACTGCATCAACATGCCCCGGCACTTTCACGCCGCGCCATTCCTGACGCAGCACGCCTTGGCTGTCGATCAGGAATGTGCTGCGATCCACACCCAGGTATTCCTTGCCATACAGCTTCTTCAACTTGATCACATCAAACAGCTGGCAGACCGCTTCGTCCTTATCGCTGATCAGCTCGAAAGGAAATGCCTGTTTGCCCTTGAAGTTCTCGTGGGACTTCACGCTGTCACGCGACACGCCGAACACTTCGGTATTGGCGGCCTTGAATGCGGCGTACTGGTCACGAAAGCCTTGGCCTTCGGTAGTGCAGCCTGGGGTGCTGTCCTTCGGGTAAAAGTAGATCACCACTTGCTTGCCCTTGAGGGCCGCGAGGCTGAAGGTCTGGCCGCTGGTGGCCTGGGCCTCGAAATCGGCCACGGGTGTGTCGATGGCTACCGGCATAGAGAGGTACTTCCTTACATGGGGTTCTGTGGGCGCCATGGTTCGATCAAGGCGTCGAGGTTCAGGGCATCGGCGAAATCGAGGAACTGGTCGCGCAGCCAACTGATCTGTACGCCGGCCGGCAAGGTCACGGTAAAGGTGGCATTGAGCATGGTGCCGCCGGTTTGTGGCGCCTGGTAGGTGTCACAGGTCAGGTTTTCCAGCTCGACGTTATGGTCGATAAAGAACTGGCACAGCTCGTTGACGATGTCCGAACGGTAGGCCGAGCTGACATAGGCTACGTAAGGCAGGGCCTGGGGACGGTTTTCCAGAGCGGCGCTGCGTACCACGTTGACGGTGAAATCATGCTTCTTGGCCAGGCCCGGCAGGCCGGTTTCCAGGCGCGCCAAGGCATCCCAGGAGCCAGAAATCTGCAGGACCAGCGCACTGCACTCGCCATGGCGGGTCAGGCGGGAGGTCACGACGGCGCAGCGGTTCTCATGGCTGGCGCGGCACAGGACGTTGGTCAGCTCCATGGGGTTGGCGCCGAGGGCACTGATAACAAGGAATTGTTCGCGAACTGTGGGGGTGGACATGCAGCCTTCCTAAAGCGATGAGCGGTCGATACCGTGTGGGCTGTATCGATCAAAGGATCAAGGGTAGCGAAAAGCGTCGCCAAGGGCTAGGAGGTGGCGTTTTCATTGCGTGATCAGCCGGCTTCGGGCGGTCCTTTGGCCCGATGATGTCATTGCCCGACGTTTAGTTGCGCCAGAACGCATCCTCACGCGGTACTTCGCTTGTACAAGCATCTTGGCGCCAGTACCATTACGGCTCTCTTTTTCCGGCAGGAGCGGTTGCATGATTGCGGGCAGTATGGTGGCACTGGTCACACCCATGGATGCACAAGGTCGTCTCGACTGGGACAGCCTGGGCAAACTGGTGGACTTCCACCTGCAAGAGGGCACCAACGCCATTGTGGCGGTCGGCACCACAGGTGAATCGGCCACCCTCGATGTGGAAGAACACATCCAGGTGATCGAGTTCGTGGTCAAGCGCGTAGCAGGCCGCATTGCCGTGATCGCCGGTACGGGCGCCAACTCGACGCGTGAAGCGATCGAGCTGACCAAAAACGCCAAGAAGGCCGGCGCCGACGCTTGCCTGCTGGTTACCCCGTACTACAACAAGCCGACCCAGGAAGGCTTGTACCAGCACTTCAAAGCTATCGCCGAAGCCGTGCAGATCCCGCAGATCCTCTACAACGTACCGGGTCGCACTGCGTGCGACATGAAGGCCGAGACCGTGATCCGCCTGTCCACCGTGCCGAACATCATCGGCATCAAGGAGGCCACTGGCGACCTGCAACGCGCCAAGGACATCCTGGCCGGCGTGAGCAGCGACTTCCTGGTTTATTCCGGTGACGACGCCACCGCTGTCGAGCTGATCCTGCTGGGTGGCAAGGGCAATATCTCCGTGACCGCCAACGTGGCCCCGCGCGCCATGAGCGATATGTGTGCCGCCGCCATCGCGGGCGATGCAGCCACCGCTCGCGCCATCCACGAAAAGCTGATGCCGCTCAACAAGACACTGTTTATCGAATCCAATCCTATTCCCGTGAAGTGGGCGCTGTTTGAGATGGGCCTGATGCCGGACGGTATCCGTCTGCCGCTCACCCCCCTCAGCGAAGCCTGTCACGAACCGCTGCGACAGGCCCTGCGCCAGTCCGGCGTCCTGGTTTAATTGAGGAAGCACTACGCATGAAGCGATTGGCCGGACTTTCCGCACTTGCCTTGATTATCTCCAGCACCAGTGGCTGCGGTTGGGTATGGGGCCCGGAAGGCTACTTCCGTGACCGCGGCAGCGATTACCTGGAAGCGCAAGCAACCAAACCGATGCAACTGCCGCCTGATGTCAATGTCGCCAAGCGCCTTGACCCATTGTTGCCGATTCCACGCAACGTCGCCGACGACACGGTCAAGGGTGAGTACGTAGTGCCGCGCCCACAGCCGATTATGGCCGTGGCCGATGCCAGCGACTACAGCCTGCAGAAAAGCGGCGACAACCGCTGGATCGTGGCTCAGCGTCCGCCTGCCGAAGTCTGGCCGGTGGCGGTGCAGTTCTTCCAGGACAACGGTTTCCGCCTCGACCAGCAACGTCCGCAGACCGGTGAGTTCACCACCGCATGGCAGCAAGGTCGCGAGCTGTCCGCCAACATGGCCCAGCGCCTGCTGGCGGGCGGTGTAGCCGCCGACAGCGAAGCCCGTGTGCGTGTGCGCATCGAGCCCGGCGTGCAGCGCAATACCAGCGAAGTCTATGTAGTCAGCGCCGAGCGGCCTGCCGGCAGCACGGCTGACGTCGACTTCACGCCGCGCTCGGTTAACACCGGCGTCGACGCCGCGCTGGTCGACGAGATGCTGGCCAGCATGAGCCGTATCTCCGAGAAGGGCGGTTCCGTTTCCCTGCTCGCCGCCCGTGATTACGACACCCCTAGCCGCGTCAGCCTCACCGAAGACGGCAGCGGTAACGTCGTGCTGAACCTGGGTGAAGACCTCGACCGTGCCTGGGCCAGTGTTGGCCGTGCGTTGGAGCAGGGCCCTTGGCGCGTTGAAGACATCAACCGCAGCCTGGGCCTGTACTACATCAACGTGGCTGAAAAGGCCGAGAAGAAAGACGATGAGCCAGGTTTCTTCGGCAAATTGTTCGGCAGCGCGCCGACCAAGGAAGAGATCGAAACCCGTGCCGAGCGTTATCAGGTTCGTTTGAGCAAGGTGGGTGAAAGCGTGCAAGTCACCGTCGAGAAGAACATCAACACCGTCGCGCCAGCTGAAACAGCGCGCAAAGTGTTGGGCGTGATTCAAGACAACCTGGGCTGATCCGATGCGTTTTGCCGTTCTCGGCAGCGGTAGCCAAGGGAACGGTACGCTGGTCGCCCATGATGACACGTACGTGCTGGTCGATTGTGGTTTCTCCCTGCGGGAAACCGAGCGGCGCCTGTTGCGCCTGGGGGTTCACCCCACGCAACTGAGCGCGATTCTGGTAACCCACGAACATGCCGACCATGTGCATGGCGTGGGTTTGCTGTCTCGGCGCTACAATCTGCCGGTGTACTTGAGTCGCGGCACGTTGCGCGGGATGCGCAAACCCATTGAGCCGGCAGGTTTTCTGGCCGGTGGCGAGCAACTGCAAATCGGTGCCCTGAGCATCAATGTCGTCGCGGTGGCCCACGATGCCCAGGAGCCCACGCAATACGTATTCAGTGACGGCCAGCGGCGTTTCGGCGTGCTGACCGACCTGGGTTCCTATTGCGCCAGGGTGCTGGACGGATACCGGGACCTCGATGCCTTGATGATCGAGTCCAACCACTGCAGGGATCTACTGGCACGCGGTCACTACCCTTACTTTCTCAAGCAACGGGTGGGCGGCGAGCTGGGACATTTGAACAACCACCAGGCCGCATACCTGGTGTATGAGTTGGGCTGGCAAGACCTGCAACACCTGGTCCTGGCTCACCTCAGCAGCAAGAACAACCTGCCGACGCTTGCCCGGCAATGTTTTGTCGACACCCTCGGGTGCGACCCGGACTGGCTGCAACTGGCCGATCAAGATTCAGGGCTCGACTGGCGACACATCGCCTAGCCCACCTTACTCAAAGCGGAGCCCATCATGGAAAAACGTGAAGAACTCTACCGCGGCAAAGCCAAGTCGGTATACAAGACCGACGACGCCAACCGCTTGATCCTGCTGTTTCGCAACGACACGTCGGCGTTCGACGGCAAGCGCATCGAACAGCTGGATCGCAAAGGCATGGTGAACAACAAGTTCAACGCCTTCATCATGCAGAAACTCGAAGCGGCCGGTATCCCGACCCAATTCGACAAACTGCTGGGCGACAACGAGTGCCTGGTCAAGAAGCTCGACATGATCCCGGTCGAATGCGTCGTGCGTAACTACGCCGCCGGCAGCCTGGTCAAGCGTTTGGGCGTGGAAGAGGGCCTCAAGCTCAACCCTTACACCTTCGAACTGTTCCTGAAGGACGACGCCAAGGGCGACCCGTTCATCAACGAATCCCACGTCGTGGCGTTTGGCTGGGGCACCGCTGAGCAACTGGCGCGCATGAAGGAGTTGTCCCTCAAGGTCAACGACGTGCTGAGCAAGCTGTTCGACGACGCTGGCCTGTTGCTGGTGGACTTCAAGCTGGAGTTCGGCGTATTCCACGACGGATCCATCGTCCTGGGCGACGAATTCAGCCCGGATGGCTGCCGCCTGTGGGACAAGGACACCAAGAAGAAGATGGACAAAGACCGCTTCCGCCAGGGCCTCGGTGACGTGATCGAAGCCTACGAAGAAGTCGCCAAGCGCCTCGGCGTACCGCTGTAATCGACGCAAGCATCTGATAGCACGGAAAAAAATCGCTTCGGCGCTTTGCATCCATCAATCATGCTGTTATGATGCGCGCCGTTGGAGAGATGCCAGAGTGGCCGAATGGGACGGATTCGAAATCCGTTGTACCTTCACCGGTACCTAGGGTTCGAATCCCTATCTCTCCGCCATTACATAGAAAAAGCCCCGTAGCTGAATAAGCTGCGGGGCTTTTTCGTTTCCAGCCGTTATTAACGGCTGCTTCAGGGATTTATTGTAGTCCCGCCTAGCGCTGTTCAAGGCGCTCAGACGCTTTGCGATAAGCTTGATCACGCTCACGTTTATCAACGGCGACCACGAACACCGTAATTTCCTGATCGATCACTTGATACACCAGCCTGTACCCGCTACTACGCAGTTTGATCTTGTAGCAGTACGCAGGCTATGGAGGCGATTAGCTTCAATACGTGGGTTGTTCAGGATTTCGACTAGCTTCTTTTTGAGTTGCTGACGGAGGGTGTCTCCGAGTTTTTGCCATTCCTTCAATGCACGCGCATCAAAATCAAGGCTATAGGTCATCCAAAGAAACCCTCACGCGTTGAGGCGATGCAAGACGCTCACGTACGGTCGCCATCAAGGCTTCATCCTCTTCAGTCATCAGCACAGGCTTAAATGGCAACTGGCCGCGCTCGGCAACATATTGCAGCGCCTGGCGTATTAGTTCGGAAGGGGTGACACCGAGCTTCTCCAGCTCCAGGTAGGCGCGAGTTTTCAGGTCGTCATCGATACGGATGTTGATAGATGCCAAGGGATAGCTCCTTGTGTAATGACGTTGGTCATTACATTGGAGCAATCGGGTTTCATTGGCAAGTTTGTCTGGACATACGGCAGTCGCTCTCATCTGTTGATCCTACTTTTTGGCCGTCGGCTTCGCCGGGCGCTTTTTATCGGTTTCTTTCACCGTTTCCCTTGGTCTTTTCTTCGCCTCTTGCTCGGTTACGTATTCACCTGTGACCGCATCGCGATATCTCGTTGGCATATCAGCACCCTTGACAGTATGTCGCCACGGCGGCGACTTTTTGAGACTAGCTCGCAGGCTTATGCGCACAAGGTTCCCTGTGGGCATTCTGGTTACCAAGCTTTTCCGAAACAGGTGCTTACGTTATGCGGGTTCGGCGGTTTTCGAGCAGGGTTGCGTTGGCTGGGGTAGGGCGCTGACCTTCCGCCGTCGCCCTCATGGCGACCGGTTTTGACAGGCCGAATAACGTGCGATCTCTGTGCATCCCCAAACTGGTTCCAGGCGTCTGTCTGTGCCCATTTGTTATGACGGCTGTGCGTGGGGCATCTTCGGGTGCGCCGGGTTTCCACGTTTCCGGTCTGTCAACCCGCGTACAGCTCATCCGCCCTTCAAACCGCCTATCAATGCGCCGAAGATCCTGACAGCACGCAGTCGCCCGTGATCATGGCCCTGGCTCAATTGATCGAGAACGCGCAAGCCTTGGTGGATGCTGTCCTCGAGCGTGATTTCTCCACGGCCAAATAAATACCTGCTCCCGAAACGAAAAAAGCCTGCTGAACTCAACGCTCAGCAGGCTTTTTTGCGCATGCAGTTCGGTCAGGCAGGCTGCGCCACCAGGCTATTACTCACCTTGCGCCCCAACACCAGCACGGTCGCGAACCCGAACCCCACCAACACCGTAGCCAGGCTCAACAACACCGAACTGCCCATTTGGTCGACGATGCGCCCGCCAAAGAATGAACCCAGGGCGATGATCACCTGAAACAGCGCCACGAACAGCGGCATGCCTCGTTCCACATCCTTGGGTGCCACCACGAACATCCAGATGCTGGCGCAAGCCGGGAAAGCGCCAAAGGCAAAACCCCAGAGCGCGATCAGCACTACGGCGCCTGTCATACCGGTGGCGAAGTAGGGGAACAGTGCAGTGCTGGTACCGATCATCAGCGCGACCAGCAGCAGGGTGTTGCGTACGCTGCGGTTGGCGGCAAAGCCAGCGAATATATTGCCCAGCACTCCAGCCACGCCATACAGCAACAACAGCGAGCCAATCGTGGGGCCGTCGAAGCCGGAGCTGTGTTTGAAAAACGGTGCAACATAGGTATACGCCGCAAAGTGCGCCAGGCCGATCAGCAGCACGGCGATCAACCCGACCCGTGCTTGTGGGTTGATAAACAAAGCCGGCAGGTCACGGATCTGAATGGCTTTCTCAGGGGTGAGTCGCGGCAGCAGGAAGATTTGCGCCAACAGCACCGGAATGCCCACCAACGCCGTGACCAGGAAGGTCATCCGCCAGCCCATCAGGCCGCTGAGCCATGTACCTACCGGCACGCCCAACACGGTGGCCAGGGTCACGCCCATCATGATGATCGAGGTGGCCTTTGCTACGCCCACGCCCTTGGGCGCCAGCCGCCCGCTGAGGGCAATGGCGGTGGCCCAGAAGCCGCCGATGCTGATGCCGAGCAATACGCGGCCGAACAGTAGCAGGCTGAAATCGTTAGCGAAGGCCACCACCGAGTTGGCGATGATCATCACCAGTGTCAGGCCAATCAGCAGATAGCGACGGTCCATGGCGCCAATGCTGACCGACAGAAACGGCGCGGCGAGGGCAGCCATGATGCCGGGCAATGTCACCATCAAACCGGCGTGACCGGCACTGATGCCCAGATCGCTGGCGACGTCGTTGAGTACGCCCACCGGCAGGAATTCACTGGTCACCAGGGCAAAGGCACCCACGGCGACCGAAAGAATCGCCAACCACTGCTGTTTGACGCTTTGTTGATTATGTTCGGGAAGGCCGCTAGGGGCCTGGCTCGCGCTTGGCATGGGATTGGGTTCCGGGAGGAATGTCGCCTGAAGCCAGGCGAGGAGGGAATGTGGGGCGATTATAGGAATCAGTATCGGCAATCGTTCAGGCGCTCGTTTCGATAGTAATCATCAGTGCTATCGATGTGAGCAATCATTTTTCGGCCAACCGTTCCAGAAGGCACTCAATAAACACCCCCTCCGCCCGACTCAACTTCTGCTCCCGGTTCCACAGCAGATGAATATCCACATCCGCAATCCCCTCATCCGGCGGCAACCGCCA
Organism: Pseudomonas sp. MF6751; assembly: GCF_016613265.1. Lineage (NCBI taxonomy): Bacteria > Pseudomonadati > Pseudomonadota > Gammaproteobacteria > Pseudomonadales > Pseudomonadaceae > Pseudomonas > Pseudomonas sp. MF6751. Next base: position 55,236 of record NZ_JAENSV010000023.1, read on the forward strand.
CAGCAGCCCGCTCTTCACATCGTCCGCCACCACATGAGTGGGTAAGCAGCCCAAGCCAAACCCGGCAATGACCAATCGCCGCACTTCTTCCAGGCTGGAGGATGACGCCACGATCCGCCCACCGAACCCTTGCTGATCACGGAAAATAGTCAGCGGCGACAACATGCCGCCAATCTGGTCGCTGGTAAAACTCACGAAATTCTCCGATTGCAGATCCCCTTCGACCAACCCTGTGCGTCCGAACAATGGGTGGTGTTTTCCACAAAAGAACGCATAACGCTGACGCAGAAACAGATGCTGTTCCAGGCGCGGTTGTGGCCGGCGGTTGAGGCTGAGCCCCAGGGTCGCGGTTTTTTCCAGCAACGCGGCGACAATGTCGGAGCTGCGCATCACTTCGACTTCCAGATCGACCCGCGGATGTTCGCGATGAAAGCCTGCGAGAAAGTCATCGAAAGTGTCGGAATTAATCCGACTGATCATCAGCAGGCGCACTTTGCCGATCACTTCATCACCCGGCTTTTGCAGAGCGTTGCTCATCTGCGAGACTTGGCCGTACATCTCTCCGGCAATGGCGAAGATCTGCTCACCGGCTTCGGTGAGCACGAAGCGAGGGCCACGGCGCAGGATGAGCTGGCAATCCAGCTGTTCTTCCAGGCGCTTGAGCGCCTGGCTGATGGCCGGTTGCGTCAGATGCAGGCGGGCGGCGGCGCGGCTGATGCTCAGTTCCTGGCCGATCACGCGGAAGGTGCGCAGCAGGTTCCAGTCCAGGCGGTCATTGAGCAGAGGGTGAATATCGCGGCGGAATTCGGGCATGGCGGCGCTCGATAATAAGCAGTTCTTATAATCAAGATAATAAATAGAAAATTGACTAATCATAGCCCCTGGCCGAAAAATCGGGTTTAACGAGCGCCACCAGAGCGCACCGGTTTGACTTTCTCCTGCCAAAAAAATAAACAAAGGAGCCAGCCCCATGAAGCCTTCCGCTTCGCCGCAGCCTCGCCGTGCTGCGGCCGCCGCCTTTATCGGCACCATGATCGAGTGGTACGACTTTTACATCTATGCCACCGCTGCAGCGCTGGTGTTCGGTCAGCTGTTCTTCCCCTCCGATGATAAATTGTTCAGCACCATGGCCGCGTTCGGCACCTTCGCCGTGGGCTTTTTTGCGCGGCCGTTGGGCGGCATCGTGTTCGGCCATATCGGCGATCGCATTGGGCGCAAGAAGTCACTGGTAATTACCCTCGTGATGATGGGCGTGGTGACGGTGTGCATCGGCCTGTTGCCGACCTATGCCCAGATCGGCGCCGCCGCGCCAGTGCTGTTGATCCTGTTACGCGTGGTGCAGGGCATTGCAGTCGGCGGCGAATGGGGCGGGGCGGTGTTGATGGCTGGCGAGCACGCACCGAAAGGGCGGCGTAATTTCTTTGCATCCTTCGCGCAGTTGGGCAGCCCGGCCGGTTTGATTCTTTCCTTGCTGGCGTTCAGTGCCGTCACTCGTTTACCTGAAGAAGACCTGCTCAGTTGGGGCTGGCGCCTGCCGTTCCTGGCCAGTGCCTTGCTGTTGGTCGTCGGCTTGGCGATTCGCCTGGGTGTGAACGAGTCGCCGGAGTTCCTCGAAGACAAGGCCCAGGCGGAAAAAGCGCGGGCGATCAAGCAGGACCAAGCCCCCGTGCTGGAAGTGTTGAAGACCGCTTGGCGCCCACTGTTGTTGTGCATTGGCGCCAATACGTTGGGGATTGCCGGCGTGTATTTCACCAACACCTTCATGATTGCCTACAGCACTCAGCAACTTAACCTGCCGCGCTCGTTGATTCTGGAGTGCCTGTTCTTCGTCGCCATTATTCAGTTCTGCGTCCAGCCGCTGGCCGCCTGGGTGGCGGAGAAGGTCGGCGCTACGCGGTTTCTGTGCGCCATGTGCGTGCTGGCAATGGCCTCGCCGTACCCGATGTTCGTCCTGGTCAGCAGCGCTCAGGCACCGTTGATCATCCTCGGCATTGCCCTGGCGGTGGTGTGCATGGCGTCGTTCTATGCCGTGATCGCGGGTTATGTCAGCGGCCTGTTTGAAACCCGTGTGCGCTACACCGCGATTTCCCTGGCTTACCAAGTATGCGGCGCGCTGGCCGGCGGCCTGACACCGTTGATCGGCACCTGGCTGGCCCATCAATACCTGGGCCAATGGTGGCCGATGGCAGTGTTTTACAGCGTGATCGCGGCGGTTTCGTTGGTGTGCGTGCTGGCCTTGTCCCGCCGCCATGCCACGGCCCACCGCCTGGAAATGGCACACAGTTGAGGGAGTCAGCAATGTTGAAGATTAATGGCGAGCGCCTGTGGCGTAGCCTGATGGACATGGCCGAGATCGGCGCGACCGCACGCGGTGGCAGCTGCCGCCTGGCGTTGAGCGCCGAAGACAAGGCCGGTCGTGAGCTGTTCAGCCATTGGTGTAAAGCAGCCGGCCTGACGTTGAGCGTGGATGCTATCGGCAACCTGTTCGCCCGCCGCGCGGGTACCGACAATGACGCCGCCCCGGTGATGATGGGCAGCCACCTGGATACCCAGCCCGAAGGCGGACGCTTCGATGGGGTGTACGGCGTGTTGGCTGGCCTGGAGGTCATCCGCAGCCTCGACGACCAAGGCATCCAGACGCGCAAGCCGCTGGAAATTGCTGTGTGGACCAACGAGGAGGGCGCCCGTTTCACCCCGGCCATGCTGGGCTCGGCAGTGTTCACCGGCACGCTTGCCCTGGGCAAGGCACTGGCAACCGCTGATGTAGACGGTATCAGCGTTAACGAGGCGTTGCGCACCACCGGCTACAACGGTGAGCGCCCGTTGGGTGGCGCAGTGGATGCGTATTTCGAAGCGCATATCGAGCAAGGCCCGATTCTGGAAGACAACGCCAACAGCATCGGCGTAGTCACCGGTGGTCAAGCGATTCGCTGGCTCGATGTACGAGTCGAAGGCATGGCCGCGCATGCTGGCACCACGCCGATGCCGTTGCGTAAAGATGCGCTGTACGGCGCGGCGAAAATGATCCAGGCCCTGGAAAACCTCGCCGCCGATTTTGCCCCGCAGGGCCTCACCACTGTGGGTGAACTGAGCATCGCCAAGTCGTCGCGCAACACCATCCCCGGCTTGCTCAATTTTACCGTCGACCTGCGCCATCACCGCGACGCCGACATCGACGCCATGGAGCAGCAAGTGCGTGCACGCCTGCAGGCTATCGCGGACAACCGTGGCCTGAGCGTTACCATCACGCCTCACTGGATCAGCCCGGCCACGCCGTTCGACGCCGAGTGCGTGGCTTGCGTGCAGGCTGCGGTGGACGGCTTGGGCTACAGCCAACAGACCATCGTCAGCGGCGCCGGCCACGATGCGATTCACCTGGCGCGCTATTGCCCCACCGCGATGATCTTCATCCCCTGCGTCGGCGGCCTCAGCCACAACGAAGCCGAGGATGTCTTGCCCGACGATGTGCGCCAAGGCACCGATGTCTTGCTCAATGCCGTCTTGAAGCGCGCCGGGCGCGTTCATTTCTAAAGGCCGACGCCGTACCCCCTGTGGGAGCTGGCTTGCCTGCGATAGCGCACTGTCAGAGAACAATGTACTGCCTGATTCACCGCCATCGCAGGCAAGCCAGCTCCCACAGGTGCTGTGTTTATCCAGGAGCAACTCATGAAGACGTTTTTCCACCCCGAACAACTCCTGCATCACCCGCGTAGCTACTACTCCCGCGGCCAGATGCGCACGCCCCAGGAGGTTCCCGAGCGTGCGCGCAACCTGTTGCTGGCTGCGCAAACCCTGGGCTTCGATATCCAGCAACCGACCGATTACGGTATGGATCCGTTGTTCGCCGTGCACGGCGGCGACTACCTGGCTTTTCTTCAAGAAGCTCACCAGCGCTGGAAAGAAATCCCCGAAGACTGGGGCGACGAAGTCATGTCCAACATCTTCGTGCGTGAACCCAATGCCTTGCGCGGCATCCTGGCTCAGGCTGCACGCTACCTGGCCGATGGCAGTTGCCCCATCGGTGAATTGACCTGGCGCTCGGCTTATTGGTCAGCCCAAAGCGCCATCGCCGCAGCGGGAGACATCCTCGATGGCGCCCCTGCCGCCTACGCCTTGTGCCGGCCGCCGGGCCATCACGCCCGCTTCGACGCGGCCGGTGGCTTCTGTTACATCAACAATGCGGCCGTGGCTGCGCAAGCACTGCGCCAAGGTTTCCAGCGTGTCGCCGTGCTCGATACCGATATGCATCACGGCCAAGGCATCCAGGAAATTTTCTACGACCGCGACGACGTGCTGTATGTGTCGATCCACGGCGACCCGACCAATTTCTATCCTGGCGTGGCAGGCTTTGCCGACGAAAAAGGCAACGGCGCCGGCGAGGGGTACAACCTCAACCTGCCGATGCCCCATGGTGCCAGCGAAGCGGTGTTCTTCGAAAAACTGGAGCAGGCCCTGACAGCGGTGAAGCGCTTCTCGGCGGATGTGCTGGTGTTGTCACTGGGCTTCGATATCTATGAGCTGGACCCACAAAGCAAAGTCGCGGTGACGCGGGAGGGTTTTGCGCGGTTGGGAGCCCGCATCCGTGCGCTGGGGTTGCCCTGCGTGATCGTGCAGGAAGGCGGGTATCACTTGGAAACGTTGGACAGTAATGCCCAGGCGTTTTTCGGTGCACCAACGGCTTGGAACGCGCGCTCAGGCCCTTCATTAAAGGGTGTTTGAACGCTAAAGGCCTGCTGATCAGTTTTCAGCAGGCTTTTCAGCCCTTGTCGGGTGCTCGTTTTGATCTGCGTGCAACAACGCCGTGTAATCTTGCCCGCCGTAAAACACCCCCACTATTGATACCGTTTTGAAGTCAGGCTTCACCCTGAAAGCAATAATGGTGCTGCGACGATAGTGAGTGATGCGCAAGTCTTTCAACAGGTCATCACGGCGCATGCCACGCAAGGGAAACAGGGCAAGGCTTTCACAGTAGCTGACAAGATTGTCGATAAAACGCGCCGCTACAGGAGGGGAGCCGACATCGCTGATGTAGTCTTCGAGGGCATCGAGTTGCGCCAAGACCTCGGGCGAAAAAACTACCGAGTAGCTCACGCTTCCCCTGTGCCTTTGCGCTGACGTCTGGCGGCCATATGTTCGCGGACCTGTTCTGGCGATAGCCCAAGCTCAGGCTTCGCCTCAAGGGCGGTCGCTGCGGGGATGACTTCGGCTCTGAGCCAATCCTCCATGGCACGATCACGCGCCAGCAACGCCCGCAGGCCGTCGCGAATCACTTCACTTTCGCTGGCATATTCGCCAGCAGCCACCTTGGCTTTGACCAGGGCAGCCATTTCAAGGGGCAAGGTGATGCTCATTTGCTGGGTTGAGCGCATGGGGGTATCCGCCAGGTGTGAGTGGGATTCAATCCTACTCGACCATTGGCGCGATGCAAGAAGCAACTGATCGATGCCGATGCCCGGCGCCTCGTCGTCTATCCAGAAGGGGTAGGTTTCCATGAGTTGCTACGTCTCCAGTTGTGTAGGTCAGGCCGAAAGTATTGACCCGTTTTGGCGATCGCGTTGCCGTAGGTGGCTGATAACCTGCTGATATGTATGACTTCATATGTGTAACAGGATGATCTCGGCAAACCATCTCGGCACACATGGCGTCCCACCCGCTCCCATACGATAATGCTCGCCACCTCGACCACCTTTGGCCTGCCTCCCGTGATCATCAACTTCGACCTCAACGACCTCCAAGCTTTCCGCGCCGTGGTGGACAAGGGCAGTTTTCGTGGCGCTGCCGAGGCCATCCGTATCTCGCAACCGGCCCTCAGCCGGCGTATCGAAAAGCTCGAGTCCGCGCTGGATGTAAAGCTGTTCGAACGCACCACTCGGCGGGTCAGCCTGACCATGGTCGGGCGTGCATTTTTGCCCCAGGTCGAGCGCATGCTCGACGATCTCGACATCGCGCTGATGGGTATCAGCAACGTCGCCTCGACGCGCATGGGTAATGTCACCATCGCCTGCGTGCCGTCTACCGCGTACTACTTCATGCCCCACGTGATCTCCGAGTTCCACAAGCTGTATCCGAAGATTCGCCTGCGGGTGCTGGATGCCAGTGCCGGCGAGGTGTGCAATGCGGTAGCCAGTGGCGAGGCGGACTTTGGCGTGAGTTTCAGCGGCAGCCTGGCCGATGAGGTGGAATTCGAGTTGCTGCTGCAGGAGCGCTACGTGCTGGCCTGTCGGCGTGATCACCCTTTGGCTGGGCGTGACAGCGTGAGCTGGACCGAGGCCTATGAGCATGACTACATCGAGGTGGACAAGACGTCGGGCAACCGCTTCCTGCTCGACCAGGCCCTGCGTGGGGTGCGGGTGAAAAAGCCGAGTATCTGCGAGACGCACCACGTGACCACCATGATCGGGCTGGTGGAGGCGGGGTTGGGCGTAGCGATGGTGCCGTCTATTGCGATGCCGGCGCACACTCACCCGATTCTGGTCAGTGTGCCGCTGGTGGAGCCCCAGGTGCTGCGCAATGTAGGCTTGATCAAGCGCCGCGGGCGGACGTTGCCACCGGCGGCGCTGGAGTTGGAGCGACTGGTGCGGGAGATGCCGTTCCGGTCAGCGTGACACCGAGTCCAGGCCGGTGGATTGCACCTCCGGCTGGGCCTCGGGCGATGCCATGAACTGCAACAGCGCCTTGGCCTGCTCAGGGTGTTTGGCGTTCACTGGAATACCGGCGGCAAAGCGCGTCACCGACTGCACGTCTTCCGGGATCTTGCCTACGAACGTCACGCCCTTGACTGGCAACAATTCCGCCACTTGTTGCAAGCCGACCTCGTAATCGCCCTTGGCCACCTGCTCGCCCACCGGCACGCGTTCGATCATGGTGCCCTTGGCCGGCATGCCGAGTTTCTTGAACAATTCCTTCTCGACATACACCCCGCTGGCGCTATCCGAATAGGCCACCGACTTGGCTTGGCTCAACACAGCCTTGAGCTCGGCATCGGTATTGATCGAAGGTTTGGCCGCACCTTCCTTCACCACCAGGCCGATCCGCGAGTCCGCCAATTCCACGCGGGAGGCGGGGTCGACTTTGCCTTGTTTGATCAGTTCATCCAGGGCATAGCCGACCATGATCACCACGTCGGCCTGTTCACCACGGGCCAGGCGGTTGGGAATCGCTTCCGGCGCCTTGCCCATGGACGGGCCAAGGATGGTGTCGAGGGTGTCACCGCTTTGCTCGGCGTATTGCGGGCCGAGCAATTTATACGCGGCGGTGAAGCCGCCCGAGGTCATGACCTTGAGTTGTTCGGCCTGGGCTGATAGCGCCAGGGTGCCGAGGACGACAGCAGCGAGGGTCTTGAACAGCGGCTTCATTGCGCAGCCTCCTGCATGACTTGGCCACGGGTATTGGCGCGGCGATACAACGCCAGGGTCGAACACAATGCACACAGCGCGGCGAAGATCATCCAATACGCAGGTGAAGCCTTGTCTTCGGTGATGTGAATGAACCAGGTGGAGATCGCTGGCGTGAAGCCACCGAACACTGCTGTCGCCAGGCTGTAAGCCAGGGAAAAACCCGCCACGCGTACTTCCACCGGCATGATTTCGGTGAGCGCCGGGATCATCGCGCCGTTATACATGCCATACAGGAACGAGAACCACAGCAGGGTTTCCAGCATGTGCGCAAAGCTGGGGGCGTTGACCACGTAGGACAGCGCTGGATAAGCCGTAAGGACAGTCAGCACCGTCATGGCAATCAACACTGGTTTGCGGCCGAAGCGGTCGCTTAACGTGCCGCCGATCGGCAGCCATAAAAAGTTCGAGATCGCGACCAGCAAGGTCACCAGCAAGGCGTCCGAGGTGCTCAGGTGCAACACGGTTTTACCGAAAGTCGGTGCGTACACGGTGATCAGGTAGAACGCGGTGGTGGTCATGGCCACCATCAGCATGCCGCCGATGACCACGGTCCAGTTCTTCACCAGGGTCGCCATCACTTCACGCATGGTTGGGCGATGCTTGCGGTTGGCGAACTCTTCGGTTTCCTGCAGGTTGCGACGCAACACAAAGATAAACGGGATGATCACGCAACCGACGGCAAACGGAATCCGCCAGCCCCAATCGGCCACCACCGCAGGTTCCATCCACACGTTCAGGCCATAACCCAGGGCCGCGGCGACGACGATGGAGATCTGTTGGCTGCCCGACTGCCAACTGGTGTAGAAGCCTTTACGGCCCGGCGTGGCCATTTCGGACAGGTACACCGACACGCCACCCAGCTCTGCACCGGCCGAGAAACCTTGCAGCAGGCGCCCCAGCAGCACCAGAAACGGCGCCCACAGGCCGATGGTCTGATAACTCGGCACCAGTACGATCAGTAGCGTACCGCTGGCCATGATCGACAAGGTCACGATCAAGCCTTTGCGACGGCCCACGTCATCGATGTAGGCACCCAGAATAATCGCGCCCAATGGACGCATCAGGAAGCCAGCGCCGAACACGGCGAAGGTCATCATTAATGACGCAAACTCATTAGCGGCCGGGAAGAACGCGGCAGCGATATAGGTGGCGTAGAAACCGAACAGAAAGAAGTCGAACTGTTCGAGGAAATTGCCCGAAGTAACGCGCAATACCGCGCCTACTTTCGAGGGGGCAGCCGCAGGCCGGGAAGGGGTTGTCATGGTTTTGTGTCTCCAGCGTTCTTTTTAAAGTGCTTGTTTCGCTTAAGACTTGGGATAGTGGCTGACACATTTAGAAATGATAAGTGACTAATTTGGATGAATTGATGCGTATTGGCTATCAATCTATCCCGGCTTCAAAACAACCCGCCGTGTCCTATGCTTGAAGCTGTTTCCAATTCTTATGGACGGAGGCTGTTATGGGGAACGAACACAAGCAGCACAACGAGCCGGAGCGTGAAGAACCCCGGCGGCAGCACGAAGACGAAAAGCCGCAAACCTGGAAGCATCCGGACGATGGCACCGAGCTTTCCGAGCGTGACCAAGAGCGACCGCTCAAGCCTTGAGTCAGGTAAACGCGGTCTAATTGTGGGAGTGGGCTTGCTCGCGAAGGCGGTGGATCAGCCGACGACTCCGTTGACTGACACCGCCTTCGCGAGCAAGCCCACTCCCACATTTTTAAGCGCAGCGGCAACCTTCAAACGCAGATTTACCGTCCCCAACCCGTTTATTGAGCAGTACGCACATAGACGCAGCCCCGCAGCCTTCCTAAACTGCCGCTTGTCTTGGGGAAAGGGGCAGGCGCCGATGAATCGCAATGAATTACGCAAGGCCGACATCAATCTGATGGTGGTCTTTGAAGCACTGATGCTCGAGCGCAATGTGACGCGGGTGGCGGAGAAGCTGTTTCTCGGCCAACCGACCATCAGTTCGGCCCTCAACCGCCTGCGTACCCTGTTCAACGACCCACTGTTTATTCGTGTCGGCCATCGCATGGAGCCTACGGCGCGCGCCGAGGAGATCATCCAGCACCTGTCGCCGGCCCTGGACTCGCTGTCTTCGGCCCTGAGCCTGACCCATGATTTCGACCCGTCCATCAGCACCATGACTTTCCGCATCGGCCTGTCCGATGACGTTGAGTTCGGCCTGCTGCCACCCTTGCTACGAGCCTTGCGTCAGGAAGCGCCGCAGGTGGTGTTCGTGGTGCAGCATGTGGATTATTGGCGCATTCCCGACCTGCTGGCTTCTGGCGATATTACCGTCGGCATCACCCAGACCCGCGGCTTGCCGGCCAATGCCAAGCGCAAGCTGTTGCGGCACATCCGCCCGTGCCTGCTGCGCGCCGATGCCTCGGACACCCCGCTGACCCTTGACGAATATTGTGCGCGGCCCCACGTGCTGGTGTCCCACACCGCCAATGTGGCCGGGTTTGCCGATGAGTGGCTGGCAGAGGTGGGCCGCAAACGCCATGTAGTGCTCTCGGTGCCGCAATACAGTTCGTTGCCGGCCTTGCTTGCCGGCACCGACATGATCGCCAGCCTGCCGGATTACACCGCTCAGGCCATGGCCGCCAGCGGGAATCTGTTCTGCGAGCCGTTCCCGTTCGAAACCCCGACCCTGGATTTGTCCATGGTGTGGCTCAGCCACGTTGACACAGACCCGGCGGAACGCTGGATGCGCTCGCGGCTGGAGGCATTCATGAGTGATCGCGGGTTGGTAGCGAATAAAGCCTGAGGTTTATACCCGTGCTAGGGGCAGGAGGGGGCGCCTCAAGAACGGCTAATCCTGAACGTGCTCTTCTTGAACGGGGTTGCCAATCAGCGACGCACGCAAAATACGGATGCGTTGCTCGGAGTGATAGGCGCCTGCTTCTGTAAACCTGAGGAATGCTCGCGCGCAACACTTACAGCCCCAGATGCTTGAAATATTATAAGGAAAGAAATCAAAGCAGATAGGCGCGTCTTCAGACCAGAAATGGGTACCGTTCGGGTGGTATTCCTCAAGGCTGAGTTCTTGTGCCCTATCGGTCGAGATTTCGCCTAGGAAGCGCAACAGGCTGCTCGCCTCGAGTGTTTTGGGTAAGGTTTCCCATCCCTGCGACAAGCCCCGAATACAAGAGCAGGCAGTAGTCTCCAGCGAAGAGCGTTCGGCAATCTGCCTGATATTTTCTGGCGTGAGTATCATTTTTATGCAGTTCCAGGCGGTAATAGCTCAAATTCGATTCTTGCTTAAAACCAGTTTGTTCAAATAGCTTTCAACTTTGGGTAAAACAAACTGCAGTATCTTCGGCATGGTGTGAATAGGCAGTTGGCAGCATGCAAAATACAACGCCATTGTGGGCGATAAGCTGACACCAAGAGCAGACCATAATAGCCCAACATTTCTATTGCCACCGTTGAGTGCCATGGTGAACTTGGCGATCAATGACCCGGGATATAAACAGCCCATGAGAAGCTGCAGGCAGACGTTGATGCAGTAAGCGATGGCGATCATTGAGATGGCCAACGAAGGGGTCTCCAGAATTACCTGCTGCATGCCCGCCATCGTGCCTACTGCAAAGAGGAAAAGCGCGATGACGACAATACCGTCAATAGCCAGGCCGTGCGTGGCGACGAAGGTGTGCGAAAAACGACGTATCAAAATAGCAGCACCTTCGGCGCCTCCTATCAACACGGCCAGTCTGATCGCCAGATCAACGGGGTTCAAGGAGAGTGAAAGGCCATCAGCGAATAGGTGGAGTATCAGCGGAGCGGTGACAGGGATAATTGCCATTGAGCAGAGCGCAGTCACCAGTGACATGGAAGGGTCAAGCCCGAGCATTCTCGCGACGGCTGCATTTCCGCTGGCGGGCGGGGCGGCAACAGCGATGGCTATCGCAAGGGAAAGTTCTTGATTGCCGGTGAGGTAAAGCGAAAGCATTCCAAAAATATAAGGGCAAGCCACCACCATCAGGGCTGGAAATATCAGGGATATTTTCAAGTTTCTGGCTGCCGTGATGACTTCAGCGTTGTTAATACGCAGGAGAGTGCCCAGAACAAATATGAAAACCATGACGGGGAGCAATGGCCTCGCCAAGTCTGCAAGATAGGGAATCGCCAATCCAATTGCGCAACCGCATGCGAGTACGGTAGGCCCTCTGCGCGTAATTTCGGGCAGAATTCTATGCATATGAGTGCTCTCGAGGCGACGTCCCTTTCGGGACGCTGCTATTAGGTACGCAGAGTTATTTCAGGTGTGACAGATGGCGGTGGCGAGTTCCTGGATTGCCTCACGACCAGGCGCCCATCGATCAGAATCGAGGTAATACTTGGAAGGTCACCACTGCTGAAACTTCCAAGTACGCTGGGTTGCGCTCCTCCCAAAGGCCCACAGGCGATCAGAATGTCGGCTTCTCTTCCGACGCCCAGAATCCCGCGATTCAACTTTCTCACCTTGGCGGTGTTACCCGTTGCGAAACAGACGGCCTTTTCCGGTGGAACGTCGCCGAAACTACTGAGCAAGGCAATTGCCCTGAGCATGCCAAGCGCGGGAACCCCACATCCGGCAGGAGAATCCGTGCCAATGACGATACGATCCAGTTGGTTCATTTCTCGTGCGTAATTCAGGGTGGTAACCGCCGCGAACTCGTTGCCGTTATGTACGATTTCCAAGGCACCCAGACAGCCTTCACACAGGCATCTGATTTGGCTGGGTGCCAGTGCGGTATAGCCGCCATTGATATGCCCGATGATATCGGGCGCAATTTCAAGGATCTCTTCTGCACCCATGCTCTGGGAGGTAGAAATTGAAGGACCGCCCGTGTGGGTAATGGAGGTCATGCCGTGTTTGCGAGCCATCTTGACCAATTCAGCTGCACGACTGACTGACTTGACCGGGCCTATCCCGACCTCTCCCAGTTGGTTGATGCCTTGAGCAACCATTGCGGCGAAATCCTCATCCGAAAATTCATCGTTGAGCAGTGGCGCGCCGGCTTCCATTTTTATTCCGCTAGGGCGCGCATTGGAGAAAGAGCGCTGCGCTGCGATTGCCATGGCGATAGTACCGACCCTGTCGGTCGGTAGCCCCGGAACGTGCACTTCCCCGGCAGAGATCATGGTCGTCACGCCGCCCTGCAAGGAGTGCCAGATCCAATTGTGGTTGCCAGAGCGCGGGCTGTACTCACCCAGGGTCGGGTGAGTGTGGTTGTCGATCAAACCTGGCATGACCGTGCTCTGCTTGGCGTCAATCAGCAGGTCTGCGTGTGAAAAATCCACATCTGCTGCCTGACCAACGTAGGTGATCATTCCATCAACACTGACGAGGGTATCTGCTGTAATGAGTGGAGACGCGAGATCACCCGTGAGGAAAGTGCCTATATTATGAATAATTGATGTATATGGCTTATGGTTCGACATTTAATTTATCTCTTTATATCATCGAGTAACGGGTTCGAAGATCCGCGCGCCACACTTGTTGAATGAACGGAAGTTCCACAAGTTGTTCGTGATGAACAAACGCTGGATCCAACGATACGCATGCCCCTCTGGATCGAAACTGGGGGTGAACTTGTCACGCGAATGGAGCATGAAACGATTGTTGATGTACACCAACTTGCCAGGTTGAATGTCCAGCGGCCGCGCTACGCTTTTAAGCGCGTTGTAAAACCTCAACAGGGTATTTTGTGCTTCGTGATCGGCGGCAATTACCATGTCCGGGTAAAACGCAGCAGTGACTCTAGGGTGAGTCAGCGGGCCGCTCAGAATTGGGTACACATGAGTTTCTTTCGCGCCTGCGGCACTGTTCCTCCAGCGGTAGGGCTGACGAATGATGAAATGTTTGCCATATAGGATTTCAATATCGGCCTGTTCCAGAACCTGAAGGGCTTCCCTCGCATCGGCCACCCAGGTTTTCGGGCCCACCCCGGCAGGGTCACCGCGAACGCCGAGAAGCAGAAGAGCCAGCGGCGAGGTGTCTCCACGGGAGTCATAAGCCTGAAAGGCATTTTCGGTGTGCAGGTCCAACTCCAGGTCCGAACCGTTGCCGGTATACTCGCCTACGGCCTCCGGATGCGGTACCAAGTCATTGACCAGTTTTGGCCCCTCATGCTTGATGGAGTAGGGCTCCGCTATCAAACTGCCCAGGGCAACCAGCACATTTTCAGAAAGATAACCACTTTTGAAGTTCAAGCTATTAGCGTCGCCTTGCGGGCTGCCAAATGTGTCATCAATCGGAAGGTTCTCAAATACACAATAAGAAGCATCGTCATCTTTAAGTGATTCAAGCTTTTTTAGAAGTCGCGCGGGAAACTTTTGATAAGCGGTCATGCGAATGAGGTGGATGTAGTCTCGCCCGCCCGTTGGCTCGTAACAAATGTCTATGAGCGCGTCCCGAATACTCTCTTTTTCAACAGCCGTCAGCCAGAAGCTGTTGGCGTCTGCACATGAATCGTCCACACGCACTCCTTTATAGATCTGATTGATTTGTCATGAGTTGAGTTATAAGTAAGTTACGACTTTCAAGCGCTGAGGTGGGGGGCTCCGTATCCACGACCTGACAGTGTCCATGCTTTGATAAGGCCCGACCTGAGTGAGTGACTCAACCTAAGAGCTTATCTGTATACGCACCGGTGAAGTGATGGGTGTTAAATTGGCCATCAGCATCATAGGGCTGTCCTTCATCGGTGCTGATGATTCTTGATAACCGCCCACGATGATAGGCAGTCAAGAAGTTGAAGAATGGCGTGCTTTCTTCTCTTGTGTCAGATACTCCGTAAAGCCGCAACTGTTTGATTATTGCAGCTTCCAGTTGCGGCAACATATACCAAGGGCACGTTGGAAAGCAGTGGTGGGCCGCGTGGTAACCAAAATTCAAAATAATCAGATTGAGGAAGGTAAACTTTCTTGCCACTGGTACGGAGAAGGTATTTTGGATTTCGTAGTGTTTTCCATGGGTTAGCTTTTCTCCCGCCGTATACACTTGCTGGAAAGAATGCTGGAAACAGTCGACGAATCGTACGATGTGTATCCTAAGGAAGGAGGAGGCTTGCCATACCACCACAAGTATCAGGGAGAATCGGGCAAACGTAGCGAAGGCTACAACGTAAATGCACAGGCTTCCAATACCCCTTGCAACTTCGCGCCTGCTGCCACTGAATATCACGGAGTAAACATTGGTAAGCTTGATCACATAGTAGAAGGCGGGAAGATATATTTTTTCTGCAACAATGATTGCACTGAATAGCCTCGGGTGAGCGACAGCAAAGTGACCGCTATCGAACCCACCAATATCAATTTTTTCCGCATGATGGCGAACATGATCTTTTCTATAGGCTTCAAATGAAAAGAAAGAGAGACCGTTAAGGAAAGACAGCAACTCTCCGATGACAGAATTGACTTTCTTCGACTTGAAAACAGAGTTGTGCGCGCAATCGTGGCTCAGGTACCAGGACCAGATTTTGGCAAGGGCAATCAAGATAATCGCACCGAGTACCGCAACGATCTGTTGAGTATACGCCAGGAATATGCCCCCTACAGTGAAGGATGCTATTGCACTTAGTACCATCACCGATGGCAACATTCTTCGCTCTTTAGCTATTGAAATAAGCAGGGTTTTCACGTTGGCGTCTTTGATGGCGCGCAGATAATTATCAGCATACAGTAAAGACATCTCATCACCTTCAAGAGCAAAATCACTGAAACGCTTATTGAGCTGGTTTGGGGGCTAGCATTGAACAACCGATCATGCCTGGACAGGTGTAATCATTTCCGTGCGCATGTGGAACTAGCGGCGGGGCTTGAATATGTGTGCATACACAATGCCAGAGATGTATCGCAGGTGTACGGCTGGCTAGGGTTCTTTTGCTGTTGCATCTGGCACCAGTGAAGGTGGTACTAGCGAGACCGTAGCGTGCGTATCCGCGTCCACGGGTTGTTCGCTGCTACTGGATTTGTAGCCGATCAGTATCACGCCGACGATGCACAATAAAACACCGGCAATATTTAAATAAGAGAGTCCTTCTTTAAGCAGAAATACCCCGATGAAGCCGAGCGCAATATTGATAATGGCGCCGGTAACGATATTGCCCGTACTGAGGTCCCATCCACTGCGATACATCATCAAAAAGCCGATTTCCATCATCAAGATGCAAAACGCGATGCCTCCCTGAAGCCAGGTCATTTGCTTCAAACCCGCGAGTAACGTTCCACTGCCCAAAAAAAACGGCAACATCAAGGTGGACAGGATAACGATCGCCACATAAATACTGACAATTGAAACCAAGGGGTTGATCGTAGACGGTATTTTCTTCATGAGCATGTGATAGCCCACGGTGCCCAGTATCGCTACGATCGCTGATAGATAGAATGTGTATTCTTTACCTAGCACGTTCAATACTCCTACTAGTTGGGTTCAAGTTCACGAAATGTGGTGGTTTCCAAGAACCTCTGGTCCATGTACTCACCCGCGATGATCGCTCCGTATTTCGCGGGACTGCCGTCTGCGCAACAGCTGGGCAGGCACTCCACTTTGGCGGTGTAGTCTGGGTCCATAAAGAACGCCGCCGAATGGCGTAATTTGCCGGAGGTATTTATCACTCGATGCAGCGTTGCCTTGTAACGGTCATTCGTCCAGCGAGACATTAGATCCCCGACATTGACGACAAAGGCATTTGGGATGGGTTTGACTTTGATCCAGGTGCCGTTGGCACTCTGTACCTCCAACCCCCCGGTGGCACTTTCCGAGATCATGGTGATCCAGCCGAAGTCTGTATGCTCTCCAGCACCCATCGGCGCTCCCTGCGTATATTGGGTGGAGGGATAACGCAGGACTCTCAATTGGGCCATCGGCTTCTTGAATTTATCATCGAAGTAATCGATCGGCATATTGAGCGCAAGGGCAAACACGTTTAGCAGTTTTTTTCCGAACGCAAGCATTTGCGAGTGATATTCCGTCATCGCAAGCTTGAAGTCGGGTAATTCCTCTGGCCATACATTGGGGCCGTAAAAAGGTATTTTGGCTTTTACGAACTCGTCGTCAAGCGACAAGTCCGCCGCCATGTCAAAACCCTCTTTGACATCGCCCAATATGCCATCCGACTTATCAGCGCCTTCGCTAAAGTAGCCACGCATATAGGGGGATTTATGAATTTCGATTTTTTCCTTGGCCTGAACAGGCAGGTCAAAAAACGATTCTATCTGAGAGAAGACAGTTGAAATAAGCGTGTTATCTACACCGTGATTGACGACGGTGAAAAATCCGACCTCCCTGCACGCGTTGTCGATCTCCTTTACTAGATATGGTGATATCTCTGCTCCCTGCGTCAAACTACCGACGTCAATGATAGGTATGTTCTTTTCCATGAATGCACCATTTGCTCTAAAAAAGGCGCAACGAGACCTACTCCATGAACGCTGAAGTGCACTCAGGGATAGACCGTATATAGGCCAGTGTCATTAGTTAGACTAAAGAATTCCGTCAATCCGCAAGCGCTGTCAGTAGGGACTCGACATTCTCGATCGACGCGCCTCCTGATACCCGCTAGGTGGCGTAGCCTAGAATTCACTTCTATGAAAGCGAAGGCAAATCAGATAAAGTAAGCCTGGCTTAGTTTTTTTACCATGGAAGGGGGATTGATTAATGTTCGCAAAATTGCCGTTGACAGCCATTCGTGCATTTGAATCTGCCGCAAGACTCGGTGGGTTTAAAGCAGCCTCCGCAGAGTTGTTTGTTACCCCAGCGGCAGTATCACAACAAATAAAAACACTTGAAAACTTACTGGGCAGTATGCTTTTTGTGCGCACTCCCCACGGTGTTCAACTCACAGCGAACGGTGAGAGGCTATATTCAAAAGTGCATCTTTCGTTTCTGGATATAAGCGGTAGTATGTCTTCGCTCAAGCCACCCGCCGACTCCAACACACTCCGAGTTTCTACCACGCCAGCATTTGCGTCTTTATGGTTGATTCCCCGGCTGGCGAAATTTTATAGTGAACATCCAGACATTCATGTCAGTGTTGAAACCAGTAATGAAGTGGTGGATTTGTTTCGTGACTCATCTGTTGATTTAGCTATTCGTTGTGGGTTTCGCGATTTTCCAGACTTGTACAGCCACGCGCTTATGCGCGAACAGTTTGGTGTTTTCTCTCATGCCCACTGGAGGCAAGAGGAAGTTGAAACGTCGTTGAAACTTATAAATATACGTTGGGCTACGTCATCGCCCGCTTCAATTAGTTGGGCGTCCTGGTGCACGGCTGCGAATCATGAAAGTTGGCTATCAAACGCGGTCTATCGTGAATACAACGATGAGCATTTTGCGCTCCAGGCCGCTATTGCCGGGCATGGCTTGACGCTGGCGAGCACGGTCTTGGCGGCAGACTATGTTGCGAATGGATTGCTGATTCCTTACAGACCCGACATCAAGATTCCGGGCGCGCAGTTTTCAGCTGTGTGCGTGCCGGGGCGTGAGCGTTCAGGTGCCGTAAAGAAGTTTCTGGCATGGATGGTCAAAGTAATAGCAGACTGCCATATCGATTGCCCGGTCGCTCGGGATGTTGCATCGCAGGCTGTCACTAAGCGCCGAACGTCACTGGCTATCTGATCAGGGGGTGGAGAGCTTGATCAGGCGTGTTCCTATAACAAACCCTGATCCGCACACACCTTCACCACTTGTTCCCGAAACCAGGTATTGGCGCTGTCCTGCCCACTGGTTTCGTTCCACTGCATATCCAGGGTGAACCCCGGCAAACCGTTAGGTGCTTCGCAAACACCGAATGCCGGCGCCGGTGCCAGTAACTTTTGCACGCGGCGGGGCAAGGTGACGATGAAGTCAGTGCCGGCAATCATCTTCAATGCCGCGCTGTAGCTGTTGGCCCGTGCAATCACCTGACGCTTGCGGGCCTGGCGCGCAAGCCAGCCATCGATCATGTTGGTGTCGGAGGTCCACGGCGTAGGGAATACGTGGCGCCGCTCAACGAAGGATTGCAGGCTGAACGCCTGTTCCCTGGGCGCTGAGCGTTGGTCGCACACGCAGACCAAGTCGTCCTCCAACAGCATCTGGGTCTTGAAGTCTTTGTGAGCGCGGTGAAAGTGCGGGCCGAAGCAGATCACCAGGTCCAGGCGACCTTCACGCAGGTCGTCGGCGGGGATGTCGGTTTCCAGCTTCTGCACATTGACGATTACCGGCAGGTCGGCATGGTCGAAGCGCTTCAGCAGGCGCGGCAGGATCAACTGTTCGAAATATTCCGGCGCGCACACATTGAAGGTCACGGCCTGTTGGGTCGGATCAAAAGCCTGGCCACCGGCATGGCACAGGTTGATGCTTTCCAGAATCTTGTGCACGTGCTCGTACATGGTGGTGGCCTTGTACGTAGGACGCATGCCTGCGCGGGTGTTGATAAACAGCTCATCTTCAAAGCTGGTGCGCAGCTTCTTCAGGCTATAGCTCACGGTGGACTGGCTGACGAACAGCGTTTCAGACACCTCGGTAACGCTGCTCTGGTCGTAGACGGCGATAAACACCATCAAATCCTGCATATCGAGCTTTCTGAGCAAGTTACTGTTTAGCATCGGTTTCGTCCGTAAACCCTTTGTACCGAACTCAGTACAAGACTGAGCAAAATGTTAACGGAACGCTCGTACCAATAGAAAGCTCTGTAGGACCCTTCAATGTTTTGTGTGGGACAAAAAATGTTTGTAATACGACGTCAGCGGATATGGCGTGCGTAATGCGCCGGGTCGAAACGCATGACGATCAGCAGCATTAGCCCGCTCACTGCCATCAATGACCACCAGGCCCATTCGAAGCTGCCCAATTGGTCGCGGATCATGCCGGCGATGAGCGGCGACAGGCCGGCGATCAGATAACCGATGCCCTGCACAAAGGCGGTAAGGCCACCGGCGCGGCGCGGGTTGTCGAGGTGGTCCAGGGACAGGATCAGGCTCATCGGAAACAGGCCGCCAATCCCCAGGCCGAGCAGGCAGGGCCACAACAGGCTCCAGTGTTGCGGGCTGAGAATGAGCCCGCAGAAACCCAGGATGATCAGCACCAGCAACACCGCCACCACGCCACGCTTATCCTGGTGGCGGTTGGCGATGGCCGGGGTGACCAGGCCGGAGATCACTTCCATGGCGGTCAAGAATCCCAGCAGCAAGCCGGCATTCTGTTCACTCCAACCCTGCTCGACATAGTAGGGTGCCAGCCACGCCAGCACACAGGTGTAGGACGCGGTGCCGAGGCCAAAAAAGATCGCCAGCAACCAGGCGCGGCGATTGCTGGAAAAAGCCTCCTGAGGGCCCGAACCGGCTTGAGGCAACGGCGGCAGAGCCGCACGCTGCGCATACCAGAACACCAGGGCCAGCAACGCCAGCAGTGCCCAGATAGCCAGGCCGATACGCCAACTGCTGGTCCGGGCTTGCACCAACGGCGAGAACGAAGCAGCCAGGGCCGCGCCGCCCATGATCGCGGTGACATACAGGCCCATGAATAACGAGACATTGGCGCTGAACCGCGACTTGATCAGCGCCGGCATCAATGCCTGAATCAGCGCAATGCCGACTCCCGCCGCGATGGCACTCACGATCAGTTCCAGTGCCGAATCCAGGAACAACCGCGACAAGGTCGCCAGCCCAATCACCAGCAGCGACAGCACAATGCTGCGATGCTCGCCCACGCGCTTGGCCAGGCCCATGCCAAAGAACATCGCCAGGCCCATGGCCATGACCGGCAACATGGTCAGTAAGGCGGCGCTGCTGAAACTTAGCGGCACATCCGCACGAATCGACGCCAGCAAGGGCCCCACGGCCGCCATCGAGGGGCGCAAGTTGAGAGCGACGAGCACCACGCTGATCATCAGCCATAGTGCGGAGGTGGATTTTGCCTGAACGTTTTCCATGGGCCTGCCTTGAATGAACAAGGGCGAATCAGGCCATGGAGCGTGCAGCGGGGCAAATCAGAAAGTCGCAGGGGCTATTGAAAAAATGCGGATGCCGAGTGGTGAGGTAAGCGCGCATGGGGTGTTGGCTGGCAGGCCGGGATCACAGACTCGGCAACTCCCACCGCCCCTGGTCGATTTCAAGCAGCGTCGGCCCCTGGCGATCTGCAGCAGCATGCAATGCGGTGCGAAGATGTTCGATGCCGCGGATGCTTTCTGCCGCGCAACCCAAGGCCTTGGCCACGCCGATAAAGTCCGGCGTGTAGATGTCCACACCCACCGGCTCGATGTCACGGTTGACCATGTATTTCTTGATCTCTTCATAACCCTGGTTATTCCACAGCAGCACGATCACCGGTGTACGCGCTTCCACCGCGCTGGCCAGCTCCGGCAGGGTAAATTGCAGGCCGCCGTCGCCGATCAGGCACACCACCGGTTGGCCATCGCCGCGCCCGAGCCAGGCACCAATGGCCGCAGGCAGGGCATAACCCAGGGTGCCGTAACCGGTGGAGGAATTGAACCAGCGGCGTGGGTGGTCGAGGTTCAGGGTCAGGTTGCCGCTGTACACCGGTTGAGTGGAGTCGCCCACGAACACCACGCCGGGCAACTCCTCCAGAACCGCGTTGAGAAACCGGGTTTGCGCACGCGTCGCAGCGTCCCAGGCAGGCTCCAGCTCGGCCCACAAACGGGCGACGCGTGCTGCACCCCAGTCGGCAGTGCGCGGCGCCAGCGGCTGGCGGTTGAGTGCGGTAAGCAGGGCCTGGGCGGCAATGCGCGCGTCGGCCACCAGTGCCACTTGGGGCGGGTAGTTGCGCACGGTCTGGTCCGGGTCAATATCGATGCGCAACAGCGCACCGGGAATGTTGAAACCACCGGCGAAGGTGACGTCGTAGTCGGTCTCTGCCAACTCGGTGCCGATGGCCAATACCACGTCGGCTTCAGCCACCAAGGCACGGGTGGCGGGCAGTGTTTGCGTGGAGCCGACCAGCAGCGGGTGCGCGGCGGGCAACAGGCCCTTGGCGTTAATGGTCAGGGCCACGGGCGCGCCGAGGGCTTCTGCGAGGCGGGTCAGTTCGGTGGCGGCGTCAATGGCGCCGCCACCGGCCAGGATCAGCGGGCGCTTGGCCGCAGCCAGCCTCTGGCTCATCTGCTGCACGGCCGCCGGTGCCGCGCCAGCGCGGGCGACGCTGACAGGCGTGCTGCCCAGCAACGCGTCGGCATTTTCCACCAACACATCCAGGGGGATCTCGATATGAACCGGGCGCGGCCGACCGGCCTGGAACAACGCAAACGCCCGCGCCAGCACGCCCGGCAGTTCCGCCGCCGACATCAAGGTGTGGGAGAACGCCGCCACCCCGGCCACCAGCGCGCTCTGGTTCGGCAGCTCATGCAACTTGCCGCGCCCGCCGCCCAGTTGGCTGCGTGACTGCACGCTGGATATCACCAGCATCGGGATCGAGTCGGCATAAGCCTGGCCCATGGCCGTGGTGATATTGGTCATGCCGGGGCCGGTGATGATAAAGCACACGCCGGGCTTGCCAGAGGTGCGCGCATAACCGTCGGCCATGAAGCCGGCACCCTGTTCGTGGCGCGGGGTCACATGCCGAATACTGGAGCGCGCCAAGCCCCTGTACAGCTCCACGGTGTGTACGCCGGGAATGCCGAACACGTGGTCCACGCCGTAGCGTTCCAGGAGGTGCACCAATACTTCGCCGCAGGTCGCCATACAGGTCGCTCTTGTGATGGATTCGAAGCGCTATTGGAGCGGTTGGCCGGTGGCGGCAACAATCGATAAAAAGTCATACTCGCCATGTCCTCCCGTCATGGCTGCGCCCCGATGAAACGCCTCCCACCGTTACCTGCGTTGCACACCTTCTGGGTCACGGCCCAGTGCTGCAACTTCACCCGTGCCGCCGAACACCTGCACATCACCCAGGGCGCGGTGAGCCGGCAGGTGGCCGGGTTGGAAAGCCAGTTGGGCTATGCCTTGTTTCAGCGCCAGGCGCGGGGCTTGAGCCTGACGGAGGAGGGGCGCGAATGGCTGGCATGCGCGCAACAGGTGTTTGGCTTGCTCGCTGACGCGGTGGAGCACATCGGTGACCGGCGCCGCACCTTGCAGCTCAAAGCGTCCACCTGCGTGATGCGCTGGTTGTTGCCGCGCTTGCTGCAATGGCAAAAAGAACGCCCGGATGTGCCGGTGGAGCTCACCACGACGGTGGCCTATAACGTCGACTTTCGTCGTGAGACGTTTGACGCGGCGGTGATCTATGGGCCCATCGCCGGGCAGTCGGCCGAGGCGCGGCATCTGTTCGACGAGCGTCTCACGCCGGTCTGCGTGCCTGGGTTGCTGGGCAGTTTGCGTACGCCGCAGGATTTGCAGCATCAGGTACTGTTGCACCCGACCCGAGACGAGCGCGACTGGGCGTTGTGGCTCAAGGCTGCCAATGCCTGCTTGAGCGATCCCATCCAACGGCATCACTTCGAAACCTTGGACTTGGCAATGACCGTGGCGTCCCAGGGCTCCGGGGTGGCGATGGGCGACAGTGCGCTGATTGGCGAGGATCTGAAGGCGGGGCGGTTGGCGACGCCGTTTGAACTGCGGGTGTCGACGGGGATGGGGTATTTCCTGGTGTATCCGCCGGGGAAGGAACCGTCGGTTGGGTTGGTCGCGCTGATGGATTGGTTGGTGAGTGAGGCCAGTGCGGGATGACAGCCAACGCCTATCTGCCTGACTCGCCGCGATCCAAATGTGGGAGCTGGCTTGCCTGCGATGACGCCCTGAAAGCCAACACCTATCTACCTGACACCCCAACGATCCCACTGTGGGAGCTGGCTTGCCTGCGATGACGCCCTGAAAGCCAACACCTATCTACTAGACACCCCACGATCCAACTGTGGGAGATTCTATGGTTGAGGGGCAACCCTCAACCAACTTTTGGTTGATATTCGCTTTGCCCTTTCAGCAGAGCGAACACCACCCGAGCAAGCTTGCGGGCCAGTATTACCAACGCCTGTGTGG
>NZ_JAENSV010000024.1:0-78414 GCF_016613265.1 Pseudomonas sp. MF6751
GAAACGAAAAAACCCGCTTTCGCGGGTTTGATCTGAATTTGGTGCCCAGGAGAAGACTCGAACTTCCACGACCTTGCGATCACCAGCACCTGAAGCTGGCGTGTCTACCAATTTCACCACCTGGGCAGCATCAACAACGTTGCCGTCGTCGATGGCGCGCACTATACGGAGCGATATTTGAGCTGTAAACCCCTGCCATGAAAAAAGCCTGGAAAATTTCGCCAGTGGTCGTGCAAGGTGCGCGCCGGGGGTCGCAAAGGGCTTTTAAACGCTTGTTGATACCTGAAATTTCCCGTTTCAATACGCGTATGCCAAACTAACCCGCATATAGACAAGGTGAAAACTCTCTAATGGCCGATTGGCAGTCCCTCGATCCCGAGGCCGCTCGTGAAGCGGAAAAATATGAAAACCCTATTCCTAGCCGCGAACTGATCCTGGCGCACCTCGCCGATCGTGGTTCGCCTGCTAGCCGTGAGCAACTGGTTGAAGAATTCGGTCTGACCACCGAAGACCAGCTTGAAGCCCTGCGCCGCCGTCTGCGTGCGATGGAGCGCGATGCTCAATTGATCTACACCCGTCGTGGCACTTACGCGCCGGTCGACAAGCTGGACCTGATCCTGGGTCGCATTGCCGGCCACCGTGACGGCTTCGGCTTCCTGATCCCGGACGATGGCAGCGACGACCTGTTCATGAGCCCGGCGCAAATGCGTCTGGTGTTCGATGGCGACCGTGCCCTGGCGCGGGTTTCTGGCCTGGACCGCCGTGGCCGTCGTGAAGGTGTGATCGTCGAAGTGGTGTCCCGTGCCCACGAATCCATCGTCGGTCGTTACTTCGAAGAAGGCGGCATCGGCTTCGTTGTGCCGGATAACCCGAAGGTCCAGCAGGAAGTGCTGATCACCCCGGGCCGTAATGGCGCCGCCAAGGTCGGCCAGTTCGTCGAGGTGAAAATCACCCACTGGCCAACGGCGCGCTTCCAGCCCCAGGGCGATATCGTTGAAGTGGTCGGCAACTACATGGCGCCGGGCATGGAAATCGACGTTGCCTTGCGCACCTACGATATCCCTCATGTCTGGCCTGAGGCCGTGCTCAAAGAAGCCGCCAAGCTCAAGCCGGAAGTCGAAGAGAAAGACAAAGAAAAACGCATCGACCTGCGTCATCTGCCGTTTGTCACCATTGACGGCGAAGATGCCCGCGACTTCGACGATGCGGTCTACTGCGAAGCCAGGCCTGGCAAGCTGCGCCTGTTCTCCGGCGGCTGGAAGTTGTACGTCGCGATTGCCGACGTGTCCAGCTACGTGAAGATCGGTTCGGCCCTGGATAACGAAGCCCAGGTGCGCGGCAACTCCGTGTACTTCCCAGAGCGCGTGATCCCGATGCTGCCCGAGCAGCTGTCCAACGGCCTGTGCTCCCTGAACCCGAAAGTCGACCGTTTGGCCATGGTGTGCGAGATGACCATCTCCAAAACCGGCGAAATGACCGACTACCAGTTCTACGAAGCGGTGATCCACTCCCAGGCACGCCTGACCTACAACAAGGTCAGCACCATCCTGGAAACGCCGAAGACCAGCGAAGCCAAGGCTCTGCGTACCGAATACGCTGGCGTGGTCCCGCACCTCAAGCAGTTGTACTCGCTGTACAAGGTGTTGCTGGGTGCCCGTCATACCCGTGGCGCGATCGATTTCGAAACCCAGGAAACCCGCATTGTCTTCGGCTCCGAGCGCAAGATTGCGGCGATCACCCCGACCACCCGTAACGACGCGCACAAGCTGATCGAGGAGTGCATGCTGGCGGCCAACGTGGCCACTGCCGAGTTCCTCAAGAAGCACGAAATTCCTGCGTTGTACCGTGT
Organism: Pseudomonas sp. MF6751; assembly: GCF_016613265.1. Classification (NCBI taxonomy): domain Bacteria; kingdom Pseudomonadati; phylum Pseudomonadota; class Gammaproteobacteria; order Pseudomonadales; family Pseudomonadaceae; genus Pseudomonas; species Pseudomonas sp. MF6751. The sequence continues at coordinate 1,850 of NZ_JAENSV010000024.1, forward strand.
GCACGACGGCCCGCCGCCGGAGCGCCTGGAAAAACTTCGCGCCTTCCTCGGCGAACTCGGCCTGTCCCTGCACAAAGGCAAGGACGGTCCGACGCCGAAGGATTACCAGGCCCTGCTGGCCAGCATCAAGGACCGTCCGGATTACCACGTGATCCAGACCGTGATGCTGCGCTCGCTGAGCCAGGCGGTGTACAGCGCCGATAACCAGGGCCACTTCGGCCTGAATTACGAGGCGTACACCCACTTCACTTCGCCAATTCGCCGTTACCCGGACTTGCTCACGCACCGTGCGATCCGCAGCGTGATCCATTCCAAGCAGAACACCCCGCACGTCAAGCGCGCCGGTGCCATGACCATTCCGAAAGCACGGATCTACCCGTACGACGAAGCGGCCCTGGAACAACTGGGCGAGCAGTGCTCCATGAGCGAACGCCGCGCCGACGAAGCCACCCGCGACGTGGTGAACTGGCTCAAGTGCGAGTTCATGAAGGATCGCGTGGGCGAGTCGTTCCCGGGTGTGATCACCGCCGTGACCGGCTTTGGCCTGTTCGTCGAGCTGACCGACATCTACGTCGAGGGCCTGGTGCACGTCACCGCCTTGCCGGGTGATTACTACCACTTCGATCCTGTGCATCACCGCCTGGCGGGCGAGCGCACCGGTCGCAGCTTCCGCTTGGGCGATACCGTTGAAGTGCAGGTCATGCGTGTCGATCTCGACGAGCGCAAGATCGACTTCGGCATGCCTGACAAGCCGGCTGAGCCTGCGGGTCGTAAAAAGCGTGGTGAAACCACAGCGCCTGCGTCCAAAGGCAAAGCGGCCACCGCAAAAACCACGGCCGAGCCTGCACCTGCCAAGGCTGGTCGTCGTTCTTCCGCCAAGGACAAGGCCCCTGAAGCCTACCGCCCAAGCGACGCGGCGGCAAAAAACGCCGAGCTGCGCAAGAGCCGCGAGTTGAAGCAGCAGTTGCTCAACGAAGCCAAAAGCGGTGGTAAAGCGGCGTCTGGGGGAAAGTCCCACGGGGCGGAAAAGCCGTCGAGCAAGCCAAGTAAACACCGTAAAGGCCCGCCAAAAGCGGGTTCGGCTCCCGCAAAAAGCGGCGGGTCGCGCAAACCTAAGGCCAAGTCATGAGTCTGGAAAAAATCTACGGCGTGCACGCCGTAGAAGCACTGCTGCGTCACCATCCCAAGCGCGTCAAGCAGGTGTGGTTGGCCGAAGGTCGCAGCGAGCCGCGCGTACAGGCGCTGGTCGAGTTGGCTACGCAGAATAAGGTTGCCATCGGCCAGGCCGAGCGTCGTGAAATGGACGTGTGGGTCGAAGGCGTTCACCAAGGCGTGGTGGCTGACGTCAGCCCGAGCCAGGTGTGGGGCGAGGCGATGCTCGACGAGCTGCTAGACCGTACCGAAGGTGCACCGTTGCTCTTGGTGCTGGACGGCGTGACCGACCCGCACAACCTCGGCGCCTGCCTGCGTTCGGCGGATGCTGCCGGTGCGCTGGCAGTGATCGTGCCCAAGGACAAGTCCGCGACCCTGACGCCGGTGGTGCGTAAGGTCGCCTGCGGTGCGGCGGAAGTGATTCCGCTGGTGGCCGTGACCAACCTTGCGCGTACCCTGGAGAAGCTCCAGCAGCGCGGCCTGTGGGTAGTGGGTACGGCAGGGGAGGCTGAGGTCAGCATTTATGACCAGGACCTTACCGGCCCTACCATCCTGATCATGGGCGCCGAAGGCAAAGGCATGCGCCGCCTGACCCGTGAGCATTGCGATTACCTGGTGCACCTGCCGATGGCCGGTAGTGTCAGCAGCCTCAATGTGTCGGTGGCGACGGGTGTTTGCCTGTTTGAAGCCCAGCGTCAGCGTGGTGCGAAAGCCAAGGCCAAACCCAAGAAGTGATCAAAATGTGGGAGCGGGCTTGCCCGCGATGACGGAGTGTCAGGTGGCAGAGATGTTGCCGGTGCCAGGGTCATCGCAGGCAAGCCAGCTCCCACATTGGTTTTGTGGTGTTTATTCAGGATTGTTCAAATAATCACCAATTGCCTTGCGCCGCTTCTCCCCCTTCTCTACAATTGCGCCCCTTGCCTTCCTGGCAGGCACCGATGTGCCTCCCCTGCGGCAAGATCCATAAGTGTCATTCACTCCTTGTCTGACCGTTTTTGAGCGGCAGGCTACAACCCGTAAGGAGCATTCATGCGTCATTACGAAATCATCTTTTTGGTCCACCCGGATCAAAGCGAGCAAGTCGGCGGCATGGTTGAGCGTTACACCAAGCTGATCGAAGAAGACGGCGGCAAAATCCACCGTCTGGAAGATTGGGGCCGTCGTCAACTGGCCTACGCAATCAACAATGTTCACAAGGCTCACTACGTGATGCTGAACGTTGAGTGCACTGGCAAGGCCCTGGCCGAGCTGGAAGACAACTTCCGCTACAACGATGCTGTGATCCGTAACCTGGTCATCCGTCGCGAAGAAGCCGTTACTGGCCAATCCGAGATGCTCAAGGCTGAAGAAAACCGCAGTGAGCGCCGTGAGCGTCGCGACCGTCCTGAGCACGAAGGCGCTGATAGCGCTGATAGTGATGACAGCGACAACAGCGATAACGCTGACGAGTAATCCACGGACCTTTTAAGGAGCCTATCAAATGGCACGTTTCTTCCGTCGTCGTAAATTCTGCCGCTTCACCGCTGAAGACGTGAAAGAGATCGATTACAAAGATCTCAACACTCTGAAAGCCTACGTATCCGAGACCGGCAAAATCGTTCCAAGCCGTATCACCGGTACCAAAGCACGTTATCAGCGTCAGCTGGCCACCGCTATCAAGCGCGCCCGCTTCCTGGCCCTGCTGGCCTACACCGACAGCCACGGCCGCTGAGACCGGGCAGTCGACAAGTAGTAAGGGATTGAATGCATGCGCGCCTTAGCTGAGTTCATCATGCGCGGTCGCGTGCAGGCCACTCTGGTAGTGGCTGGATGTGCGGCATTGCCGTTGCTCTATTGGTTGGGTGCTGCCGCAGGTTGCCTTGTGCTACTGCGGCGCGGTTTGAAGGACGCCCTTGGCGTTCTTGCCCTGGGTTTGTTGCCGGCCTTGATCTGGTGGCTGCAAATGGGTGATCCGCGGGTACTTCTGGTACTGCTGGGGTCATCGAGCCTTGCGTTGGTTTTGCGCGCAAGTGAGTCCTGGGTCCGTACGCTGCTGGTCAGCGTGGCATTGGGGTTGGTGTACTCAGTGATGCTTGGCGCGGCTTTCCGCCCGCAGATCGAGGCGCTGGCGCAGGAGATCGTCAAGATCCTGCCGTTGGCCCTCGGGGATCTCTACCAGCGTTTGTCGGTAGATGAGCGAGCGCGGTTTGCGTCACTGATTGCCCCGGTCCTGACCGGCCTGATTGCGGCTTTGTTGCAGGTCGTCAGCGTGCTGAGCCTGATTCTTGGGCGTTATTGGCAGGCGTTGTTGTACAACCCGGGTGGTTTTGGTCGCGAGTTTCGCAGTATCAGAATCCCAGCGGGGCCGGCGATGTTGCTGCTGGCGTGCATGGTTGTCGGGCCGAACTTCGGCCCACAGATGGCCTTGCTGGCGCCGATTTGCAGCGTACCGCTGGTGTTTGCCGGGCTGGCCCTGATTCATGGGCTTGCCGCGCAAAAGCGACTGGCCAGGTTTTGGCTGGTGGGGTTGTACGTCACGCTGTTGCTGTTCATGCAGCTGATCTATCCGTTACTCGTGGTCTTGGCCATTGTTGACAGCCTGATTGATTTTCGCGGTCGTCTGGCGTCGAAAGACGCCGATAACGCGAACGGTGAAGGTTAAAAGTTAGAGGATTTTCACATGCAACTGATCCTTCTGGAAAAAGTCGCCAACCTGGGCAACCTGGGCGACAAAGTGAACGTTAAGGCCGGCTACGGTCGTAACTACCTGCTGCCATACGGCAAAGCCACCGCTGCAACCGCTGCCAACCTGGCTGCGTTTGAAGAGCGTCGTGCTGAGCTGGAAAAAGCCGCAGCAGACAAAAAAGCGTCGGCCGAAACTCGCGCTGCCCAACTGGCTGAGCTGGAAGTGACTATCACTGCCACCGCTGGTGACGAAGGCAAGCTGTTCGGTTCGATCGGCACCCACGACATCGCTGATGCACTGACCGCCTCCGGCGTTGAAGTGCAGAAGAGCGAAGTTCGTCTGCCGAACGGCACCATCCGCAACGTAGGCGAATTCGACGTAGCCGTGCACCTGCACGCCGAAGTTGAAGCCACCGTACGCGTTGTCGTGGTAGCAGCTTAAGTCGCACCTAACTGACTGGCACCTCGCGTGCCAGCCGGTTAACATCGGGCACGATCCTGTTTACAGGTCGTGCCTTTTGTTTTTCTACACACCCCAAATTCCAAGTGGCCATGAACGAAATCTCCGCTCCTGAGCAATACGATCTGCAAACCGCTGCCCTGAAGGTGCCGCCGCATTCCATCGAGGCCGAACAGGCCGTGCTCGGTGGCTTGATGCTGGACAACAACGCCTGGGAACGCGTGCTGGATCAAGTCTCGGACGGTGACTTCTATCGTCATGACCACCGCCTGATCTTCCGCGCCATCGCCAAGCTGGCCGACCAGAACTCACCGATCGACGTGGTAACCCTGGCCGAGCAGTTGGACAAGGAAGGCCAGACCTCCCAAGTGGGTGGCCTGGGCTACCTCGGTGAGCTGGCAAAAAACACGCCGTCCGTCGCCAACATCAAGGCCTATGCCCAGATCGTCCGCGAGCGCGCCACGTTGCGCCAGTTGATCGGCATCAGCACCGAAATCGCCGACAGCGCCTTCAACCCCGAAGGCCGCACCGCTGCCGAGATCCTTGACGAAGCCGAGCGCCAGATCTTCCAGATCGCCGAGGCCCGCCCGAAAACCGGCGGCCCGGTCAGCGTCAACGACCTGCTGACCAAAGCCATCGACCGCATCGACACCCTGTTCAACACCGATGCCGCGATTACCGGTATTTCCACCGGTTACACCGACCTCGACGAAAAGACCAGCGGCCTGCAGCCGTCCGACTTGATCATCGTCGCCGGTCGTCCGTCCATGGGTAAGACCACCTTCGCGATGAACCTGGTGGAAAACGCCGTGTTACGCAGCGACAAGGCGGTGCTGGTGTACTCCCTCGAGATGCCAGGCGAATCGTTGATCATGCGTATGCTCTCGTCGCTGGGGCGTATCGACCAGACCAAGGTGCGTTCCGGCCAGCTTGAAGACGACGACTGGCCGCGCCTGACCTCGGCGGTCAACCTGCTCAACGACCGCAAGCTGTTCATCGATGACACCGCCGGTATCAGCCCGTCCGAAATGCGCGCGCGTACCCGGCGCCTGGTGCGCGAGCATGGCGATATCGCCCTGATCATGATCGACTACCTGCAGTTGATGCAGATCCCCGGTTCCAGTGGCGACAACCGTACCAACGAGATTTCTGAAATCTCTCGTTCCTTGAAGGCGCTGGCCAAGGAATTCAACTGCCCGGTGGTGGCGTTGTCCCAGCTCAACCGTTCCCTGGAACAACGTCCCAACAAGCGTCCGGTGAACTCCGACTTGCGGGAATCCGGAGCGATCGAGCAGGACGCCGACGTGATCATGTTCGTGTACCGCGACGAGGTGTACCACCCCGAGACGGAACACAAGGGCATTGCCGAAATCATCATCGGCAAACAGCGGAACGGCCCGATCGGGTTTATCCGGTTGGCGTTCATCGGCAAGTACACGCGTTTCGAGAACCTGGCGCCGGGTAGCTACAACTTCGACGACGACGAGTAGTTTCAAGCGCCTGTAAGGGCCTCATCGCAGGCAAGCCAGCTCCCACATTTGGAATGCATTCCCCTGTGGGAGCTGGCTTGCCTGCGATGGGGCCACCACAATTCCGACTACTACCGTCGGAATTGGTCAAAATTTGTGCTATATTCCGCGCCCGCGATTTTTCATCTTCACACCGGTCACCGTCATGCAAACAGCCAAGCCGTTATTTGACTATCCCAAGTACTGGGCCGAATGTTTCGGTCCTGCGCCATTCCTGCCGATGAGCAGGGAGGAGATGGATCAGCTTGGCTGGGATTCGTGCGACATCATCATCGTCACCGGTGATGCCTATGTTGACCACCCATCGTTCGGCATGGCGATCATCGGCCGGCTGCTGGAGTCCCAGGGCTTTCGCGTCGGGATCATCGCGCAACCGAACTGGCAGTCCAAAGACGACTTCATGAAGCTCGGCGAGCCGAACCTGTTCTTCGGCGTCGCGGCCGGCAACATGGACTCGATGATCAACCGCTACACCGCCGACAAGAAAATCCGCTCCGACGACGCCTATACCCCTGGCGGCATGGCCGGCAAACGTCCCGACCGTGCGAGCCTGGTGTACAGCCAGCGTTGCAAGGAAGCCTACAAGAACGTGCCGATCGTACTCGGCGGTATCGAAGCTTCCCTGCGTCGGATTGCTCACTACGACTACTGGCAGGACCGTGTGCGCAACTCGATCCTGATCGACGCCACTGCCGACATCCTGCTGTACGGCAACGCCGAGCGGGCCATCGTCGAAGTTGCCCAGCGCTTGTCGTGGGGCCACAAGATCGAAGACATCACCGATGTGCGCGGTACCGCGTTCATCCGCCGTGATACGCCGGTCGGTTGGTACGAAGTGGATTCCACGCGCATCGACCGTCCGGGCAAGATCGACAAGATCATCAACCCGTACGTCAACACCCAGGACACCCAGGCCTGCGCCATCGAGCAGGAAAAGGGGCCGGTGGATGATCCGGAAGAAGCCAAGGTTGTGCAGATCCTGGCCAGCCCGCGCATGACCCGTGACAAGACCGTGATTCGCCTGCCATCGGTGGAAAAAGTCCGCGGCGACGCGGTGCTCTATGCCCACGCCAACCGCGTGTTGCACCTGGAAACCAACCCAGGCAACGCCCGCGCCCTGGTGCAGAAGCACGGTGAAGTGGACGTATGGTTCAACCCGCCGCCCATTCCCATGACTACCGAAGAAATGGACTACGTGTTCGGCATGCCGTACGCCCGCGTACCGCACCCGGCGTATGGCAAGGAGAAGATCCCGGCCTACGACATGATCCGTTTCTCGGTGAATATCATGCGTGGCTGCTTCGGCGGCTGCACCTTCTGCTCGATCACCGAGCACGAAGGCCGCATCATCCAGAACCGTTCCGAAGAGTCGATCATTCGCGAGATCGAAGAGATCCGCGACAAAGTGCCGGGTTTCACCGGCGTGATCTCCGACCTCGGCGGCCCGACGGCGAACATGTACCGCATCGCCTGCAAAAGCCCGGAAATCGAATCCGCGTGCCGCAAACCGTCGTGCGTGTTCCCTGGCATCTGCCCGAACCTGAACACCGATCACTCGTCGTTGATCCAGCTGTACCGCAGCGCCCGTGCGTTGCCGGGTGTGAAGAAGATCCTGATCGCTTCCGGCCTGCGCTACGACCTGGCCGTCGAGTCGCCGGAATACGTCAAAGAGCTGGTCACCCACCACGTCGGTGGTTACCTCAAGATCGCCCCGGAACACACCGAGGAAGGTCCGCTCAACCAGATGATGAAGCCGGGCATTGGCAGCTATGACAAGTTCAAGCGCATGTTCGAGAAGTACACCAAGGAAGCGGGCAAGGAGCAGTACCTGATCCCGTACTTCATCGCCGCCCACCCGGGCACCACCGATGAAGACATGATGAACCTGGCCCTGTGGCTCAAGGGCAATGGCTTCCGTGCCGACCAGGTGCAGGCGTTCTACCCGTCGCCGATGGCCACCGCCACTGCGATGTATCACTCGGGCAAGAACCCGCTGCGCAAGGTCACCTACAAGAGTGACGCGGTGACCATCGTCAAGAGCGAGGAGCAGCGCCGCCTGCACAAGGCGTTCCTGCGGTACCACGACCCGAAGGGCTGGCCGATGCTGCGTGAAGCATTGACCCGCATGGGCCGTGCCGACCTGATCGGGTCGGGCAAGGACCAGTTGATCCCGCTGCACCAGCCGTCCACCGACAGCTACCAGAGCGCCCGGCGCAAGAACTCGACGCCGGCCGGCAGCCATAAGGTCGCCAAGGAAACCACCACCAGGATCCTCACCCAGCACACCGGCCTGCCACCCCGTGGCAGCGACGGCAGCAACCCGTGGGACAAGCGCGAGCAAGCCAAGGCTGCGGCCCAGGCGCGCAATAAGCAGGCGGCCAAAGAGCGCAGCGATGCGGCCAAGGGCAAGGGCAGCAAGCCTACGCGCAAGCCGGTGGTGCCGCGTTGATCGACGCCTGAAATGCAAAACGCCAGCCTCGTGCTGGCGTTTTGCTTTCTGGTCGCTGGTGAGTCTGTTTGGTAAGGTGGCGCCCATTAGATTGCTATCGCAGGCAAGCCAGCTCCCACAGGGGAATGTATTCAAGTGCGGAAGCTGGCTTGCCTGCGATGAGGCCGGTCTGGGCACTCTCGATTTCAAGGAAGAACACTTATGGGCAACCCCTTGCTCAACATCGGCATGGACTCCAACCGCTCCCAATTCATGGCGCGCCAGCGCATTGAGAGCCAGATCAACCTGCCGCGGCTGTTCGCCGTCATTGACGCCGACCCCAGCATCGTCGGCGCTGGCGTGGTGTACATCGACGCCGACTTCAACGTGATCACCCTGCGCGAATTCAAGCCCATCTGCAGCATCAAACCCAAGCGCGTCATTTTGCGCGAGGCGCAGAAGTACATCTCGCCGGCGCAGTTTGTCGAGCAGGTGAAGACCGACCCCCGTGAAGGGCGCCTCCAGAAGGAGGCCTTTGACATGGGGCTTTCCTGTGGGGCGGCGGTGATCGGCTGGATCGTGGTGTTCAGTGGCAGCGTCGCCGTACCGTTCACCGCCGGTGCCAGTGCTTTTGTGGTGGGTATCGGTGTCACGGCGGCGCTGGCCAGCAGCGCTCAGTGCGGGTTTGGCGTGGCCCGGACCTATAACGAGATCCTTGACCCAGATGCCAACGACCGCATGGACGACGCCCAGTGGTATGGCGCGGTGTCACCGATTCTCGATGCCGCGTCATTGGTAGGGATCGGAACGGGAGCCTTCACCACGTTAAGGCTGCTCAAGGCCAAAAAAGCCGCTGCGTTGGGCAAGAGCTGGTATGAATTGCTCAAGGGCTTGAATCGCCAGGAGCGCAAGAAGTTGACCCAGGAATTGCTCAGTCTCAAAGACCCGAGCCTGACCCCCAAGTTGCTCAAGTTGCAGCAGCGCGCCGGCACGTTGCCCAAGCGCTACAGCTCCACGGAAATTCGTCATGCCACGCTCACACAGCTCAAGGACGCCTTGGGCGGCATGTTGGGTATCTGGGGCAGCTATCGAACCGGCCACGTCGGCTCGGCTTCGACGCTTGCCATTGGCCTGTATGAGGAATTGACGGAATGAAGGGGTTTCCCGATAGGCGCAGTTTCCTTGCGCGTTATTTTCCGGTGTTCATGGGCACCATCTTCATGGCGATTTTCTCTGGTTCGGTGGCTGTGTCCACGGCGGGCGTAACCTATTTGCGCGGGGTTGAACCGGCGCTCAAGGCCAACTACTCCGGGGCGGCAATCCTGATGCTGGTAGCGGTGCTGGTGTTTGGCAATGTGATGATTGCACGCGGATTCCCCTGGGCGACCCGGCTGGTGGCGAGCTACTTGGTGTGCTGCCTGCTGTTCGTGTTGCCGATGATTCAATACGGCCTCAATACCCTGGTGTACGGCTCGGCGGTGCTGTTTCCGCTGCTGGGTTTGCTGCTGCTCAACAGCAAGCGCCATCGTGAAATGCGCCAGCGGCTGCTCGAAATCCGCCATCTGCGCCAAGCGGCTATTGCGCAACGCAAAGCCCGTTGATTCTGTAGATTTATTGGCGGTGGGTGGCCTGTTTGTTAGGGTGGCGCCCATTAGATTGCTATCGCAGGCAAGCCAGCACCCACAGGGGAATGCATTTCAAGTGTGGGAGCTGGCTTGCCTGCGATGAGGCCGGTCGCGGCACTCTCAATTTCAAGGAAGAACACTTATGGGCAGTTCCTTGTTCAACATCGGCATGGATTCCAACCGCTCTCAATTTATGGCGCGCCAGCGTATCGAGAGCCTGATCAACCTGCCACGGCTGTTCGCCGCCATCGATGCCGACCCCGCCATTGTCGGTGCAGGTGTTGTGTATATCGATGCCGATTTCAACGTTGTCACCCTGCGCGAATTTCAGCCCATCTGCAGCATCGCACCCAAGCGTTTGATCCTGCGTGAGGCGCAGAAGTACATCGCGCCAACGCAATTCGCTCAGCAGGTGCAAGACAATCCGCGTGAGTCCCGATTGGTGGGCGAAGCGGTCAATACCACGCTATCGTGTGCCGGCGCGGTCATCGGTTGGATCGTGGTGCTCAGTGGTTCCGTCGCAGTTCCGTTTTCGGCGGGGGCCAGTTCGGTGGTCGTGGCGCTCGGCTATACGGCCGCGGCAGCCAGTTCTGTGCAGTGCTTTGCCAGCGGCTATCGCACCGTCAATGAGATCCGCAACCCCGCGCGCAATGATCAGCTCGACAGTGAGGAGTGGTACCAATACACCATGATTGCCCTGGATGCGGCGTCGTTGGTTGGGGTGGGTTCATCGGCATTGGCAACGGTCAAGCTGGTGCGGCTGAATAAGGCCTCTACCGGGAAAAGTGTGAGAGAGGTGCTCAGGGGCCTGAATCGACAGGAGCGCGCCAAGTTGACCAAAGAGCTGCTGAGCATCAACGACCCACGCTTGACGTCCAAGATGATCAAGTTAAAGCAGTTGTCGGGCGAGTTGCCTAAGCGGTTCACGCCCACCGAGGTCAAGCATGCAACGGTCACGCAGATCAAGGACGCGTTGGGCGCAGCCATCGGTTTTACCGGTAGTGCGGTGTCAGGGAACGTACGCACAATTGCCATAGGTCTGTATGAGGAGGCCGAACAATGAACGAGCTGCCTAGCATTCGCAGTTTTCTGTCGACGTATTTCCCCGTCTTTATGGGGGCGATATTCGTCTGCATTTTCACCCTCGTGTTTGCGGTTCCGGTGTTCTTCGATAGCTATATGCCAAGCCTGTCCATGGCAGATAATGCCAAATACTCCTTCCTGGCGGGTATCGCACTCACGCTAGTCATTGTGCACTGCAATTTCATGATCGCACGCGGGCGTCCCCAATGGATGTGGCCGCTAGTGTTGCTGCTGGGGGTATGCTTTCTGGGTGTATTGCCAACACTCAATGATCAACCGAACGGGGTGGTATATGCCTTGAGCCTGGTGTTTCCATTAATTGGGTTATTGCTGTTCAACAGCAAACGCCACCGTGAAATGCGCCAGAAACTGGTCGAAGTCCGCTGCCTGCGCCAGGCCATGATTGCCCAACACAAACACCATTGATTGGGTAGATTCACCACCTGCCCTCAGCCCGGCGCTACAAATGTGTGCAGCGCCTGCACCATAGCCACAACGTTGGCGCCGTTTTGGTGCTGTACTGCACCGGGCCTGACGTTTTAGTGCAATGACTGCTGCTGTGGCATAAGTCTTGCGCGCGTTGTGCTTATGCCCTGGCTCGCAGGAGGCCGCCGTGTCGATTCATGTCGCGTTGCACCACGTTACGCATTACCGCTACGACCGTGCTGTTGAACTCGGCCCACAGATCGTTCGGCTACGCCCGGCGGCCCATAGCCGTACGCGGATTTTGTCCTACGCGCTGAAAGTGCTGCCGGAGCAGCATTTCATCAACTGGCAGCAAGACCCCCAGGGCAATTATCTGGCGCGCCTGGTGTTCCCGGAAAAGACTGACGAGTTGCGCATTGAAGTCGACCTGGTCGCCGAGATGGCGGTGTTCAACCCGTTCGATTTTTTCCTCGAACCCTACGCCGAAAATATCCCGTTCAGCTACGCCGCTGATGAGCAGCGCGAGCTGGCGCCGTACCTGGAAACCTTGCCGCTGACGCCAAGGCTTGCCGCCTACCTGGCCGGTATCGACCGCACGCCGCTGCCTGCTGTGGATTTCCTGGTCGGCCTCAACCAGCGCCTGGCCGCCGATATCGGTTACCTGATTCGCATGGAGCCGGGTGTGCAAACCCCGGAATTTACCCTGGAAAACGCGTCCGGCTCCTGCCGCGACTCGGCCTGGTTGTTGGTGCAATTGCTGCGCAACCTCGGGTTGGCGGCGCGATTTGTCTCTGGTTATCTGATTCAACTGACCGCCGACGTCAAAGCCCTCGACGGCCCGTCCGGTACCGAGGTGGACTTCACTGACCTGCACGCCTGGTGCGAAGTGTATCTTCCCGGCGCTGGCTGGATTGGCCTGGATGCCACGTCCGGGTTGTTCGCCGGTGAAGGGCATATCCCCTTGGCCTGCAGCCCCGATCCATCGTCTGCCGCGCCCATCAGTGGGTTGGTTGAGCCGTGCGAATGCGAGTTCACCCATGAGATGTCGGTGGAGCGCATCTGGGAAGCGCCACGGGTGACCAAGCCCTACACCGAAGAACAATGGTTGGCGATCCAGGCCCTTGGTCGGCAGATCGACGGCGACCTGCTCAAGGACGACGTACGCCTGACCATGGGCGGCGAGCCGACCTTCGTCTCTATTGACGACCCAGACGGCGCCGAATGGAACACCGCAGCCCTGGGCCCGGACAAGCGTCGCCTGTCGGCCGAGCTGTTCCAGCGCCTGCGCCAGCACTATGCGCCCAAGGGTCTGGTGCATTTCGGCCAAGGCAAGTGGTACCCCGGCGAGCAACTGCCGCGCTGGTCGCTCAATTGCTACTGGCGCCGCGACGGCGTGCCGATCTGGCGCAACAGCGCACTGATCGCCGATGAGCAAGAAGACTACGGCGCCGATGGGGTGATGGCCGGGCGTTTCCTGGCCAGCGTCGCCGAGCGCCTGAAACTGCCGGCGCGCTTTGTGTTCCCGGCGTTCGAAGACAATTTCTACTACCTGTGGCGCGAAGGTGCGCTGCCCCAGAACGTCACTGCCCAAGACCCGCGCCTGAGCGACGACCTGGAGCGTGAACGCCTGCGTAAAGTCTTCAGCCAGGGCCTGGATAAAGTCATCGGCCAGGTGCTGCCGCTGGCACGGACTGCTGCCAATGACCGCTGGCAGAGTGGGCGTTGGTACCTGCGTGATAACCATTGCCGGCTGGTGCCGGGTGATTCGCCGCTGGGTTACCGGCTGCCCTTGGCTTCCCAGCCCTGGGTGACGGCGGCTGAGTATCCGTTCATACACCCCACCGACCCGAACCAGGACCAGCCCGAGCTTCCCACGGCGGCGCAATTGCGCAGCCATGGCGAGCCGGCCCCGGACGACGAGCGTGTGCCCAAGGTCGACGAGTCCGCCGACTGGCTGACCCGTACCGCGCTGTGCGCCGAAGCACGGGAAGGTCGCCTGTACCTGTTTATGCCGCCGCTGGAGCGCGTCGAGGATTACCTGGAGCTGGTGACTGCCATTGAGGCCACCGCCGAAGAGCTGCATTGCCCGGTACTGCTGGAGGGCTACGAGCCGCCAGTGGATACGCGCCTGAGCAATTTCCGGGTCACGCCAGACCCCGGTGTCATCGAGGTCAACGTACAGCCGTCTGCCACCTGGGACGAGTTGGTAGAACGCACCGAATTCCTCTACGAAGAGGCCCGGCAAACCCGCCTGACCACCGAGAAGTTCATGATCGATGGGCGCCATACCGGCACCGGTGGCGGTAACCACTTCGTACTGGGCGGTGCGACGCCCAAGGATTCGCCCTTCCTGCGCCGACCGGACCTGCTGCGCAGCCTGATCAGCTACTGGCATAACCACCCGTCGTTGTCCTATTTGTTCTCCGGCCTGTTTATCGGCCCCACCTCCCAGGCACCCCGGGTGGATGAGGCGCGCAACGATGCGCTGTATGAACTGGAAATCGCCTTCGCGCAGATGCCTGCACCGGGCGAGGAGTGCCCGCCGTGGTTAGTGGATCGCCTGTTGCGCAACCTGCTGATCGACGTGACGGGTAATACCCATCGCGCCGAATTCTGTATCGACAAACTTTACTCACCCGACGGCGCCACTGGCCGCCTGGGGCTGCTGGAACTGCGCGCCTTTGAAATGCCCCCCCATGCGCGCATGAGCCTGACCCAGCAGTTGTTGCTGCGGGCGCTGGTCGCGCGGTTCTGGCGCGAGCCCTATGCGCCGCCGAAGCTGGCGCGCTGGGGCACTGAACTGCATGACCGTTTCCTGTTGCCGCACTTTATCGAGCAGGACTTTGCCGACGTGATCGTCGAGCTGAACGCGGCCGGCTACCCGCTGCGTGCCGAATGGTTCGCGGCGCATCTGGAGTTTCGTTTCCCCAAGGTGGGCGACTACGCCGTCAGCGGTATCGAACTGGAACTGCGCCAGGCCTTGGAGCCTTGGCATGTGCTGGGCGAGGAGGGCGCAGTGGGTGGCACGGTGCGGTATGTGGATTCGTCCCTGGAGCGCCTGCAAGTGAAGTTGAGCGGGTTGCCACCGCAACGCTACCTGCTGACCTGCAATGGCGTGCCGGTGCCGCTGCAACCAACCGGCCGCGTCGGCGAGTTCGTGGCGGGCGTGCGTTACCGCGCCTGGCAACCGGCTAACTGCCTGCAACCGACCATCCCCGTGCATGCGCCGCTGGTATTTGACCTGCTCGACACCTGGATGCAGCGTTCGTTGGGTGGCTGCCAATACCATGTGGCGCACCCGGGCGGGCGCAATTACGACAGCCTGCCGGTGAATGCCAATGAGGCGGAGAGCCGGCGCATGGCGCGGTTTTTCCGCTTGGGGCACAGCCCGGGCAAGCTGCCGGTGCCGACTGTAACGGTAAACGATGAGTTGCCAATGACCCTGGATTTGCGGCGTTTCACAAAAAATAAGGAATGAACATGATCCAAGTGTGTGAGGGCTTTTGTGGCGAGGGAGCTTGCTCCCGCTGGGGTGCGAAGCGCCCCCAATAGCAGGCGACTGCTGCGCAGTCGAGCGGGAGCAAGCTCCCTCGCCACAACAAGCCAGCTCCCACATTGGATCGCAGTGAATTTGAGTTAACCTGACTTCCCTTGCCTCTGCCGAGCGTTCCATGTCCGACTTGCTCGACCGTTACCCGCTCACCGCGGGCACCTATCACGAACTGCTGGACGCCAGCGGCGCGGTGCGTGCCCATTGGCGACGCTTGTTCGATCACCTGCAACGCAGCACCCCCGCACAACTGGCCCAGCGCCAGGCGTTGTTGACGCGCCAGATCCAGGAAAACGGCGTCACCTATAACGTCTACGCCGACCCCAAGGGTGCCGACCGCCCCTGGGAACTGGACCTGCTGCCTCATGTGCTGGCGGCCGAGGAGTGGCAGCAACTGTCGGCCGGCATCGCCCAGCGTGCGCGCTTGCTCAATGCAGTGCTGGCCGACCTGTATGGCCCGCAGCGCCTGATCAAGGAAGGCTTGCTGCCGGCCGAACTGGTGTTCGGGCATAACAATTTTCTGTGGCCGTGCCAGGGTATCCAGCCGCCCGACGGTGCGTTCCTGCATCTGTACGCGGTCGACCTGGCGCGCACGCCGGATGGCCGCTGGTGGGTCACCGCCGACCGTACCCAAGCCCCGTCGGGCGCCGGCTACGCCCTGGAAAACCGCACCATCGTGTCCCGCGCCTTCCCGGACCTGTACCGGGATATGCAGGTGCAGCACCTCACCGGTTTCTTTCGCACGCTGCAGGAAACCCTGGCGCGCCAGGCCCCTGGCGATGATCAGCCGCCGCTGATCGTGCTGCTCACGCCGGGGCGTTTCAACGAAAGCTATTTCGAACACCTGTACCTGGCGCGCCAGCTCGGGTACCCCTTGGTAGAGGGCGGCGACCTCACCGTGCGCGACAGCACCGTGTTCCTGAAAACCCTTAGCGGCCTGCGCCGGGTGCACGCGATCATGCGTCGCCTTGATGATGATTTCTGCGACCCGCTGGAGCTGCGCACCGACTCCGCGCTCGGCGTGCCGGGCCTGCTCGACGCCGTACGCCAAGGCAATGTGCTGGTGGCCAATGCCTTGGGCAGCGGCGTGCTGGAGTCCCCGGGGTTGCTGGGCTTTTTGCCCAAGATCAACGAGTTTTTGTTCGGTGAAGCCTTGATCCTGCCGTCGATTGCCACCTGGTGGTGCGGCGAAGCGCCGGTGCTTGCCGAAGCCTTGGAAAAACTCCCGGAGCTGCTGATCAAGCCGGCATTTCCCTCACAAAGTTTCGCCCCGGTGTTTGGTCGCGACCTTGACGACGAACAGCGCCAGGCCCTGGCCGAACGCATGCGTGCGCGGCCCTATGCCTATGTCGCCCAAGAGCTGGCGCAACTGTCTCAGGCGCCGGTATGGCACACCGTGGATGACCACCTGCAACACCGTGCCATTGGTATGCGTGTGTACGCCGTGGCCAGTGAAGACGGTTATCGGGTACTGCCCGGCGGCCTGACTCGCGTGGCGGCCGACGCCGATGCCGAGGTGGTGTCGATGCAGCGCGGCGGGGCGAGCAAGGACACCTGGGTACTCGGCGAACGTGTGCCGGGTGGCGAGCAGTGGCGCGCCCAACGCACCATTGGCGCCTATGACCTGGTGCGCCGCGATCCCTATCTGCCCTCGCGCGTGGTGGAAAACCTGTTCTGGTTTGGTCGTTACTGCGAGCGCTGCGACGACAGTGCGCGCTGGCTGCGCATTGTGCTGGCGCGGTATGTCGATGGCGACGATCCGCTGGCGTTGCAGGCCGCCGTCGAACTGGGCGAAAGCCTGCGCCTGTTGCCGGAGGAGGGCGAGCTGCCTGAGCGCCTGCTCGCCGCTTTGCTGGGTGATGACTGGCCTTCAAGTCTGCGCGCCAACCTGCAGCGTCTGCAGTGGGCGGCGTCCCAGGTGCGCGGCAAGTTGTCCAGGGAAAACTGGCAGGCCCTGGTGGAGCTGCAACGTGAAGCCATGGAACTGGAAAGCGACACTGCAGACTTTGGCGAGCTGCTCGACTTTCTCAACCGCCTGGTGATGTCCCTGGCGGCACTGTCCGGTTTTGCCCTCGACGACATGACCCGCGATGAAGGCTGGCGCTTCTTGATGATGGGCCGGCGCATCGAGCGTCTGCAATTTCTGAGCAGCAGCCTTGCGGCGTTCCTGCGTGGCGTGGCGGTGTTTGATCAGGCCGGGTTGGAATGGTTGCTGGAGCTGGGCAACAGCAGCATCACCTACCGCTCGCGCTACCTGGCGGTGCCGCAGTTGATCCCGGTGCTCGACTTGCTGCTGCTCGACGAGCAGAACCCGCATGCGGTGCTGTTCCAGCTCAAGTTGGTGAGCCGCACCCTGCGCCGTCTCAATGATGACTTTGGCGTGCCCCGTGAAACCGGGCTGGCGCCTTTGGTCGAGCGCCTGGCGCGTTTTGACCTGGGCTGCCTGGAGAACGGCCTGTTTGGCGAAACCAGCGTGCGTGCCGCGCTGGACGGCCTGGCCGACTTGCTGCAAGCGGTGGCCGATGAAAGCGGGCAAGTGTCGGATCGCCTGGCGTTGCGCCATTTTGCCCACGTGGATGATGTCAGCCAGCAAACGGTGTCGGTGTAATGAGCGCGCGCTACCAGATTTTCCACGATACCCATTACCACTACGACAGCCCGGTGTCCCTGGCCCAGCAACTGGCGCACCTCTGGCCAAGGCCGTGCGCCTGGCAGAAGTGCACCTGGCAGCAGTTGGATATCAGCCCGGAACCCACCTCGCGCCGCGACGAACTGGACGTATTCGGCAACCCGATCACTCGCCTGGCGTTCGAACGGCCCCATGATGAATTGCTGGTGAACGCCGGGCTTACCGTGGAAGTGCTGGCGCGACCCGCTCTGGACTTCCAGCGGTCGCCGCCCTGGGACCACACCCGCGACAGCCTGACTTACAGCAGCCAGGCATTGAGCGCCGAACTGATCGAAGCCTGTCGTTATCGCTTCGAGTCGCCCTATGTCCATCTGAAGAAAACCTTCGTCGAGTTCTCCGAAAGCTGCTTCCCGCCCGGCGAGCCTTTACTGCTGGGCACGCAGGCATTGATGGAGAAGATCTTCAGCGAATTTACCTTCGATGCCGAAGCCACCCAGGTCGCCACGCCGCTGGTTGAGGTGCTGGAGCGCCGTCGCGGCGTGTGCCAGGACTTCGCTCACCTGATGCTTGCCTGCCTGCGCTCGCGGGGCCTGGCGGCGCGCTATATCAGCGGCTACCTGCTGACCCAGCCACCGCCCGGCCAGCCACGGCTGATTGGCGCGGATGCGTCCCATGCGTGGGTCTCGGTGTTTTGCCCGGTATCAGGCTGGGTGGATTTTGACCCGACCAACAATGTACAGCCGGCGCTGGAGCACATCACCCTGGCCTGGGGCCGGGATTTCTCTGATGTGTCGCCGTTGCGTGGGGTGATTCTGGGGGGAGGCAGCCACGACCCGGAGGTGCGGGTGACGGTGATGCCGCTGGAGTAGACGCGAGCTTGTGTGGGAGCTGGCTTGCCTGCGATGGCTGCAACTCGGTCTGGCTGATACGCCGATTCGCCTGCATCGCGGGCAAGCCCGGCTCCCACATTAAGCCGGGTAACGCAGTTACGGTTGTTCAGGCCTGAGGCGCAGTTTCAGTTTCGTCAGTCGCTACTTCACCTTCTTCACCTTCGGCATCCGGGTTCAGCGCGCTGGCTTCTTCCTCTGCAGCGGCTTTCTTGCGTTGCAGCTTTTCCTCTTTCTTCTGTTCCTTGGCCAAGTCTCTCTGACGTTTGGCGAAGGAGTAATTAGGTTTGGCCATGGGCGATCCTCTAGGGTCGAAGGTGAGGGTGGGCGGCGCGTAGCTGCCTCGGGTCGTCATGGTAGCAGCTTCGGGGGGGCCTTTGCTTTCACTTACCGCAGGCGTAGGCAGCCAGGAGGCCGTTGAACAGGTGATTAAGGTGCATGGCATGAACTCCCGTGAGTGATGGGCCGATCATAATCAGGGGGCGGCAGTTTGGCTGGTTGATTGTGTTGATGAAGCTGATAGCCTAAAGTTGTATACAATCTGTTGATTCAGATCATAAGAACTCAAGCCTGATTGAGGCACCCTTACCGCAATCCGCGTTTTTAAAACCCTGCCTTGGAGATTCACATGTTTGCCAAACTCGTTGCTGTTTCCCTGCTGACTCTGGCGAGCGGCCAGTTGCTTGCTGCAGAGTGCAAGGTCACTGTCGACTCCACCGATCAAATGTCTTTCAACACCAAAGAAATCACCATCGACAAGAGCTGCAAGCAGTTCACTGTTGAGCTGACTCACTCGGGTAACCTGCCCAAGAACGTGATGGGCCATAACTGGGTGCTGACTACCGAAGCCAATATGCAACCGGTGGCAACCGACGGCATGGCTGCGGGGATCGAAAAGGATTACCTGAAAGCCGGTGATGAGCGCATCATCGCCCACACCAAGATCATCGGTTCCGGCGAGAAAGACTCGGTGACCTTCGACGTCTCCAAGCTGAAGGCCGATGAGAAATACGGCTTCTTCTGCTCGTTCCCAGGCCACATCTCGATGATGAAAGGTGCTGTGGTTCTGAAGTAACACCGCGTTACCGTTCATCGCAGGCAAGCCAGCTCCCACAGGTTGGAATGCATTCCAAATGTGGGAGCTGGCTTGCCTGCGATGGCGATCTGACAATCAATGCAAAACCATCGGTTTCACTTCAAGGCGCAAACGGCATCACCCGCTTGTGCTCAGTCTTGCGATAGGTCTCGCAGATAATCCTGAACGCCTCCTCACGCACCGGCTCTCCCTGCAGGAACGCATCGATCTCGGCATAGGTCACCCCATGTGACGCCTCGTCCGGCTTGCCCGGCGACAGGTCTTCGAGGTCGGCGGTCGGCACCTTCTCCACCAGCGATTCCGGCGCGCCAAAGTGGCGGGCAATGGCACGCACCTGATGCTTCACCAGTCCGCTCAAGGGCGCCAGGTCGCAAGCCCCGTCACCGAACTTGGTGAAAAAGCCCATCACCGCTTCTGCCGCATGGTCGGTGCCGATCACCAGGCCACCGGCCGCGCCGGCAATGGTGTACTGCGCCACCATGCGCATACGCGCCTTGGTGTTGCCCAGCACGAAATCGCGGGACACCGCCGCCTTGCCTTCAAACGCCGCCACTTCATTAGCCAGGGCCTTCACTGCCGGGCCGATGTTCACGGTGTGGCGCTCGTCCGGCTCGATAAAGTCCACCGAGGCCTGGGCGTCGTGTTCGTCGAACTGGGTTTCGTAGGGCAGGCGCACGGCGATAAAGCGGTACGCCTCATCGCCGGTGCTGGCGCGCAGTTCCTGCACCGCACGTTGGGCCAAGAGGCCTGCGGTCAGGGAGTCGACACCACCACTGATGCCGAGCACCAGGGTCTTGAGCCCGGAATTGCGCAGGCAGTCCTGGATAAAGGCCACGCGCCGGGCAACCTCGGCTTCGAGTGCGGCCTGGTCCTTGAACGGGGCTTGCACCTTGAGCTGTTGTGCAATCTCGCGCTGTACGGCTTGCATGATTCACTCCTTGCTGGATAGGGCAGGTACTTTGAAAACGTGACGCAAATAGGCGACAAAATTCGGGTCGGTGCAATGGGTCTTGCCCGCTTCATCGGAGATCTTCGCGACGGGCTGGCCATTGCAGGCGGTCATTTTAAGCACGATGCTCATCGGTTCCACTCCTGGAATATCACAGGTCAGGTTGGTGCCGATGCCAAAGCTCACATTAATGCGACCGCGCAACGCCCGGAATATTTCCAAGGCTTTGGGCAATGTCAGGCTGTCGGAGAACACCAGGGTCTTGCTCATCGGTTCGATGCCCAGCTTGTGGTAGTGAGCGATGGCTTTTTCTGCCCACTGGATCGGATCACCGGAGTCATGGCGCAGGCCGTCGAACAGCTTGGCGAAGTACAAGTCGAAGTCGCCGAGGAACGCGTCGGTAGTGATGCAATCGGTGAGGGCGATACCCAGCAGGCCACGGTACTCGCGCACCCAGCAATCAAGGGCGGCGATCTGGCTGTCGATCAGACGCGGGCCGAGTTGCTGGTGGGCCATGATCCACTCATGGGCCATGGTGCCCAGCGGCTTCATATCGAATTCGCGCGCCAGGTGCACGTTGCTGGTGCCGACAAAGCGCCCAGGGAAATCGTGCTTGAGCACGCTGACCACTTCCTCTTGCACCCGGTAGGAAAAACGCCGGCGCGTGCCGAAGTCTGCCACTTGCAGCTCCGACAGCTCATCGCTGCTGGCGTTGGCGGTCAACCAGTCGAACTTGCGATACAGCTGCTCGCGGGCCTGTTCAAGGATCACGGTCTGGTAGCGGTAGCGGTTACGCACCTCGCTGACGATGGCCAGCATTGGCACTTCAAACAGGATCACATGCAGCCACGGTCCGCGCAGGCGGATAAACAACTCGCCGTTTTCGATGCCGGTTTGCACATACCGCAGGTTGAAGCGAAACAGCCCGAGGAAGCGCAGAAAATCCGGCTTCATAAAGCTGATGCGTTCCAGGAACCCCAGTTGATCGGGGCTCAGGCTCAGCTCGGCGAGGCGCTCGATCTGGTAACGAATCTCCGCCAGGTAAGGGCGCAGGTCTTCACTGTTACGGCAACGAAACTCCCATTCAACTTCCACGTTCGGATAGTTGTGCAGCACCGCCTGCATCATGGTCAGCTTGTAGAAGTCGGTGTCGAGCAGGTTCTGCACGATGCGATCGGCAAACACACTCTCGCTCATAACGGGAATCTCCAGACGGGTCGGCGATGGAGGCCGGCCTTTACGCACAATTGAGGAAGGGGGTTAGTGGCGCATAGACTTGTGGGGTTTTGCCAGTGATTTTTTCAGTAAGGCCACTGGCGCCATCGCAGGCAAGCCAGCTCCCACATTTGAAGTGCATTCCAAACGGTGGGAGCTGGCTTGTCTGCGATGGCGATTCTCCAGGCGCTAAAGCACCTGCTCCATCATCCACTTCACAAACTCGCGCACCTTGGGCACCTCCGCCGAATGCTCAGGATACGCCAGGTAGTAAGCATCCTGGCTCGGCATCGCATGTTGCCAGGGGATCACCAACTTGCCCTCGGCCAATTCCTCCTCCACCAGAAAACGCGGCAACAGCGCCACGCCGCATCCCACCTGCGCCGCACGAATACACATATAAAACGTGTCGAACCGCGGCCCATGGTAGCTGTGCTCGGTATGGAAACCCTGGCTGGCAAACCAGTCATGCCAGCCCTGGGGCCTCGAAGCGTTTTGCAGTAGCACCAGGTCGCTCAGTTGTGTGGGGTCGGTGAAAGGCTGGGCGGGCAGGCTGTCGGGCGAACACACCGGTACCAGCTCTTCACTGAACAATTTCAGGCTCTCGGTGCCGGGGCGTGCGCCCTGGCCGAAATAGAACGCCATGTCGGCCTTGCCCTGCAGTAACTCGTCCGGGTCCTGTTCGTTGCACAGGTCCAGGTGGATCTGCGGGTGGCGCAAACGCCAACCCTTGAGGCGCGGCACCAGCCAGCGTGCGCCAAAAGTGTAGGGCGTGGACACGCGCAGCACTTCGGTTTCGCCGCCGTAGGAGCGCAGGTAGTGGGTGGACATTTCCACTTGGGTGAGGATCTTGCGCACTTCCACCAGGTACAGGTCGCCCGCCGGGGTCATCTGCAAGCGGCGGCGCACGCGGCGAAACAGCAAGTGTTGTAACAGCTCTTCCAGCTGCGCTACTTGTTTGCTCACCGCGCTTTGGGTGAGGTTCAGTTCCTCGGCGGCGCGGGTGAAGCTCAGGTGGCGGGTGGCCGCTTCGAAACACTGCAGGGCGGTGATCGAGGGCAAATGTCTTTTGTTCAGCACGGCATGCCTCTTTTTATTCTTTGCATGAATAAAGGGAATGATATCTCGCCTAATCGTCGTTTGTTGGCAAGTCTTGGGCCAGCTACAAATAGGCTCAGGATCGCCGTGCAAGCAGCGGCGCGATTTTTCTACGCAGATTTGAAGGAGTGACCCATGGTTGCCGCATTGCTTGATCGTCTCGGGGTAAACCCGGCGCTGTACCAGGCTGGGAAACAACCTGTGCATTCACCGATTGATGGCAGCCGTATCGGCAGTGTCCATTGGGAAGGTGCCGCCGAGGTGGAGCAACAGGTCAGTCGCGCCGAGCATGCATTCGAAGCCTGGCGCAAAGTGCCGGCGCCGCGACGTGGCGAGCTGGTGCGCCAGTTCGGCGACGTATTGCGCGAGTACAAGGCCGACCTGGGCGAACTCGTTTCCTGGGAAGCCGGCAAGATCACCCAGGAAGGTTTGGGTGAAGTGCAGGAAATGATCGACATCTGCGACTTCGCCGTCGGCCTGTCGCGCCAGTTGTACGGCTTGACCATCGCCTCCGAGCGCCCCGGCCACCATATGCGTGAAACCTGGCACCCGCTGGGCGTGGTCGGCGTGATCAGCGCCTTCAACTTCCCCGTGGCCGTGTGGGCGTGGAACACCGCGCTGGCCTTGGTGTGCGGCAACGCGGTGATCTGGAAACCGTCGGAAAAGACCCCGCTCACTGCACTGGCCTGCCAGGCCTTGTTCGAGCGCATACTGAAAAAATTCGACGGCGCCCCCGAGTACCTCAGCCAAGTGATCATCGGTGGCCGCGACGCCGGCGCTGCGCTGGTGGATGACCCGCGCGTCGCGCTGATCAGCGCCACCGGCAGCACGCGTATGGGCCGTGAAGTGGCACCCAAAGTCGCCGCGCGTTTCGCCCGCAGCATCCTTGAGCTGGGCGGCAACAACGCGATGATCCTCGGCCCAAGCGCCGACCTGGACATGGCCGTGCGCGCCATCCTCTTCAGCGCGGTGGGCACCGCCGGCCAACGCTGCACCACCCTGCGCCGGCTGATCGCCCATGAGTCGGTCAAGGAAGAAATCGTCACCCGCCTCAAGGCCGCCTATTCCAAAGTGCGCATCGGCCACCCACTGGAAGGCAACCTGATCGGCCCGCTGATCGACAAGCACAGTTTCGACAACATGCAGGACGCCCTTGAGCAAGCCTTGAGCGAAGGCGGCAAGGTGTTCGGCGGCAAGCGCCAACTGCAAGACAAATTCCCCAACGCCTACTACGTATCGCCGGCCATCGTGGAAATGCCCGAGCAAAGCGACGTGGTGTGCAGCGAAACCTTCGCGCCGATTCTTTACGTGGTCGGCTACACCGACTTCGCCGAAGCCCTGCGCCTGAACAACGCCGTGCCACAAGGCTTGTCATCCTGCATCTTCACCACTGACGTGCGTGAAGCCGAGCAGTTCATGTCGGCGGTGGGCAGCGACTGTGGTATTGCCAACGTCAACATCGGCCCGAGCGGCGCGGAGATCGGTGGTGCGTTCGGGGGTGAAAAAGAAACCGGCGGCGGGCGTGAATCGGGCTCGGATGCGTGGCGTGGGTATATGCGCAGGCAGACCAATACCGTGAACTACTCGCTGGAACTGCCGTTGGCACAAGGCATTACCTTCGACTGATCTGGCACGGTCAATGTGGGAGCTGGCTTGCCTGCGATAGCGGTGGTTCAGTCGATAGTTTCGGTGACTGATACACCGCTATCGCAGGCAAGCCAGCTCCCACAGGTGATTGGGTTTCCCATTCAAAAGAGTATTTGTTTGTTAGGTCTCATCGGAGTCTGGCAATGGCACTGCGCGAAACATGTTTATGGGAACACCTCACTCCAGGCCGCCCGGACCGAGCCGCGCTCAAGGGTGCGGTCAAGGTGGATGTGTGCGTGATCGGTGCCGGCATTACCGGTTTGTCGGCGGCCATTCATTTGCTGGAACAGGGTAAAAGCGTCGCCGTACTCGAGGCCCATCGCACCGGCCACGGTGGTTCGGGGCGCAACGTCGGGCTGGTCAACGCCGGCCTGTGGATTCCACCGGACGAGATCGAGGCCGGTTTCGGCACGGCGGTGGGCAGCCAGCTCAACCGCATGTTGGGTGCGGCGCCGTCCCTGGTGTTCAGCCTGATCGACAAGTACAACATCGACTGCCAATTGCGCCGTGAAGGCACCTTGCACATGGCGCACAACGCCCGTGGCGAGGCGGACTTGCGCAGCCGTGAGGAGCAGTGGAAGCGCCGTGGCGCGCCGGTTGAGTTACTCACCGGCCAGGCCTGCGAGCAGGCCACCGGTACCCGGAAAATCGCCGCCGCGTTGCTCGATCGACGCGCCGGCACCTTGAACCCCATGGCCTACACCACTGGGTTGGCGAATGCCGCCGTGGGGCTGGGCGGGCAATTGTTCGATCATTCGCCGGTCACCCAGCTTGAGCGCCAGGGCGCCGATTGGTCGGTGCAGACCGCCGAGGGTGCGGTGCAGGCCGCCCAGGTGGTGATCGCCTCCAACGCTTACACCGAAGGCGAATGGACTGAACTGCGGCGTAACTTCTTCCCCGGCTATTACTATCAGGTGGCCTCGGCGCCGCTGACCGATGACGCGGCCAAGCAGATCCTCCCCGGCGGCCAGGGTTCGTGGGACACGCGCCAGGTCCTGAGCAGTATTCGCCGCGATGCCGATGGGCGCCTGTTGCTGGGCAGCCTGGGTAACGGCAATCAGAAACCGGCTTGGTTCCTCAAAGCGTGGGCCGATCGGGTGCAGCAACACTACTTCCCGTACCTCAAACCGGTGCAATGGGAATTCACCTGGACCGGCTGCATCGCGTTCACCCCCGACCACTTGATGCGCCTGTTCGAACCGGCCCCCGGCCTGGTGGCGGTTACCGGTTATAACGGGCGCGGCGTGACCACCGGCAGCGTGGTGGGCAAGGCGTTTGCCGACTACCTGTGTCACCAGGACCCCCAAGCCTTGCCGATCCCTTTTGCCCCTATGCAACCTCTGGCCGCCGTGGGCCTGCGCAGTTGCCTGTATGAAGCCGGCTTCTCGCTCTATCACGCCGGGCAATGCTTGAGGATCGTGATCTGATCAGCGAAATACCCCTCAGAAGCCTGCGTTTTCTTAGCAGGCTACCCATCTGTATTGGTGCAAGTCGTAGCAATCACGCACTGTAAATGTGCAGTTCCGTTACGCACATTGTTACAGCTGTAGGAACTGTCGTTTATGCCTGTGGTTGCAGGTGCGACCTGCCAGGGTTGTACTTTTTTGAAGTGTTGGTTGCACCTATAGACGCTAGACGGTTGCACGTCCTGGCAAAAGGCGTCGAAACGCCTGTAATAACAATGACACCGTGTCTTTTTGAAGAATAAAAAAGTAATGGCACGCGGCTTGCTCTGAGCTTTCAGTGAAAGGTTTGAATGCAAGTTGTCGTGCCAAAAATCAAAAATATCGGAGCACCACTCATGTCCCAGACGTTTTACAAGAAAGGTTTTCTGGCCCTCGCCGTTGCTGCGGCGCTGGGTGTTTCTACGTTTGTTCAAGCTGATGTGAAAATTGGTGTGGCGGGCCCGATGACGGGTGCCAACGCCGCTTTCGGTGAGCAGTACATGAAGGGTGCCCAGGCGGCTGCCGACGTTATCAACAAGGCCGGCGGCATCAACGGCGAGCAGATCAAGCTGGTGGCGGGCGATGACGCCTGCGAACCCAAACAAGCCGTGGCCGTGGCCAACCGCCTGGCCGACCAGGACAAAGTGATCGGCGTGGTCGGGCACTTCTGCTCATCCAACACCATCCCGGCGTCTGAGGTTTACGACGAAGCAGGCATCATCGCCATCACCCCAGGCTCCACCAACCCACAGGTCACCGAACGCGGCCTGGCCGCCATGTTCCGTATGTGCGGGCGTGACGACCAGCAAGGCATCGTCGCCGGCGACTACATCGTCGACGTGCTCAAGGGCAAGAAAGTCGCGGTGATCAACGACAAGGACACCTACGGCAAAGGCCTGGCCGACGCCACCGCTGCGCAGTTGACCAAGCGCGGCGTCAAGCCGGTGCTGGAAGAGGGCCTGACCCGGGGCGAGAAAGACTTCAGCGCCCTGGTCACCAAGATCCGTTCCCTGGGCGCCGACGTCGTGTACTTCGGCGGCTTGCATCCGGAAGCCGGCCCACTGGTGCGCCAGATCCGCGAAGCGGGCCTCAAAGACGTCAAGTTCATGTCCGATGACGGCGTGGTCACCGACGAACTGGTAGCCACCGCCGGCGGCGCGCAGTACGTCGATGGCGTGTACATGACCTTCGGCGCCGACCCGCGCCTGCTGCCAGACAGCAAGACAGTCGTGGAAGAGTTCCGCAAGAACGGCACCGAGCCTGAAGGCTACACGCTGTACGCCTACGCCTCGATCCAGGCCCTGGCCGCCGGCTTCAACGGTGCCAAGTCCAACAAGGGCGAAGACGCTGCCAAGTGGCTCAAGGCCAACCCGGTTAAAACCGTCATGGGCGAAAAAGCCTGGGATGCCAAGGGAGACCTGAAAGTCTCTGACTACGTGGTTTACCAGTGGGACAAAGACGGCAAATACCATCAGTTGGAAAAGCAGAAGTAAGTACAAGCACCACGGGCCTAAGGTTAGGGGGGCTTGCTGTGGCGAGGGAGCTTGCTCCCGCTGGAGTGCGTAGCACTCCCAACCGCTTACCGAAATACATCTGATGTATCTCGATTGCCCAGTTTGGGGCTGCTTCGCAGCCCAGCGGGAGCAAGCTCCCTCGCCACATAAGCCAGCTCCCACAGAGGGCGTGGTTGCCTGCTCCATTGCAACAAACCTGTCTTTTCCTCCAGAAGCGCCGCACACCCACCGGTGTGCAGGTGCTCACCGCGTGAGATTGCGTTATGGATGGTATTTTCCTGCAGCAACTGGTCAACGGCCTGACCCTCGGGTCGGTCTATGGCCTGATCGCCATCGGCTACACAATGGTTTATGGCATCATTGGCATGATCAACTTCGCCCACGGCGAGGTTTATATGATTTCCGCTTACCTCGCGGCGATCAGTCTGGCACTGCTGGCTTACTTCGGCATCGAATCCTTCCCGCTGCTCATTCTCGGTACCTTGATCTTCACCGTGGTCGTCACCGGCGTGTACGGTTGGGTGATTGAGCGTGTCGCCTACAAACCCCTGCGTAACTCCACCCGCCTGGCACCGCTGATCAGCGCCATCGGTATCTCCCTGATCCTGCAGAACTACGCGCAGATCGCCCAGGGCGCCAAGCAACAAGGCATTCCCACCCTGCTGGCCGGCGCCTGGCGTGTCGATATCGGCACCGGGTTCGTGCAACTGACCTACACCAAAGTGTTCATCCTGGTCGCCGCTTTTGCCGGCATGGCCTTGCTCACCTACATCATCAAATACACCAAGCTCGGCCGCATGTGCCGTGCTACTCAGCAAGACCGCAAGATGGCCTCGATCCTGGGCATCAACACCGACCGCGTGATCTCCTACGTGTTTGTCATCGGTGCCGCCATGGCCGCCCTGGCCGGCGTGCTCATCACCCTCAATTACGGCACCTTCGACTTCTATGCCGGCTTCATCATCGGCATCAAGGCGTTTACCGCAGCGGTACTCGGCGGCATCGGTTCCCTGCCTGGGGCGATGCTGGGCGGGATCATCCTCGGTATCTCCGAGTCGCTGTTCGCGGGGTTGGTCAACTCTGACTACAAAGACGTGTTCAGTTTCTCCCTGCTGGTGGTGATTCTGATTTTCCGTCCCCAGGGCCTGCTTGGTCGCCCACTCGTGGCGAAGGTGTAAACATGTCTGCTGCCAAATCCATTGATATCAAGAAAAGTGTGGTCGATACGGTACTCGCGGGGCTGATTTCGTTGATCGTATTCGGCCCGATTGTCGGCGTGGTGCTCGACGGCTACAGCTTCAACCTGGAACCTGCGCGGGTGGCCGTGCTGGTCGCCATCGTCATGGCCGGGCGCTTTGCTCTCAGCCTGTTCCTGCAAACTCCCAAGGGCGTGAAGATCCTGCAGGGGTTCGAGAGCAGCGGCTCAGGTGTGCACGTGCTGCCACCGGACTACAAGTCGCGGCTGCGCTGGATCATCCCGGCGCTGATCGTGATCGCCATCGTGTTCCCGATCTTTGCCAACAAGTACCTGCTCACCGTGGTGATCCTGGGGCTGATCTACGTGTTGCTCGGCCTGGGGTTGAACATCGTGGTGGGCCTGGCGGGCCTGCTCGACCTGGGTTACGTGGCCTTCTACGCCATCGGTGCCTACGGCCTGGCGCTGGGTTATCAATACCTGGGCCTGGGCTTCTGGACGGTCCTGCCACTGGCGGCCATCGCGGCGGCGTTGGCGGGGTGCATACTCGGCTTCCCGGTGCTGCGAATGCACGGTGACTACCTGGCCATCGTGACCCTGGGTTTTGGTGAAATCATTCGCCTGGTGCTCAACAACTGGCTGTCGTTCACCGGTGGCCCCAACGGTATGCCCGTGCCGTCACCGACCTTCCTGGGCCTGGAGTTCGGCAAGCGTGCGAAGGATGGCGGCATTCCGTTTCACGAGTTTTTCGGCATCGATTACAACCCCAACATCAAGTTCATGTTCATCTACATCGTGTTGTTTCTGGTGGTACTGGCCGTGCTGTACATCAAGCATCGCCTGACGCGCATGCCGGTCGGCCGCGCCTGGGAAGCCCTGCGCGAAGATGAAATCGCCTGCCGCTCCATGGGCCTGAACCATGTGCTGGTCAAACTCTCAGCCTTCACCATCGGCGCGTCCACCGCCGGTTTGGCCGGGGTGTTCTTTGCCAGCTACCAGGGCTTCGTCAACCCGTCGTCGTTTACCTTCTTCGAGTCGGCGTTGATCCTCGCCATTGTGGTGTTGGGCGGCATGGGCTCGACGGTTGGCGTGGTGATCGCAGCGTTTGTGCTGACCGTGGCGCCTGAATTGCTGCGCAGCTTCTCTGAATACCGTGTGCTGCTGTTTGGCGTGTTGATGGTGGTGATGATGATCTGGCGACCGCGTGGCTTGATTCGCATCAGCCGTACCGGTGTGACGCCACGCAAGGGGGTAGCGCCATGAGCAAGGAAGTCGTGCTGTCCGTCGAACACCTGATGATGCACTTCGGTGGTATCAAGGCCTTGAGCGATGTAAGCCTCAAGGTTGAACGCAACTCGATCTTCGCCCTGATCGGCCCCAACGGCGCCGGCAAGACCACGGTGTTCAACTGCCTCACCGGCTTCTACAAAGCCAGTGGCGGCAAGATCGAGCTCAACGTGCGGGGCAAACAAACCAACGTGATCCAACTGCTCGGCGAGCGCTTTGAGGCCACCGACTTTGTCTCGCCCAAAAGCTTCCTCAGCCGCGTGTACTACAAGATGTTCGGCGGCACCCACCTGGTGAACCGTGCCGGCCTGGCGCGCACCTTCCAGAACATTCGCCTGTTCAAGGAAATGTCGGTGCTGGAAAACCTGCTGGTGGCCCAGCACATGTGGGTCAACCGCAACATGCTTGCCGGCATCCTCAACACCAAGGGCTACCGCAAGGCCGAAAGCGATGCGCTGGACTGCGCGTTCTACTGGCTGGAAGTGGTCGACCTGGTGGACTGCGCCAACCGTCTGGCCGGCGAGCTCTCCTACGGCCAGCAGCGCCGCCTGGAGATCGCCCGCGCCATGTGCACGCGGCCGCAGATCATCTGCCTGGACGAACCGGCAGCGGGCCTCAACCCACAGGAAACCGAAGCCCTCAGCGCGATGATTCGCCTGCTGCGCGACGAACACGACCTTACGGTGGTGCTGATCGAACACGACATGGGCATGGTGATGAGTATTTCCGACCACATTGTGGTGCTGGACCACGGCAACGTGATCGCCGAAGGCGGCCCGGATGCGATCCGCAACGACCCGAAAGTGATCGCCGCCTACCTGGGCGCGGACGAAGAGGAGCTGGTATGAGTGCACCTATCCTCGAAATGAAGGACCTGGACGTGTTCTACGGCCCGATCCAGGCCCTGAAAAAAGTCTCGCTGCACATCAACGAAGGCGAAACCGTCAGCCTGATCGGCTCCAATGGCGCGGGTAAGTCCACGTTGCTGATGTCGATCTTCGGTCAGCCTCGGGCCGAGTCGGGGCAGATTCTGTACAACGGCGTCGACATTACTCACAAGTCGTCCCACTACATCGCTTCCAACGGCATTGCGCAGTCGCCGGAAGGGCGGCGAGTGTTCCCCGACATGACCGTCGAGGAAAACCTGCTGATGGGCACCATCCCCATTGGCGACAAGTTCGCCAGTGAGGACATGCAACGCATGTTCGAGCTGTTCCCCAGGCTCAAGGAGCGGCGCAACCAGCGGGCGATGACCATGTCCGGTGGTGAGCAACAAATGCTCGCCATCGCCCGTGCGCTGATGAGCCGGCCCAAGCTGTTGCTGCTCGATGAGCCAAGCCTGGGGTTGGCACCGATTGTGGTGAAGCAGATCTTTTCCACCCTGCGCGAGCTGGCGTCCACCGGGATGACGATCTTCTTGGTCGAACAGAACGCCAACCATGCGCTGCGCCTGTCGGACCGGGCGTATGTGATGGTCAATGGTGAGATTCGCCTGACAGGCACCGGCAAGGAGTTGCTGGTGAACGAGGAAGTGCGCAACGCCTACCTGGGCGGTCACTGACCTAAGATCCAGGCGCGTCAACCCTGTGGGAACCGGGCCTTATGTGGGAGCCGGGCTTGTCCGCGATAGCATCACCTCGGTTTAGCTGACATACCGAGGTGGCCGCATCGCAGGCAAGCCAGCTCCCACCCAAAGCCGGTTCCCACATTTGTTTTTGCGGTGTCAACAAGCCCTCCACCAAATTGTGGAAAACAAATCCAGCCCACCTCAAAAGCGCGACATATAGCCGCCGCAAATCCCTGTTTTGTCACAGTTTTGACTTGTCCCCATCCACTGTGGAACCGGCTGTGGGTAACGTGGGAGTAGCTGGCTGAAAGCCTTTAACCACGTGGCTTGTAGCGTGTTGGTTATTTTTCGATCAGGGTGTTTTTCACGACCGTCTCAAGGGTTTGTCAACCTGTTTAAAGACACAGGTATATGAACGAAATAAGTCCTTCCAGCCTGTGGATAAGTCTGTGACTAAACTCTGGAAAGACTTGCGCAGGGGCCGGAATGACTGGCCTGGAGCCATCGTTGTGTTTTTCTGCATTTGTCAGCGGCTACATAGGCGCTCGCCCAGGTCAAGCAAAAAACTTTATAAAACCGCCTGCAACCCTTGTACACAGCGGCTTTGAGCCGTTTGCACTTGCCCCCAAAGACTGTGGGCGCAGTTGTGGATAACCTGCGCGCATATGGCTACAAGCTACGGTTTATAAGGCTTTTCGAAGATTGATTAAAAAATGATCAGGCAAGCATGCGTGCGTGTGCACAGCGGTTGCCGCAAACGCGGCGTAAGGGCATTCTGCTGGCTGTTTTTTTCCCGATGCCCGCAAGGAGAACCCCATGTCCGACACGCTGTTTATCACTGGCGCTACTTCAGGTTTCGGCGAAGCCTGTGCCCGTCGCTTTGCCGAGGCCGGTTGGAAACTGGTGCTCACTGGTCGCCGTGCCGAGCGCTTGAACGCCTTGGTCGAAGAGCTTTCCAAGCAGA
The DNA here is from genome assembly GCF_016613265.1 of Pseudomonas sp. MF6751. NCBI lineage: Bacteria > Pseudomonadati > Pseudomonadota > Gammaproteobacteria > Pseudomonadales > Pseudomonadaceae > Pseudomonas > Pseudomonas sp. MF6751. Next base: position 34,260 of record NZ_JAENSV010000024.1, read on the forward strand.
CCGAAGTGCATGGCCTGGTGGTGGATGTGCGCGACCGCAAAGGCATGGAGGAGGCCATCGCCAACCTGCCGGCGTCGTTCGCCACGCTGCGCGGCCTGATCAACAACGCCGGCCTGGCCGTGGGCACCGACCCTGCGCCCAAGTGCGACCTCGACGATTGGGAAACCATGGTCGATACCAACATCAAGGGCTTGCTGACCACCACTAACCTGCTGTTGCCGCGCCTGATTGCCCATGGCCGCGGTGCCGGGATCATCAACCTGGGTTCCATCGCCGGTAACTACCCGTACCCGGGCAGCCATGTATACGGCGGTTCCAAGGCGTTCGTGAAGCAGTTCTCGTTGAACCTGCGCTGCGACTTGCAAGGCACCGGCGTGCGCGTGACCAATATCGAGCCGGGCTTGTGTGAAAGCGAGTTCTCCCTGGTGCGCTTCGGCGGTGACCAGGCGCGTTATGACGCCACCTACGCAGGTGCCGAGCCGATCCAGCCGCAGGACATTGCCGATACGATTTTCTGGGTGATGAACACTCCGGCGCACGTGAACATCAACCGCCTGGAGCTGATGCCGGTGAGCCAGACCTGGGCTGGGTTTGCGATTGAGCGTGGGGCCAAGGGCTAAGCGCCTGCGCCACACACTGTAGGAGCGAGCTTGCTCGCGAAAAACGTTAACGATGACGCGGGTATCCTGAATGCGCGGCGCTCTCAGGTTTTTCGCGAGCAAGCTCGCTCCTACAGTAAATGGCGTCAAATCGGCCAAAATGCGGCATAAGGTACACTGCCCGCCTGAAAACCCCACCGCACCCAGCGGTTTAAAGGTTTTGACAGGAGGCAATGTGAGTAACCGAGGTGAGCAGGCACTGCTCAAACAATCGACTATCCTGATGTTCGCAGTCGCGATCGCAGGGATTGTCACGGGTGTGATATCCGGCGCCCAATCCATTCTGTTCGACGGCTTTTTCTCGCTGATCGCCACCGCCATCAAGGTGCTGATGCTGATCACGGCCAAGCTGATCGCCAAGAAAAGCAACGAGCGTTTCCAATTCGGCTATTGGCACCTGGAGCCGATGGTGCTGCTGATAGAAGGCAGTTTCCTGCTGTTGATCGCCATTTATGCGTTCCTCAACGGCGTGTTCGGCATTATCAATGGCGGGCGCGAAATCGAGTTGGGGCTGGTGATCATTTATGCGGCGGTGTTCACCGTCGTGGAGTTCGCGTACTTCTTCTATGTGCGCTACCGCAATCGCACACTCAAATCGTCATTGATCCAGTTCGACAACATCAGCTGGCTGGTGGACGCGATGCTGTCGGTGGGCTTGCTGATCAGCTTCCTGGCGGCGCTGTTGCTCAAGTCCCAGGGCTATGGCGAGTGGGCGGTCTACGTGGACCCGTTGATCCTGATCCTGCTGGCCCTGAGCATGCTGGCGCCAGCATTCAAGATCCTGCGCCCGGCGCTGCGCGAAGTGTTGGGGATCGCGCCGGATCACTTGGACGACAAGGTCCGCGAAGTGATGGACGCGGCGCAGGCCAAGCATGGTTTCGACGACTACGTGTCCTATGTGCAGAAGCACGGGCGGGCGCGGTTTATCGAGATTCATGTGGTGCTGCCAGCGGATTACCCGGTGGATAACGTCGCCACCCTCGATGGGCTGCGTGAAGAGATATCCACAGGGCTGGGGGCGGCGGATGCGGCGCGGTGGTTGACGATCAGTTTTACCGGGGACCGCAAGTGGATTGCCTAAAGTCTGTTAGAGCGAGGTGAGGCTATCGCAGGCAAGCCAGCTCCCACATTTAAATGTGCGAACACAATCAACTGTGGGAGCTGGCTTGCCTGCGATGGGGCCCTGCAGGTCAGCCCAGATGCTGGACCAAACCCTGATAGCAAGTCGCCAAATGATAGGGCGTAGTCGAAGGCATATCCCGTCGGCTCACCTTACCCTCGGCATCCAGGCATTCATACCAACCCTTGGCATGCAAAAAGCGCTGTTGCAGCGCCCGCAACTGACGCTGCAGCACCGCTTCGCTACCTGGCCGCAATGTCAGCGCCCGCAGGTACTCCGCCTGGGCCCAGATCCGTTGGGTACCGTCGCGCACCGTGCCATCCAGCGCCAGCATGCCGCTGACCGCACCGCTTAACTTATCCACACCCTTTTGCTCGGCATAGGCAAATGCCCGTGTCAGCGACTCATGCAGTGCAGTGCCGCGCAGCACACCTGAAGATTCCAGCAAAAAGAACCATTCGAACTGGTGCCCCGGCTCAAACCAGTTATCCACAGCGCCCAAAGGTTTCTCCATCATTACACCGTGCTCGCGGTCGATGAAGCGTTGCTGCATGGCCGTCGCCAGTGCCAGCAGGGCCGCTTGCACCTGGGCGTCCTCACGCACCGCGAGGGTGGCCAGGAAGCCTTCGGCCAGGTGCATCAACGGGTTTTGCAACGGGCCGGAGTCGAGGGAGGCCCAATTGCGTTCCAGTATGGCCTCGTACAAACCGTCGCCGGTGGCAAAGCGTTGGGCGACGACTTCCAGGGCAGCGTTGAGCACCGACTCTACCAATGGCTCACGCACCTTGGTCCAGTAATGGGCGCAGGCAAAAATAATGAAGGCGTGGGTGTAGAGGTCTTTGCGCTCGTCCAGCGGCTGGCCGGCGGGGTCGATGCTGTAGAACCAGCCACCGTGTTCGGCATCATGAAAGTGCCGTTGCAGGGAGCGAAACAGCGCCGCCGCACGTTCTTCGGCGAAAGCCGCGCCGGGTTCGCCGATCAGGCTGGCGAACAGGTACAACTGCCGGGCGCAGGCCATGGCGCGATAGCGCTGTGGGGGCAGTGGCTGGTGATCGGCGTCCAGTGCCTCAAAGGGCAGTGCCAGGCCGGCATTCCAGCCCGGGCCTTGCCAGAGGGGCACGATCAGGTCATGGAAGTGCGTGAGCACAGGCGTCAGGGAAGAGGGGGAAGCGATGGGCATTGGCTGGCGTCGTCACGGCAGGGGTGTTTGTCGCGCATGGTAGCAGGCTTGGGATCGGTGGTGTTTGTACTGGCGCTATCGCGGGCAAGCCCGCTCCCACATTTTTGAAGTGTGAACCGTCTCACATGTGGGAGCTGGCTTGCCTGCGATGAGGCCTTTACAGGCGCTGACGATCAGCCTGCCAGCAACCACACCCCAGTCGCCGCCGAAGCGGCCCCGGCCACGCGCACCAAGGGTGCCGCAGCTGCCGGCAAAAAGCGCACCACAGCATAGCCCGAAGCGTGCAACGCCGCGGTCGCCCCCACAAACCCAGCCGCATACGCCCAGGGACTGGTCATATCCGGCAGTTCCAGGCCATGGGCCACGCCGTGAAACAGCGCAAACAACGCCGTGGCGCCCACGGCCACGAACAGCGGTGGCCGCACCGCCAACGCTACCGCCAGGCCCAAGGCCAGCACCGATGCAGCAATCCCGCTTTCCAGCGCCGGCAATTGCAGCGCTTCGAAACCCAACACCCCGCCGATCAGCATGGTGCCGACAAAGGTGCACGGCAGCGCCCAGCGCGCGGCGCCTTTTTGCTGGGCAGCCCAGAGGCCCACCGCAAGCATGGCCAGCAAGTGATCGAGGCCGCCCAGGGGGTGGCTGATACCGGCCACCAGGCCATTGTCGCCGTGGCCCGGATGGGCGAAGGCCAGGGTAGGGGCGAGCAGCAGCGCGGCGGCGGCGAAAAGTCTGTTGAGTCTCATGGACAGGTTCCTTATGGGTTGATCAGGCGGCGCTCAGCAAGCCCTGGCGTTCGATGAAGGCGACGATGTCGTCCAGGCCGACCCCGGTTTTCTGGTTGCTGAACACAAAGGGTTTGCCGTTGCGCATGCGCTGGGTGTCGCTGTTCATTAGCTCCAGCGAGGCACCGACCAGCGGGGCCAGGTCGATCTTGTTGATCACCAGCAGGTCGGATTTGCAAATACCGGGCCCGCCTTTGCGCGGCAGCTTGTCGCCGGCGGAGACGTCGATCACATAGATGGTCAGGTCCGACAGCTCCGGGCTGAAGGTGGCCGACAGGTTGTCGCCGCCGGACTCCACCAGAATCAGGTCCAGGCCGGGAAAGCGGCGGTTGAGTTGGTCCACGGCCTCCAGGTTGATCGAGGCATCTTCGCGAATCGCCGTGTGTGGGCAGCCACCGGTTTCCACGCCGATGATGCGCTCCGGCGCCAGGGCCTGGTTACGCACCAGGAAGTCGGCGTCTTCACGGGTGTAGATGTCGTTGGTCACCACCGCCAGGTTGTAGCGATCACGCAGCGCCAGGCACAGGGCCAGGGTCAGGGCGGTCTTGCCCGAGCCTACCGGGCCGCCGATACCGACGCGCAGGGGTTGTGTGTTCATGTGCTTCTCCAGAATCAGGAACGGAACAGGCGGCTGTACTGGCGCTCGTGGGCCATGCACGCCAGGGACAGGCCAAAAGCGGCGCTGCCCAAATGGTTAGGGTTAATGCGTTCGGCATCCTGCTGTGCTTGTTGCAGCAGCGGCAGCAGTTCGCTGGTCAACCGCTGGGCCGCTTGCTGGCCCAATGGCAGGGTTTTCATCAGTACCGCCAGTTGGTTTTCCAGCCAGCTCCATAGCCAGGCGGCAAGCGCATCGCCGGGGTTGATGTGCCAGGCGCGCGCGGCCAAGGCCCAGCCAAGGGCCAGGTGCGGTTCGTCGCGTTGTGCAAGAAAATCACGGGCGCTGTCGTCCAGTTCCGGCAAGCCGTTGAGCAGTTGTTGCAGGGAATAGCCCATCTGGCGACTCTCCTGATACAGCTCCCGGGTCTCACGGCTGGCGCGATGCTCGTCGCACCACCGCGCCAATTGGGCCCAGTCCTGTTCGGCGGCTGCGCGGCAGTGGGCGAGCAGCAGCGGGGCTTCGAAACGCGCCAGGTTGAGCAGCAACTGGTCACTGATCCAGCGCCGGGCGCTCGCGGCATCCTGCACGCGGCCGTTGTCCACCGCCATTTCCAGGCCTTGGGAATAGCTGTAGCCGCCAATCGGCAGTTGCGGACTGGCCAGGCGCAGCAGCGCCCAGGCTGGGTTCATAGACGCACGCCGAACTGATGCAGCTTGGGCGCGTAGTTGAAGTCTTCATCACCATGCCGTGAATGATGATGGCCGCCGCCATAGGCGCCGTGCTCGGGTTGAAACGGCGCCTCGAGGGTCTGCGCATCGGCACCCAGTTGCTCGAGCATGGCCTTGAGCACGTAGTCATCGAGCAGGCGCAGCCAGCCGTCACCGACTTGCAGGGCCACATGGCGGTTGCCCAGGTGATAGGCGGCACGGGTGAGCTCGAAAGCGTTGCGGCAGGTGACGTGCAGCAGTTGTTCAGGGCGGGCGCATACCCGTACGACGCGTCCGTCTTCTGCCTGCAGGAATTCACCATCGTGCAAGGGCGGCTGGCCCCGCTCCAAAAACAGGCCGACGTCTTCACCGTCGGCACTGAAACAGCGCAGGCGGCTTTTGCTGCGGGCTTCGAAGTTGAGCAGCAACTCGGCGGCCCAGAGGGCTTGGGGGGCGATTCGGCGGTGTATCACCAGCATCAGAGAGCTTCCAACTGTGAGCGATGAAAGACCTAGAGCAAGGGGCTTGCCAATCACGGAATTGAGTAGGAATTCCCTGTAGTCAGGCAGGCATGCTGCTCAATAGGGCGTCGGATGATTTCCGTGCGTGTATCAATTTGGTGCGTGCCGAGGTTTATAGCACCGGGGAAGGGCATTCTGCGTTGATAGCGCCGCTCAGTTTGATGAAGTTTCTTTCATCTTTTTCTTTGTAGATGTTTTTTGGGATTTTTCCTACGAGTCATCAGGATTTGGAGCTCATGAGATTACCTGCGGGTTCTTTAGGCTATGCGGTCTGTTTAATTCCACCGCGACGTTCATCATGCTTCGATCAATTTTTTGTGTATGCCTTGTCGGCCTGACCTGCTTTATTTCATCGGCAAAGGCCAATTTCCAACCCCGCGCCACCTTCAGCTCTTCGCTGCAAAGCATCAAGCCGGCCTCTATCGACGATGTCATTGACCGCGCCCATGAGTTGCTGGGTACGCCCTATAAGTGGGGCGGCACATCGGCAGAGCAGGGCTTCGATTGCAGTAGCTTCCTGGTGTACTTGTTCAAGACCCAAGCCAATATCCAGCTACCCCGCACCACTGCCGCCATGCACCGTTCATCGGCGACAACCATCAAACGCAGTGCTTTAAAGCCAGGGGATGCAGTGTTTTTCAAAGGCAACGGGCGGGGCCAGGTCAGCCATGTCGGCCTTTATATCGGCCAGGGCAAATTCATCCATTCGCCGCGTACCGGCAAAACCATCCGTATCGATTCATTGAGCAATAGCTACTGGAACAAGCACTACACCACCGCCAAACGGTTCCACACGGCGGGTTGATTGACTTACTCGGTGCTGCCCAGCCCTTGCCAATGTTTAAGGCCGATAAAGATAAAGCGCAGTTGCTGGGTGATTTTCGCCTGGGGCGTAAGGTGGGCCGGCAAGGCGTGGGCCGGTGGGTCGATGATATCGGGCAGGGTGGCGAACACACTCTTGACGATCAGGTCGGCCATCACATGCAAACCTTCGGCATCCAAGTGCTGAAGTTTGGGCATCAGTGTCAGGTCGGCGGCCAGGTCACGAGTGATGTCTTCGCGCAGGGCGGCGATGGCTTGGCGCACGGCCAGGCAGCCGCCGTACTGTTCGCGAGCCAGGAACAGGAACTGAGAGCGGTTAGCCGAAACCACATCGAGAAAGATGCGCACCGAGGCATCAATGATGCCGCCCATCACGAATTCGTTGTGGCGCACCAGGCGGATCGTGGCGCGAAAGGTCTGGCCGACCTCGCTGACCAATACCAGCCCAAGTTGGTCCATGTCGGCGAAATGGCGATAGAAGCCGGTGGGCACGATACCCGCGGTCTTGGCCACTTCGCGCAAACTCAGGCTGCCAAACCCACGGCCACACTCCATCAGATGGCGGGCTGCGTCCATCAGGGCGAGGCGGGTTTGTTGCTTCTGTTCGGCGCGGGGCAGCATGAGCGGATGAGCTTTGTCGGCAAGTACAGCGACGCACTCTAGCAAAAGCGCTTTGCCGGCGTCGAACTTGGCAGGGGCGGGGCGTGACGCGTTCTATATAAAAGCAAAAGCCCGATCGGCAGATCGGGCTTTTTTCTGGGCCACCACAGGCTTAGCTCTGTGCTTGATGCAGTTCTTGCAGACGGTCGGCACCGCCTTCAGCAACGCCTTCGGTGTAGGCGCGTTTGTTGGCTTGTTCAGCACCGCCTTCGACCAGACCTTTCTCTTGCAGGCGGTTGTAGCCATTTTCAGCTACGGCGCCTTTGGCGTAATCACGGTTTTCGTCTTCTTGCGAACCGCTGCGAGCCACGGTTTGGCTGGTTTGCACGGCTTGGGCTTTGTTCTGTGGGGTGGCCTGTTCGGCAGCTGGCAGGGCAAAAGCGCTGGAAGCCAGGACAGATAACAGGACGGTAGCGAGTAATTGGCGTTTCATGATGGTTGCTCCTAGGGAGGGCGATAAAGTGGGTACAGGGCTAATGTTACCCTTGATAAGTCGATATAAAAGTTCATAAACACAATGGTAATAATCAACAGAATTGATTGTTCTCGCCGGAGGCTCTAGATCGAGCCTCTCAAGCCCACGGCTTTGCACCGATGTGGGTATTTTCGACACGAACCCGGGTAACAATGGTGCGTCGCCGTTGGGGAAAATTGTCTGGTTGATCAGGAAAATCGCTTTTTTCGGTTAAATCCGCGGTTGCGTTAAACCCCCAGGCACTTTGCCAGTCGTAGTCCTATAAGCTGTTTAAAAGGCTGTTGCCCAGCCAGTCGTATTCAGGAGTCCTGTGCAATGACGCGCACTCGTAAAATTCTCGCTTGGAGCTGCGCCAGCTTCGTTCTGTTGATTGCCATCGTGGTACTGGTGTTGGTGTTCTTCGACTGGAACCGCATCAAGCCGCCCCTCAATGCCAAGGTCTCCGAAGAACTGCATCGTCCGTTCGCCATCAACGGCAACCTCGCCGTGGTGTGGCAGCGTGAGCCCGATGAAGGTGGCTGGCGTGCCTGGGTGCCGTGGCCCCATGTGATTGCCGAAGACCTGACCCTGGGTAACCCCGATTGGTCGAAACAACCGCAAATGGTCACGCTCAAGAAGGTTGAGCTGCGCATTTCGCCCCTGGCCTTGCTGGTGCAGCGTGTGGTGATCCCGCGCATCGACCTCACCGAACCCAGTGCCCAGTTGCAGCGCCTGGCTGATGGCCGCGCCAACTGGACGTTCAAGTTCGACCCCAAGGACCCCAACGCCGAACCGTCCAATTGGGTGGTGGATATTGGCGCCATCGGCTTCGACAAAGGCCATGTGACCCTTGACGATCAAAGCCTCAAGACTCAGTTGGATGTGATCATCGACCCGCTGGGCAAGCCGATTCCCTTCGGTGAAATCGTCGGTGATGCCGATGCCAAAAAAGCCCTGGAAAAAGGCTCGGCGCCCCAGGACTACGCGTTCGGCCTCAAGGTCAAAGGCCAGTACCATGGCCAGAAACTCGCAGGCACGGGCAAGATCGGTGGCTTGCTGGCCTTGCAGGACGCGGCTAAGCCGTTCCCGCTGCAAGCCCAAGTCAAGATCGCCGACACCAGCATCGCCCTGGCCGGCACCCTGACCGACCCGCTGAACCTCGGTGCCCTGGACCTGCGCCTGAAACTGTCGGGCAGCAGCCTGGGCAACCTGTATCCGCTGACCGGCGTGACCCTGCCGGATTCGCCGGCCTATTCCACCGACGGCCACCTGATCGCCAAACTGCATGAGGCCAGCGGCGCCTCCTTTCGCTACGAGAACTTCAACGGCAAGATCGGCAACAGCGACATCCACGGCGACCTGGCCTATGTTGCCAGCCAGCCACGGCCCAAGCTCAGCGGCGCGCTAGTGTCCAACCAACTGCTGATGGATGACCTGGCGCCGCTGATTGGCGCAGATTCCAATGCCGAGCAAAAAGCCCGTGGCGGTGAAAGCAAGCAACCGGCGACCAAAGTGCTGCCGGTTGAAGAGTTCCGCACCGAACGCTGGCGCGAGATGGATGCCGATGTGGAGTTCACCGGCAAGCGTATCGTGCACAGTGCCGACTTGCCCTTTACCGACCTCTACACCCACCTGGTGCTCGACGACGGCCAACTGAGCCTTGAACCCCTGCGCTTTGGCGTGGCCGGTGGGAAGCTCGATGCGCAGATTCGCTTGAACGGCCGCACTACGCCGATGGAGGGCCGCGCCAAGCTGACGGCGCGCAACTTCAAGCTCAAGCAGCTGTTCCCCACGTTCGAACCGATGAAAACCAGCTTCGGTGAACTCAACGGCGATGCCGATATTTCCGGGCGCGGCAACTCGGTGGCGGCACTGTTGGGCACGTCCAACGGTGACCTGAAGATGCTCATCAACGATGGCGCCATCAGCCGAAGCCTGATGGAAATCGCCGGGCTCAACGTGGGCAACTACGTGGTCGGCCGCCTGTTCGGCGACGAGGAAGTGAAGATCAACTGCGCAGCGGCGGACTTCGGCATCAAGACGGGCCTGGCGACCACGCGGCTATTTGTGTTCGATACCGAGAACGCGATCATCTACATCGACGGCACCGCGAATATGGCCACCGAGCAGTTGGACCTGACCATCACGCCGGAATCCAAGGGCTTTCGCCTGTTCTCCCTGCGTTCACCGCTCTACGTCAATGGGCCTTTCATCAAGCCCAATGCTGGCGTGAAAGCCATTCCGTTGGCGCTGCGCGGTGCGGGCATGGTCGCCCTCGGCGTGATCGCCGGGCCTGCCGCTGGCTTGCTCGCCTTGGTTGCCCCAAGCGGTGGCGAGCCCAATGAGTGCGCACCGTTGCTGCAACAGATGAAGGAAGGCAAGGCGCCCAAGACCGTGAAGTAACTGTGGGAGCGGGCTTGCCCACGATAGCGGAGTATCAGTCAATGATTTATCAACTGATTCAACGCTATCGCGGGCAAGCCCGCTCCCACAGGGGTATGTTGCGGTGTTAGTTATTACAGATCCTGCAGAATATCCGCCATATCGTCGGCGTGTTCTTCTTCCTGAGCCAGGATGTCTTCGAAGATACGACGGGTAGTCGGGTCTTTGTCACCGATGTACTGGATGATCTCGCGGTAGCTGTCTACCGCGATCCGCTCGGCCACCAGGTCTTCGTAGACCATTTCCTTCAAGGTGTTGCCCGCCACGTATTGCGCATGGGAGTTTTTCGACAGCAGGTCGGGGTTGAACTCCGGCTCGCCGCCCAGTTGCACGATACGCTCGGCCAGTTTGTCAGCGTGCTCGGCTTCCTGGGTCGCATGTTCCAGGAACTCATCGGCGGCCACGCTGGCCTTGAGGCCGTTGGCCATGAAGTAGTGACGCTTGTAGCGCAACACGCAGACCAGTTCGGTGGCCAGCGACTCGTTGAGCAGGCGGATGATTTCTTCGCGGTCGGCGTCATACCCTTCGGTCACGGCGCCGTTTTCGACGTTCTGGCGGGCGCGGCTGCGCAGGGTTGCAACGTCAGTCAATCGTGCTTCAGTCATTTCAATCTCCTGGGGCTAATCCGGTTGTACGCCACGCTCTGCCGGCGTGATCGCTATTGGTTGTGAGTCCCGGGCCAGGCGAAAAGTTTTATCGGATTTAACAGGATGTGTCCTGAGGGCGTCTGACCGGTGTGGTCCAACGCTCTGACAGAATTACTCCACCCAGGGTCAGCAAGCCCCCCACCAGGTGATACAGCGCCAACTCTTCCTTCAGCACCACGGCTGCAATCAGCGCGGTAATCAACGGCAGCAGGTTGAAAAACAGTGTGGTACGGCTTGGCCCCAGGGTCTTGACCGAGTGCATCCACGCCAGCGGTGCCAGCATCGAAGCCAGCAGGCAGGCATATAGCACCAGCGGAATATTCGCCCAGCCCAAACCGGCCTTGGCCGAGAACAGATACAGCGGCAGCAGCACCACCACCGCGACCAGCACCTGCAAATACAGCAGCACCAACGGCGGCAGGCGCAGTTGCCATTTTTTCAGCAGGGTGCTGTAGACCGCATAAGCCAGGGTCGCCACCAGCATCATGCCGTCGCCCAGGTTGACTCCATGTTGCAGCAACGCGCCCAGGCTGCCGGCCGACACGACCACTACCACGCCTGCGAACGACAGCACCGCGCCGGTCAGCGCGCCAAAGGTCAGGCGTTGGCCGAGGCTGATAATCGCGGCGGTCAACGCCATCAGTGGCATCAGCGAGAGGATGATGCCCATGTTGGTGGCACTGGTCAGCGTTGCGGCGTAGTAGGCCAGGCTTTGATACACCGCCATGCCGAGTACGCCGAGGATAAAGATCTTGCCCAGGTTGGGGCGGATCTGCGGCCAGTGGGCGATCACCGGCTTGAGCATGAACGGCGTGAACAGCAACGCAGCGAACAGCCAGCGGTAAAAGCCGATTTCAGCCGGGAAGATAGAGCCCACGGCCAATTTGTTGACCACGGTGTTGCCGGCCCAGATAAAGATAGCCAGCAGCGGATACGCGTATTGCATTGAAAAGAAACCCAGTGTGTTGACGAGGCGGGATTATCCTCTGTCTGGATCGAAGCTTATACTGCGATCCAGACAACTGAGCGTTGAATCCAGACAATATGTCCCGACACACCGTACGCCTGCCCGATTTCGCCCGCCTGCCAAGCCCGGTGTACTTTCGGTATTCCGATTTTGCCCCGGACACCGAATGCACCCCGCACCAGCACACCTGGGGCTCGCTGGATTACTCGGCCAGCGGTGTGATGCGCATGGAAGTGGCTGGCAATCGCTTCATGTCGCCACCGCAATACGCGGTGTGGGTGCCGCCGCATACCGAGCACAGCTCCTACAATGCCGAGGCGATTGTCTACCACTCCGTAGGGCTGGCGCCGCAGCTGTGCGAGCAGTTGCCGCAGCAGCCTTGCACCCTGGCGATCAGCGACATTCTCAAGGCGATCCTCAAGGATTTCGCTCTGCGCGATGTCAATGCACCGCGCACCGACGCCGACATCCGCCTGGCCCAGGTGCTGGTGGACCAGCTCAGGCAGGCGCCGGTCCACGACTGCTTCCTGCCCTACGCCCGCCACCCGGGATTGCTTGGGGTCTTGGAGGGCATGCAGGCAGAGCCGGGAGACAACCGGCCTCTGGCGCAATGGGCCGAGCAGGTGCATGTGAGCGAGCGCACCCTGGCGCGCCAGTTTGTGCGCGAGCTGGGCATGAGCTTTGGCGAATGGCGCCAGCGCCTGCGCTACCTGGCGGCCATCGAGGCACTGGACAGCGACCGCAGTGTGCAACACGTGGCGTTTGATCTGGGCTACAGCACCGCCTCGGCGTTTATCGCCATGTTCCAACGCCACGCCGGCTGCACGCCGGAGCAATACCGGCGGGCGAATATTCGTGGCCGGTGAAGTTGTAACAGGTTTTGACTACACTGCGCTGTAGGTCGTGCCCGTCGGCACGGTAACAGGGAGAAAACTCCATGAAGATGCTGCGTATTCCGTTGTTGATGATGGGCCTGCTGATGTGTGCCCAGGGTTTTGCCGCCACTGCCCAGCAGAACAAAATGACCACCTGCAATGCCGAGGCCACCACCAAGACGCTCAAGGGCGATGACCGTAAGGCCTTCATGAAGACCTGCCTGTCGGCACCTGCCGCCAATGACGCCAAGACCCTGACCCCGCAGCAGCAGAAGATGAAAGACTGCAATGCGTCGGCGAAAACCAAGGCGTTGACCGGTGATGCGCGTAAGACATTCATGAGCACCTGCCTCAAGGGCTGATCGCGAGTTCACGAATGCTGCAGAACCCCTGTGGGAGCTGGCTTGCCTGCGATTGCGTCGCCTCGGTATGACGGATACACCGAGGTGCCCGCATCGCAGGCAAGCCAGCTCCCACACTTGATCGTATTCACAACACCCGCTCTCGCTTGATTCTTCCAAGGCTGGCAGACTGCCCATCCTTCAACGCCGTTTGTTTTGAGGCTGTATGCCAACGTTTTCTCAGCGTCATGTGTTGTTGCTGTCCAGCTACATCATCATTTTCGGCGGGTTGCTGCTGGTACTGCCGCTGAAATTGCTGCCCAGCCTGCTGGCCGGCCTGTTGGTCTATGAACTGGTCAACATGCTCACCCCTCAACTGCAACGCCTGATCGAAGGCCGGCGCGCGCGTTGGCTGGCGGTGGCCTTGCTGGGCACCCTGATCGTCAGCGTGTTGGCCTTGATCTTCGCCGGCGCCATCAGCTTCCTGCTCCACGAAGCGGAAAACCCCGGGGCTTCCCTGGACAAATTCATGGGCGTGGTCGACCGCGCGCGCGGCCAGTTGCCGCCGTTCATCGACGCCTATTTGCCCGCCAGCGCCGCGGAGTTTCGCGTGGCCATTGGCGATTGGCTGAGCAAGCACCTGAGCGAACTGCAACTGGTCGGCAAAGACGCCGCCCACATGTTCGTCACCTTGCTGATCGGCATGGTGCTGGGTGCGATCATCGCCTTGCAGCGCGTGCCCGACCTGACCAAGCGCAGACCCTTGGCCGCCGCGCTGTTCGACCGCCTGCACCTGCTGGTCCAGGCGTTTCGCAATATCGTGTTCGCCCAGATCAAGATCGCCGCGCTCAACACCGCCTTCACTGCGGTGTTCCTGGCAGTGGTGCTGCCGTTATGTGGCATTCACCTGCCGTTGACCAAGACCCTGATCGTGCTGACCTTCCTGCTCGGCCTGCTGCCAGTGATCGGCAACCTGATCTCCAACACGCTGATCACCATCGTGGCGCTGTCGCTGTCGATCTGGGTGGCGGTGGCGGCGCTGGGGTATTTGATCGTGATCCACAAGGTCGAGTACTTCCTCAACGCGCGAATCGTCGGCGGGCAGATCAGTGCCAAGTCATGGGAGTTGTTGTTGGCGATGCTGGTGTTTGAGGCAGCGTTCGGCCTGCCGGGGGTGGTGGCGGGGCCGATTTACTATGCCTATCTGAAAAGCGAGCTGAAGCTGGGTGGGATGGTTTAAGCCTTGTGTCGCCTGGGCTGACGCCATCGCGGGCAAGCCCGCTCCCACATTGAAATGCGATCACCTGTGGGAGCTGGCTTGCCTGCGATGACGGCCTGCCAGCCGAAGCCTATCTACCTGAAACCCCAACGATCCAACTGTGTGGGCTTGCTCGCGAAGGGCGCGCCACGGTTTCAACTGAAACTCAGCTGCCGTAGCGCTTGCTCGCCTCAATCGCCAAACCACTGCCAATACTGCCGAAGATATTGCCTTCCACATGCCGCGCATTCGGCAGCATTGCCGAGATGCTGTGGCGCAGCGCCGGGATGCCGCTGGAGCCGCCGGTAAAGAACACCGTGTCCACCTGCGCCACGCTCACCGAGGCGTCGTTGAGCAACTGCGTGACGCTGCCGCGTACACGTTCCAGCAAGCTGTCGATGGACGACTCGAACAGTGCGCGGCTCAGGTCTACGCTCAGGCCCGCTTCGATGCGGTCCAGCGGCACGTGGCGGCTGTCTTGATGGGTGAGCTGGATCTTGGTTTCTTCCACTTCCATGGCCAGCCAGTGCCCGGCACGCTGTTCGATCAGCTTGAACAGGCGGTCGATGCCGCCAGTGTCTTCGATGTCGTAGCGCATGCTGCCCAGGGCCAGCTGGGATTTTTGCGAGTACACCGAGTTGATGGTGTGCCAGGTGGCCAGGTTCATGTGGTGGCTGGTGGGCATGTAGGCGCCGCTCTTCATGCGGCTGCCGTAGCCGAACAGCGGCATCATGCCTTGCAGGCTGAGCTGTTTGTCGAAGTCGGTACCGCCGATGTGCACGCCGCCGGTGGCGAGGATGTCGCTCTGGCGATTGTCGTTGTGACGACGATCCGGCGACAGGCGCACCAGGGAGAAGTCGGAGGTACCACCGCCGATGTCGACGATCAGCACCAGCTCTTCTTTCTCGATGGTCGACTCGTAGTCGAACGCCGCTGCAATCGGTTCGTACTGGAACGAGATGTCCTTGAAGCCGATCTTGCGCGCCACATCCACCAGGGTGTTTTCCGCTTCCTGGTCGGCCATTGGGTCGTCATCGACGAAGAATACCGGGCGGCCCAGTACCACTTCTTCGAATTCACGACCGGCGTTGGCTTCGGCACGGCTCTTGAGTTGGCCGATAAACAGTGCCAGCAGATCGGTGAAGGGCATGGCAGTGCCGAGCACGCTGGTGTCGTGCTTGATCAGCTTGGAACCCAGCAGGCTCTTGAGCGAGCGCATCAGGCGGCCTTCGTAGTTCTCCAGGTATTCGTGCAGCGCCAGGCGACCATATACCGGGCGGCGCTCCTCGAAGTTGAAGAACACCACTGACGGCAGGGTGATCTTGTCGTCCTCCAGCGCGATCAGCGTCTCCTCGCCGGGGCGGATCCAGCCGACGGTGGAGTTGGACGTGCCGAAGTCGATGCCGCAG
Source organism: Pseudomonas sp. MF6751 (assembly GCF_016613265.1). Taxonomy (NCBI): domain Bacteria; kingdom Pseudomonadati; phylum Pseudomonadota; class Gammaproteobacteria; order Pseudomonadales; family Pseudomonadaceae; genus Pseudomonas; species Pseudomonas sp. MF6751. Next base: position 49,705 of record NZ_JAENSV010000024.1, read on the forward strand.
GCACGGGCTGGAGATTCGTTTTTCATGTCTTACAGGTTCCGGGCAAAAAACGGCCGCGCAGTGTATGTCACTCGCGAGCGGATGCGTAGACCGGCGATCCGTAAATTCGCGCTATATAGCTACGTCTTGAACCGGCAGGGGCTTGGTTAGGCTCGGGTTTTACTACCCTCACGGACGAATCGCTATGCCTGATGCAACCTTCAACGCCGACCTGCGCGGCGTGCATTACGACTTTCTCAAACAACGCGTGCCGAACTGGTTCATGGAAGGCTCGCCGCAACGCCAGCAAGAGCTAGGCACGCACGAGATGGATATTCCTGCCTGGTACCTGGCCGCCACTCACCAAGACAAAACCACTCTGGCTGCCCGGCACACGCGCTTTCGCGAAACGCTCAATGCGATTGAAGAGCACCTGGGCCAGATCGAAGACGTCCTGGCCTTCGCCGAACAGCCGCTCAAAGAGGCGATCAAGAAAGAGTTCAACCTGGAACTGGATGTGCGCAATGTGTTTTTCGTGCGCAAATACGGCTCAAAAGGTGCTCGCGATGACTTCTACGGTGCCTTTGTTTTCGAGCAGCAAAACGACCCGTCACTGAGCTACAGGTATCGCGGCATTTCCCTGTTGGAAGCGGCCTTGGCCAATTTCGAGGCCGATGAAGAGCAGCCGTCGTCGTGCACCGATTGCCAACTGATCACCACCTTCAACCTAGAAAACCCCCACATCATTGCGACCTTCGCGGCCGTCCATGCACAGGCCGTGGCGATCACGCCCCATGCTTTCGCCAGGCTTTGCCGCACATTGGACCTTGGCGCGCTTTATCAGGCGCATATCAAGGCCATTGTAGAACCCCAGGACACGGATGAACGCCAGGCCCTTGAACAGCTGTTGGAAGAGCATCAACGCCAGCAGTTGGCACTGTGCATCGATATTGCCCGGTTGCAAAGCACCGGACCGCTCAGTGCCGACGCCTGCCAGATGCTCCAGAATGTGGTCACGGGCTCCGCCACGCCGAAACTGGCCGGGAAGCCTGTGACATACACCGCGCTCAACGTGTTCGACTGCGTATTGGTGGGGCCGCTGCTGATCGGGCCTGATCGGCAAAACACCAACCGCCCCGAGCCTTTGGTGGTGTACATCCCCGGTGACCCGCAACAGCCCCTCAAGGAGTATGCGTCCAGTGGCGAATTCATGGCCGACTTGCGTACCCGTCTGCACAGCGCATCGTACCGGCGCTTCTTCAGCCGCTTTGTGCCGGTGCGCGAACAAGGCGGGTTCTTCACCCGGTTCAACCGTCTGTACCAGCCTGCCAATAACGGCAATGGCGGTGCGGACTACCCATTGCGCACGCCGTTGGCGCGCTTGCCTATGCAAGAGTTCGCCCTTGCCGGTGAGCTGTGGCAGCGCAGTCGCCAAGCGCATATCAGCAAGATCTTGAGCGATGCACGCGCAGTGGCCGTGCCCACCGAGGACGAGGACCGCAAGGCCCGGCTCGAACGCCTGGAAGGCTTTTTCGAGGCGGCCGTCAGCGTATTCAATCTCGCCGCGTTCGTGGTGCCGGGGCTCGGCCCGATCATGTTGGCCGTGGGCGCATCGCAGATGTGCTACGAAGTGTTTGAAGGCATCGAGGCCTACGATCAAGGCGAGCCCCGGCAGATGTGGGCGCATTTTGCATCGGTAGCCCTGAACGTAGCGTTCATTGCCACGGGGTCCAAGGTGCTGCCCGCCGTCAAATGGCAAAGCGCAGTGGATCACCTCAAACCGGTGACGCTGCCCACGGGCAAGCAGGTGCTGTGGAACCCCGACCTCAGGCCCTATGCATCTGCCGTCAAGCCGGCACCAGAGGTCAAGCCCAATGCGTTGGGCCTGTACGATCATGCCGGTCAGCAATGGGTGTCGTTCGAGGATACGCATTACCAGGTCAAGCAAGACCCGAGCGGCCAGTACCGTATTCAGCACCCGACTCGCCCCGACGCCTATGCGCCGGAGTTGGAACACAACCATAACGGGGTGTGGACCCATGAGCTGGAAGAACCGCTGACCTGGGACGAGCCCACCTTGATCAAGCGCCTCGGGCTGGTCGAGCAGGCGGATCCGTTGCGTATCAGCGGCGTCGAAACTGACGCTCTGCGCCAGGTTGCGGTCGATCATGAACCCTTGCCGCTGTTGCTTGACGACACCATCAAGCGCTTCGAGCTGCATCAGCAACTGACTACCTTTGTCGAGCAAATCAAAAGCAGTGACCCGCTGGTCTACCAGAAGGCCGAACCGGCACTGCAGTTTGACCTGCTTCAACGCCGCGGCCTGCTGCCTGATGGCGTAGCGCTGAAAGTCATCGGCCCAACGGGCGAGGTCGTGTGGGAAAGCGCCGATTCGTCGAACTTATTGCCCAAGCGCGTGATGGTGTTGACCGAGGCCGCCATGGCCCAGGGCCGTTTACTCAGGGAGTTGCTGTACACCTTGCAAGGCGTCGACCCGCAGCTCAAGGAATTCCCCGGCAGCCCCGAAGAGTCACTGGACGTTCGCGCCGCCAAGCTGCGCCAGTACCTTGGCGATGCCGTTGATAGCCTCAAAGGACCGCTGCTGGAGGAGCGTTACCGTGCGTTGAACCCAACGCCAGACGCCGATGTGCAACGCGTGCTGGATACCTACCCGGCCTTGCCGACGCTGGCCGCCGAGCGCTTGCTGCAAGGCGCCGCAGTAGATGAACTGACCGCTTTTCGCAGCAGCGGGCGCCTGCCTGACCGGTTGGCCACGCAGGCTCAATGGTGCGCGCAGGAAACCCGCGTGGCGCGCGCCTACGAAGGGCTGCACCTGGACACTCAGACCCACCTCGACAGTCAGCGCCTGGCCTTGCGCACCCTGGAAACCCTGCCGGGCTGGCACCGTGGCTCGCGGGTGGAGTTGCGTCAGTATTCGGCCGAGGGCACGCTGATGGACGCCATCGGCTCCCCCGACTTCCCGCACAAGCGCAGCCTGATACTGCTGGACAGCGGTGAGTTCCAGGCAGCCATGCCCGGCGATTTCTATAGCGCCATTTGGGAGCAACTCGCGCCCGATGAGCGTCAGCGTCTCGGGTTGGGCAGCGCGGTCGAATTGAAGCAGGCGATTCAACGCAGCCCTCTTTCGCGCCAGGCGTTGCGCACGGTGCTGGAGGACCAACCGCTGCGCAAGCCCGAGTACGATCCGATGGTCCGCTTGATGGGCGGCGCTCCGGGCTTTCGGCATATGGCAAGGGTGGCGGCTAACGTGCTTCGCTCTCCGGCAGAGCGGGTACGCCGGTTGTATCCATCGTTCACTGAGGAGCAAGTCACGGCGTTTATTCAGTCGCTGGGCGAAGATGTCCCAGGCGGGTTGGCCAGTCGTGAGCTGGAATACCACCACCTGAAAAAATCCTTGAAAGCGTGGGCTCGCTCCAGAGGGCCACATGCCCTGGCGTACTACAGCGCCGAATGGCGTGTGAGTGATGCAATCAAACGCTGCTGGCGTCGCGAGACCGGAAGCCAGTTGAATATCCGTCGTTCAAAAGACGAAATTCGTTGGGTGGATTTGCCGCCGCTAAAGGCCGACTTCAGTCATGTCCAGGACGTGGCGTTATCGGGGCTCACATGGAAAGGGCATTCCAGCTCGTTGTTTCTCGAAAATTTCACGCATATCAAGAGCCTGAGCATGACTGACGCCGGGTTGACCGAACTGCCGGCGGTGATCGGCGATATGAAGCAGCTCACGTCGTTGAAACTGCCCTCCAATGAACTGAAACTGAGCGAGCGTAGCGCGGCAAGCTTGAGCGCTCTGGATGCCTTGCAAGTGCTGGATCTTTCGGAAAATCCGCTGGGTACATTGCCTGATTTCGGCGGTATGCCGCATTTAAGAGAGCTGAATCTATCGTTCACCCGAATCGAGCGTTGGCCTTCGGGGTTGAGGACGCAGACTGGGCTGGAGCGCGTCGACTTACGTCACAATCGACTGCAACAGGTACCGCAGGACAATCTTGTTCCGCCGGCCGATCAACTGGAAACGATCGTGCGGATCAATAACGTCACCTTGCTTGATGGCAATCGCTTCCCGCACGATTACTGGGAAACATTCGATAAGTATTGGCAGGACGTGAACCAGTCACGCCCCGACCTTGTGTCAGGCGCTCTCGATGGAGCCTTTGACAGCAGAAACCCACGCCTGGAAATGGTGCAGCACATGTACCCCGAGTATTCCCTGCAAAAGGCCCGGGAGCTTGTCTGGAGCTGGGGCGAAGGCGCCGATACCGAGCTGGACCGGCGCTGGCAGGAGTTTTCTGTGCTGCTCAGGCAGTTGAACGCGTGGGCATTTTCAGGCGGCGGCGAGCGCCAGCGCTATGTGCGCGTGGGGGCGCGCGCCACCGATGCTGCGTCACTGCGTGATCGCAACCTGGCGCACAACCGCATCATGCGCTGCTGGCGCCGTGAAACCCCGCAACAGCTCACCAACGACGGCGAGCCCTTCGGCCTGGAGCTGGACCTCAGCGGCCTGACGCTGCCAAGCCTGCCCGACCTGGATGCGGACTTCAGCCACGTAGGCTCACTCAAGCTGAGCAACATGAACCTCAGTACTTCGCCTGAGGGGTTCCTCGCTCGCCATCAGGGCGTACGCTGGCTGGACATGTCGCGCAACCAGTTGCGCGAGTTGCCGCCGGCGCTGGGGCAGATGCATGGCCTGACCCGGCTGTCGTTGCAAAATAACCAGATTCGCCTGAACCCGGAGTCGGCTGCGATGCTGGCGTCACGCAGCACCCTCAGAGCCTTGATCCTCAATTCAAACCCCCTTGATATCGCGCCGGATTTCAGCCAGATGACGGATTTGCGTTCGCTGGGGATGGGCAATACCCATATTGAAACCTTTCCCACTGGGCTGGGGGCGCAACCCAGCCTGGATGCGGTGTACCTGAGGGGCAGTCGGATTTCAACGCTGCCCGATGCGCTGATTGCCCCCTCGGACGAGGCGTTGGCGCAATCCCTGCGGGTAACCAGCGTCACTGACCTGGGCCTGAACCCCTTGTCCGCCGAAACTCAGGCGCGAATCGCCGATTACAACCGTCGGCTTACCGACCCGGAGCGAGCGGCCAACAGGTTGGTGCGCAGCACTCTGGAGGTGGCTGTGCCGCAGGCCGTTACTGGCGACTCAGCGCCGTTTCAGCGCTGGGCCAGAGGGTTGTCAACGCAGCTGCTTGCCCAACGCCGAAGCCAATGGTCCACCCTGCGTGCACTGCCAGGCGCGGACGGTTTTTTCGACATGCTCAGAGATCTGAAAGTGGCGTCTGCTGAATATGAAGATGTGCAGCGGCGGGTGTGGGAGGTGATCGACGCGATTGCCAGCCACAGCGCCGAGTCGGAGCAACTGCGCAAGGAAATGTTCGAGTGGGCGGGCCAGGCGACGTGTTGCGACCGTGCCGCCCTGACCTTCGGTAACCTGGAAATCCTGCTGATGACCAGCAATGCCAAGGCCCAGGCGTTGGATTCGACTCAGGGCGCCGCGCTGGTGAAGCTGTCCAGGGGCTTGTTCCGCCTGGAGGAAGTGGAAAAGATCGCCCTTACGGATATCGACCAGCGCCGGACTGCGATCAATAGCCGCGAAGATCTGACGGCGACGCAGAAGGCCGACGCTCTAAGGGCTCTGGAAGAAGTGGAAATCAGGCTGGCCTATCGTTACGGCCTTAAAGAGCGGCTTGACTTGCCGGGCCAGGCGCAGCAGACCAGGTTCATCCATTTCGGCAACGTCAGCCAGGCGATGCTGGATGCTGCGTACGATAAGGTGATCGGCCTGAATAATTCGGTGCATGAGTTTCAAGCCATGCTCGCCAGGGAATTCTGGCAAGACTACATAGCGAACAAATACCGCTCGCGATTCGAGGCGCAGAACCAACCCCATCACGAACAAATGAATGCGTTGTTGCGCGATTTCGAGTCCGGTGCAATCTCCAGGGCGGTGTTCGACAGTGAGGCCGAAGCACTGCAGGGGCAGTTTGCAATCGAAGAAGCACAGCTGATTCAAACCCTGTCCCGCGATGAAGTGGCGCAGGCGTTGATGCCGACCGCAAACCTTGAAGTGTTGGTGGAGGCTGTAGGTCAGGAGCTGCAACTCTCCGAGGCTCAAACCATCGAATTCAACGGCAAACAGTATTTTGTCGCGAGCATGCCGGATGCGGGCGATGGCGAGCATTACATTTTGCGGGTGCAGGCACCCCAGAACCCGTTGGCGCTGGTCAGCAGCGGGGTGGTAGCCAAGCCCGATATCCATGGGGTCTGGAAGCGCAGGGGGTTGGCGGGTGGGATGAAGCCGCAGGGCTCCGACGATGAGTTTTTCGACCTTCGAGTATGACGCCCAGGGCAAACCTTTGCGCCAGGCCCCGAGTGGCTACAACGTTGAAGCGGTGGGCTTCAACGTCGAGGCAGACAGTTGGATGGGGGTAGGGGAAGGTGCGCGAACCAAACGCGAGAATTTGATACTGACGGCGGTATTTGCCACTGAAGACATTGCCGTGGGCGCCGAGCTGCGCATGGATTATCAGTACACTGAGGGAGCAATAAAAAACCTGTTCGCTTGATCCTACCCGAGTAAGTAACGGGTCTGTCGTCGTAAATAGCCATATCCCATCTTGAAAGGGCGGGTTTTGCCCCAATCTTGTGGGCATATCCAGGCGGTACACAGTGATTGCACTGACCCTGTGTGCCGCCGATTAACTTATGACGCGCCCTGACATCAATTCCCAGGCTGCCAGCCATGGCGTGCCGTGTGGCGGGCCGCGCGATATCGATAACGGATGGTGATGCCCCCATGGACTTCAAAGACTACTACAAGATTCTCGGTGTCGAGCCCACGGCTGATGACAAAGAGATCAAGTCGGCTTATCGCAAGCTGGCGCGCAAATATCACCCGGACGTCAGCAAGGAAAAGGACGCCGAAGCCAAGTTCAAGGATGCGTCCGAGGCCTATGAAGCGCTGAAAAGCGCCGACAAGCGCGCCGAATACGACGAACTGCGCAAGTACGGCCAGCATGGTCAGCCGTTCCAGGGCCCGCCGGGCTGGCAGAGCCGTGGCGGCTTTGGTGGTGGCCAGGACGCGGGCGACTTTTCGGACTTTTTCAGTTCGATCTTCGGCTCGCGTGGTGATGCTTTCGGTGGCGGCCAGCGCCGTCCTACCGGGCGCAAGGGCCAGGATGTGGAGATGCAGCTCACGGTCTCCCTGGAGGAAACCCTGTCCACCGAGTCCAAGCAGATCAGCTTCCAGGTGCCGCAATACGATGCCTCCGGTCGGCATGTGAGCAACACCACCAAAAGCCTGAACGTGAAGATCCCGGCCGGTGTGGCCGATGGCGAGCGCATTCGCCTCAAGGCCCAGGGCGCGCCGGGCATTGGCGGCGGGGCCAATGGTGATTTGTACCTGATCATCAAGTTTGCGCCCCACCCCAGGTTCGAGGTGGACGGCGAAAACCTGATCATCAACCTGCCGCTGGCACCCTGGGAGTTGGCACTGGGCACGGAAGTGGCCGTGCCGACCCTCACCGGCAAGATCAACCTCAAGGTGCCTGCCGGTAGCCAGAACGGCCAGCGCATGCGTGCCAAGGGCCATGGTTTGCTGAACAAGGCCGGGCAACGCGGCTATCTGTTCATCCAGCTCAAGGCCGTCATGCCCAAGGCGGCGGATGATGAGGTCAAGGCATTGTGGGAGGCCCTGGCGCAAAAGGCTGCGTTCAACCCGCGCGAGCAGTTCTGAACGGGTCATTGATTTAGTTAGCGCCAGCCGCAAAAACGGCGTGCCTAGGATGACAACCTCTTCCAAGAAAAAGGTTGTCATCCCATGCCGGACTTTCAGGTCACCGACCCCGCCACTCCGCTTCCCGGTGAGCAGGGCCAACATTACGAGCTGATCAAACAGGCGATCCCCACTTGCCTGGTCAACAGTTCGCCCTCCCGTCGCAAGGCCCTCAAAGACACGCCGCCAGCCATTCCCCGCTGGTATGACGCTGCTTCCCAGGCGCACAAAGATCAGCTCAAAGTATTGCTGGACGCCCGTTGCGATTCGCTCAACGAACTGGAGAAAACCTTCAGTCACATACGCTCGGAGCAAGCGTTTGCCCAACCCTTGTTGGAAGCCAAGCTAAAGGCTATCGGCCACGAGCTGGACGTCAATCAAACCTGGTTGCGCCTGTATGTACCGGTCGAAGATGCCTTTGGCGTAAAGACCAGTGGCTTCAGGGTCAAAACGTTCTCCCTGCTGCACGCTGCCCTTGGCAACTTTGAGCAACGCGAGACTCGAGAGGGCTATTTCGACAGTGCCTCAGGTTTCATCACCCAACCGGACGTGCGCGATCATTTCGAGCGTCACACCACGACCCTGAAGATTCATGCGTTCACCCAGCTGTGCCGAGACCTGGACCTGGGCAAGCAGTACCAGGCTCACCTCAAGGCGCAGTTGAAACCTGACGACGCCGAGTCCCAGGCCGAACTGCGCGAGCGTTATGTCCGGCACCAGAAAGCCGCCTTCAAGGCGGCAGCGTACCTGGCGTTGCTCAAGGGCGACATTGGTGACAGCGATCACGCCTTGCTGATGCGGGTGGCGGCCGGGGAAAAACACATTCTCAGCGACGGCAAGCCCATCGGGTATCGCAGCCTGAGCCTGATGAACCTGCACCTGCATGATTGCCTGGTCATCGACGCTTGCGCCAAGCCTGGCTACACCTGCTGGGTCATCGTTTATATTCCCGATGACCCCGACCATCCCATCAAACGCTATGAAACCTTCAGTGACTTCAGCACTGCGTTGACCGAGCGCCTGCGCGCGAAAACCACCCAGGAAGCTGACCGCTCCCAAGGCTGGAAGGCTACGCCGAGCCAGCATTTTTTTGCCCGGTTCGTTGCCGACAAAGACCGCGCCTACTACTACAAACGGCTGACCGAACTGGTGCTGGATGCACCCCCCCAGCCGTTTGGCGCACAGGCCTTGCGATCGGAATGGGGGCGCCTGCTCACTTCTCCGTCCTTTGCCACGCCTTCGACACTGGGCGAACCACATCCCTACGTGCGCGTGCATGCCACTGCCCCTGAATTCAACATTCGCGCCCACACCCTGACGGACCTATGGCAAGTTGCAGACCTGTGGACCTATCGCCTGGGCAGCCTGCGTGCCCGCCTGTTCGAGAATGCGCGGCATCGTGCGGTGAGCACCGCCGATGTCGATGAGGCCTCGCGCTCACTGCGCGCCGCGCATTACATGAGTATTGGCCTGTTCGGTCTCAACCTGGTGGCCATGGCGGTGCCTCCGCTTGGCGTGCTGATGGCCGTGGCGATGGCCGGGCAAATGCTCTACGAAGTCATCGAAGGTGTTATCGAGCTGAGCGAAGGCGATCGCGAAGAGGGCTGGGCGCACATCACCGACGTGGTGGAAAACCTGGCGACGCTGGCGGTGCAGGCAGCCGTGGTGCACTTCACCGTGTCGCCGTTTATCGAGCAGCTCAAGGCCGTCACTCTCCCCAGTGGCAAGACTCGGCTGTGGAAACCCGACTTGTCGACCTATGAGCACACCGCGTCCCTACCTTCAGTGGCGGCGGATGAGCAAGGCCTGCACCGGCACAACGGCCAGACCGTGCTGCCATTGGAGGGTAAACGCTATGCCGTGCAGCAAGACCCGCTGACCGAGCAATACCGCATCCTCCATCCCACGCGCGCCGAGGCCTATCAACCGATATTGAAGAGCAACGGCGCTGGCCTCTGGAACCATGAAGTGGAACGCCCGCACACTTGGGAAGGCGCCACGTTGATGCGGCGATTGGGCTCGGTGACGGAGGGCTTCAGTGATGCCGAGTTGGAGCAGGTGCGCAGCGTGGCGGCGGTGAGTGAGGACGTGCTGCGCCGCGTGCATGTGGAAGGCGAGCCGGTACCGGCGATCCTGCTCGACACCCTGCGCCAGTTCAGGGCGTATCGCGATGCGGTAAGCGTCGCCGAGGGCATTCGCCAGGGCTCGCTCAGCAGCGCACTGTGCAGCTATGCCGCATCCCTGGCGGTGGAGTTGCCGGGATGGCCGGCGAGCAAGGCGATCGAGGCGTTTTCCGGCACCGAGTTGAGCGGGCCGTCGATCAAATACGGTAATCAGCAGGCCGCGGCGGCGGACACGGTGCAGGTCCACCGCGCTGAATTGATGAGCGGCCAGTTGCCCATACGCATTATCGAAGCGTTCAGCGAACCTCAGCGCGATGCTCTGGTGGGCAGTTACACCGCCCGCACACCCGAGGCGAGAACTGAGGCCCTGCAATTGAAACTCGAACAAAGGGCCATCGAGGTGCGCGAGCGGTTGATGAAGAGTATTTACCTCGAGCAGCAGCCACTCTCCGACACCGCGATTATGCTGATCCAGCGTGACTTCAGCGGTGTGCCGACGATTTTGGCGCGCGAAGTGCTGGCGGACGCGACGCCGACCGAGCGCGACACGATGAGCCGCGCCAAGCGTATTCCCCTGCGCCTCGCTGAAAAGGCGCGCCGGGCGCAGCAGCAAATGCGCCTGACCCTCGCGTATGAAGGCTTGTATCTCGATGCGTTGGCCGGCCCAGACACCGAAACCCTGGCCCTCCACACACTGTCGGCGCTGCCCGGCTGGTCGAACAATCTGCGCCTGGAAGTGCGCGAGGGCCGGTTTGAAGGCCCATTGCGTGCCAGTTTTGGCCCTCAGGAGGCGAGCAATCGCAAGGTCCTGGCACGCATGGAGGATGGGCGTTATCAAGCCTTTGATGAGCGCGGTCAGGATCTGCATGGCCTCAATGGTTTCTATGGCGCCTTGCAGCACGCGTTGACCGACGCCCATCGCAACGCGATTGGCCTGCCCCATGTCGGCCAGGGTGAGCAATTGAAGGGGTTGATCCAGCAACATGCATTAGGCCGAGCACCGTTGCGCAAAGCCTTGGGAATGTCGCCGGAAAAGCTGCCGTTTTTTCGACCGCCGAGCGTGTTGCCGGGCGAGCGTCGCGGCTATCCATTGAGCGGACGGGGTGGTACTGAGTGGGAAAAAATCACGCGCGAGCGGGTCCGCAGCCTGTACCCGGAAATCACCCGGGACGAAATGCTCGCCCTGATCAACGAGCGCGGCGCGCTGGATCTGAGCTGGCTGCGTGCGTTGGAGCAAGAGTACAAGACCCTGCAGTCCACCTTGCACAACTGGCTGAGGACACCGCCCCAAGGCATGGAAGCGTTCGGTGACCAGCAACGTCAGGTGCTGAGGGCCAGGCGCAAGATTTATACGGCGCTGGATGACGCCTGGAGAAAGGTTGGCCCAAGTCACTACGATCGAAATGGGCGCCTTTTGGGGCAGAAAATCGAATGGTTGGAAGAGGACCTGGCGCAGCAGCTCCGAACCTTGCCCGCACTGACTGCAAACTTCGACCATGTCAGCTACTTGGGCATTGTGGGAACCGAAGGCTCGCAGCTGACGGATGCGGATGTGCAGCCACTGCTCGCTAACTTTCGCGGTCTGCGTCGATTAGGGATCGAGGCCGCTCAACTGACACGCCTGCCGTCAGCCATCGAACAGATGCCGCATTTGCAGCGGTTGCATCTGGGCGGTAACAGTATTGTCCTTAAGCCTGAAGACGTCTTGCGCTTGAAAGATCGGGTGCATCTCAAAGAGTTGTTTTTGGAGATGAACCCACTCGGCTTGCCACCCGATGTCGGACGCATGACGCGCTTACAGACCTTGCTGCTCAATCACACAAGCCTGGAGGAGTGGCCTGCCAGTGTGTTCCGTGTGCCCAGGCCGGAGAATTTCATTCTGGATATGCGGGAGAACCCGATAGCGCGGATTCCCGAGTTCGCGCCGGGCTCGGATAAGGCACTGATTGTGGCGAAAACGTTCCTCACCCGTGAAGAGCTGACGCCTGAGCTGCTTGCTCAATTCAAACGGTACATCGAGGCCGCCGGCCGAGATCCGGATCGCCAATTGCCGAAAAGGGGGGCGCTCGACAGCGAGCAGTGGAAAACCGGTTATTCGGCGCAGGAATGGCCCTCCAGGCAAGTGTTATGGGACATGCTTGAAGGTTCGTTTGGCTCTGAGGGCTTTTTCAATGTTCTTCGTGCCGTCAGAAACTCCGGGGACTCGACAATCAGGGGCGGCGTATGGTTGCCGGAACTGACCGCCAAGGTCTGGCGCATACTTGAGGCGATGGGCGAAGACGCCGAATTGCGCGAGCAGTTGTTCCTGATGGCCCGGGACCCTGCGGCCTGCGTGGACGCCGGAGCTCAGATGTTCAATGCGATGGGCGTTGCCGTGCTGCATTGGTCGGCGTACTTCAGCGAGGACGTGGCCTCCGTGCGCAAAACGGTCTTCAACCTGGCCAGGGGCAAGTGGCGGCTCGATGAGTTGGGCCGTATCGCCCATGAGCGCGTGTCCCAACTGCAGGCCGACGGCGTCAAGTTTCCGGAGTACAACGCGCAAGGCGCACGCATCGATCATTACGATGCCCACGGCAATTTGATCGACGATATCGACGAAGTCGAAATCTACCTGGCGTACACAACGCCATTGGCAAACCGCCTGGACCTGCCCTGGCAATCGCGGAGCATGATGTTCCACGAGGAATATGTGACGGCGCCCATGGTCGAGGCGGCATTCAACCGCGTACAGCTACTGGACCAAGGCGAGCTGCTGCGTGGCAACCTGCTGGAGCAACCGATGTGGACCGACTTTCTGCAGCGTGCTCATCTAGCTGACTACGCGTCGATTGCCGCAAAGTTTGATGCACTGATTGACTATCAGGCCGCGCAGGAACAATGGGCCGCCGCAGCCAACCTCCCTGAGAGCGCGAGGCAGGCCCTGCGCCAAACCATCAGCCGGTCGGCCCAGCGCCTGGGCCGACCGGCTTCGGAAAGTGAACCGGGGCAACTGATGTCCCAGCAAGACTACGATGACACCTTTGGCCGCATCAATGCCGAACTGATCACCTTGAACCAGACGCTGACCGATCAAGCGATCAGCGCCGTCCTCTAGAACAGGAAGTATCGCTGGGCCATCGGCAACACCTCGGCCGGTTCGCACCACAGCAATTGACCGTCGGCCTTGACCTGGTAAGTCTGTGGATCTACCTCGATATCCGGCAGGTAATCGTTGTGGATCAGGTCGGTTTTCTGCACGTCGCGGCAACCCTTGACCACCGCGATCTGCTTCTTCAGGCCCAGGGTCTCGGGCAGTCCGGCCGCCTGCGCGGCCTGGCTGATAAACGTCAGGCTGGTGGCGTGCAGGGAGCTGCCGAAGCTGGCGAACATGGGGCGGTAATGCACCGGCTGCGGCGTCGGGATCGAGGCGTTGGCGTCGCCCATCAGGCTCGAAGCAATGGCGCCGCCCTTGAGGATCAGCGTGGGCTTGATGCCGAAAAACGCCGGGCGCCACAGCACCAGGTCGGCCCATTTGCCGACTTCGATGGAGCCGACGATATGGCTGATACCGTGGGTGATCGCCGGGTTGATGGTGTACTTGGCAATGTAGCGCTTGGCGCGGAAGTTATCGTTGCCCACGCCGTCGCCCGGCAGGGGGCCACGCTGTTTTTTCATCTTGTCGGCGGTCTGCCAGGTGCGTGTGATCACTTCGCCGACACGGCCCATGGCCTGGCTGTCGGAGCTGATCATCGAGAACGCGCCGAGGTCGTGCAGGATGTCTTCGGCGGCGATGGTTTCGCGGCGGATGCGGCTTTCGGCGAAGGCCACGTCTTCGGCAATGCTTGGGTCCAGGTGGTGACACACCATCAACATGTCCAGGTGTTCGTCGATGGTATTACGCGTGAACGGCCGCGTCGGGTTGGTGGAGCTGGGCAGCACATTGGGGAAGCCGCAGGCCTTGATGATGTCCGGTGCATGGCCGCCACCGGCACCTTCGGTGTGGTACGTGTGGATGGTGCGGCCCTTGAGCGCGGCGAGGGTGGTTTCGACAAAGCCCGACTCATTGAGGGTGTCACTGTGGATCGCCACCTGCACGTCGTAGGCATCGGCGACGCTCAGGCAGTTGTCGATGCTCGCGGGTGTGGTGCCCCAGTCTTCATGTAGCTTCAAGCCGATAGCACCGGCCTTGACCTGCTCGATCAGCGGCTCGGGCAAACTGGCGTTGCCCTTGCCGGTAAAGCCAATGTTCATCGGGAACGAATCGCTGGCCTGCAGCATCCGCGCAAGGTGCCACGGGCCGGAAGTGCAGGTGGTGGCGTTGGTGCCGGTGGCCGGCCCCGTGCCGCCGCCGATCATGGTGGTGACGCCGCTGGTCAGGGCCTCTTCGATCTGCTGTGGGCAAATGAAATGCACGTGGGAGTCGATGCCGCCGGCGGTGAGGATCATGCCTTCCCCGGCGATCACTTCGGTGCTCGCGCCGATGGCCATGGTCACGCCGGGCTGGATGTCCGGGTTGCCGGCTTTGCCAATCGCGTGGATGCGGCCATTCTTCAAGCCGACGTCGGCCTTGACGATGCCCCAGTGGTCGATGATCAATGCGTTGGTGATCAGCGTGTCGACCACTTCATGGGCGAGCAATTGGCTCTGGCCCTGGCCGTCACGGATCACCTTGCCGCCGCCGAATTTGACCTCTTCGCCGTAGACGGTGAAGTCCTGCTCGACTTCGACGAACAGTTCGGTGTCGGCCAGGCGCACCTTGTCACCGAGGGTGGGGCCGTACATGTCGGCGTAGGCTTGGCGGGTGATTTTCATGTGTGTGCCCTGAAGAATAGGTGTTGAATGTGAAATCGCTATCGCAGGCAAGCCAGCTCCCACAGGGATTGCATTCCAATTGTGGGAGCTGGCTTGCCTGCGATGAGGCCCTAAAGGTCGCCCATGACTCGCCCTGCAAACCCAAATACCCGCCGCCCACCACCCAAATCCACCAACTCCACCTCCCGACGCTGCCCCGGCTCAAACCGCACCGCCGTGCCCGCCGGAATATTAAGGCGCATGCCACGGCTGGCCGCCCGGTCAAACTCCAGTGCGTCATTGGTCTCGAAAAAGTGGTAATGCGAGCCCACCTGGATCGGCCGGTCGCCGCAGTTGGCCACGCTGAGGGTGACGGTGCGGCGGCCGACATTCAGTTCGATCTCGCCAGGCTGGATCTGATATTCACCAGGAATCATGCAGGTTGCCCCAGGGTCTTGAAGTAGATGGCGGTCGGGCTGTAACGCCCGTCCGGGCTTTGGCAATAGTCGGGCAGTTCACCGAGCTTGGTGTAGCGCAGCGACTGGTAAAAGGCTTCGGCGCCGGAGCCGGCCTCGGTGTCCAGGTACAGCAGGCCACGCTTGTGCTGGCGCGCGGCGAGTTCCAGGGTATTCATCAATTGCTGGCCCAGGCCATGGCGACGGGCGCTGCTGTGCACCAGCAACTTTTGCACCTCGGCGCGGTTCAGGCCGTTGGCTTTCTGGCACAACGCCAATTGCACGCTGGCGATCACCTGCTCGTCGCGCACCACCACCCACAGCAGCAGGCTGGTGTCCTCGACGCCGGCTTGCACGCCGGTCAGGTAGTCCCGGGCCTGGGCCTCATCGAAATCGGCCATGAAGCCCACCGAAGCGCCGTGCTGCACCGCGTCCATCAACAGCTCGATCAAGCCCCGGCGGTAATGGGCAAAGCTTTCAGCATTGACTCGACGCAGTTGTGCAGCGCTCATCGATCTCACTCCTGGGGCGGTTCGGCGCCCGGATTCAACGTCAGTTGCATAAAGGTCAGGTCCAGCCAGCGGCCGAACTTGATGCCCACTTGCGGCATTTGCCCGGTAGTCACGAAGCCCAGGCGCTCATGCAGGCTGATCGAGGCCAGGTTGCCGCTTTCGATGGCGGCGACCATAACGTGCTTGCCGCAGCTGCGGGCGCGCTCGATCAGGGCCTGCATCAGGCGTGGGCCGAGGCCTTTGCCGCGCTGGTCATTGCGCACGTATACCGAGTGTTCCACGCTATAGCGGAAGCCTTCGAAGGGGCGCCAGTCGCCGAATGAGGCGTAGCCGGTGACTTCGTCGTTGTCCACCGCGACCAGGATCGGGTACTGCTGCGCCTGGCGCGCACTGAACCAGGCCTGGCGGTTGGCGAGGTCCACCGGTTGCTCGTTCCAGATCGCCGTGGTGTTCAATACCGCGTCGTTGTAGATGGCGCGGATCGCCGGCAGGTCGTGTTCGGTTGCATCACGAATCATGGCTGCGCCTCAGGCAATGGGCTGGTGGACGGTGACCAGCTTGGTACCGTCGGGGAACGTGGCTTCCACCTGGATATCCGGGATCATTTCCGGGATACCTTCCATAACCTGTTCGCGGCTGAGCAGCGTGGTGCCGTAGTGCATCAGGTCGGCCACGGTGCGGCCATCGCGGGCGCCCTCCATCAGGGCGGCGGAGATATAGGCGATGGTCTCCGGGTAGTTGAGCTTCACTCCGCGTGCCAGGCGCCGTTCGGCGACCAGGCCTGCGGTGAAGATCAGCAGTTTGTCTTTTTCCCGTGGGGTCAGGTCCATGGTTCAAGGTCCTTCATAAAATTCATTCTTAAATACATAGAAGATCCCATGTGAGGCTGATTTATGTGGGAGCTGGCTTGCCTGCGATACAGGCGACTCGGTGTTTCTGATGTACCGAGGTGATGCCATCGCAGGCAAGCCAGCTCCCACAGGGGCAGACTCCACAGTTTGATCTTCATGTGCTCCAGATTCTTGGTGATATCGCTTCCCTGCCGAGTACGGCCGGTCGCAAAAGCTGCCATAGATCAATCAACCACCCCCGCGCCAGCAGCGCTTCACTGGCCAAACAACGCGCCACCAGTAAGCCAGGCAATTGGGTCAAATCCCCGCGCACCGCATGGGGCAGTGAGCGGCATTGCTCAAGCAGTTCAGGGTCGATCTCGCCGGTCACCAGCAACGTGGCAAACACCGGTTGCCCATCCAGCCCGATAGGCGAATCCAGCAATCCATCGGCGCCCACAATGCGCTGGCGCTCATGCCAGAGCAACTGGCCGTCGCGGCGAATGTCCAGGTGCGATTGAAAGTGGCCCAGGTCGAACCGTTCGCCACTGGCCGGGCGGCCCAGGGCGACCACATCCCAGTAGAACAACCGCGCATCGCCCGACAGCTCCACTCGTGTGGTCAATTCGGCCTGGGCGGCGCTGAATACGATGGTTTCCTGGGGCAGCCATTCCAGCGTCGCGCCGGCCTCGACGGTCAACTTGACGTGTTGAAACGCCGGGCCGCTAGCGCGGTACCACTTGGCGGCGCCGGGGCTGGTCAGTTGTGCCCAGGCACCCGTGCCCACATGGGCGCTGATGTCCAGGCGATCGCCACCGGCAATCCCGCCGGGCGGGTGCACGATGATGTGCTGGCATACCTCGGGGCCTTCGGCGTACAGGTGTTTTTGCACCCGCAGCGGGCCAAGGTGGCGGCGCAGCACCGGGCGCGTGGTGTCATTGACACGCGCGTAGCCGAGTTCCAGCTCGGCGTGCCAGCTGGGCGTGAACAGGGCAGGGGTAACGGGCAGGTTCATGGCGTGTGCTTATCGTTAGGAGGCTACAGATTAGATGGTTACCAGCCCACGCACACCTTCGCGTTCCATATTTTCACCACGGCCCTGCTGCACGATTTCGCCACGGGACATCACCAGGTACTGGTCAGCCAGTTCAGCGGCAAAGTCATAGAACTGCTCCACCAACAGGATCGCCATATCGCCGCGCGCCGCGAGCTTCTTGATCACCGCGCCGATTTCCTTGATCACCGACGGCTGGATGCCTTCGGTGGGCTCATCGAGAATCAACAGGCGCGGGCGGCTCGCCAGGGCACGGCCAATCGCCAACTGTTGCTGCTGGCCGCCGGACAAGTCGCCGCCACGTCGATGCTTCATTTGCAGCAACACCGGGAACAGTTCGTAGATGAAGGCCGGCACCTCTTTGGCTTCGGACCCGGGGAAACGCGACAGTCCCATCAGCAGGTTTTCTTCTACGGTCAGCCGCCCGAATATCTCCCGGCCCTGGGGCACGTAGGCGATGCCGGCATGTACGCGCTGGTGCGGCTTGAAGCCGGTGATGGCCTTGCCTTCCCAGTTCACTGCGCCTTCCTTGGCCGGCAGCAGGCCCATCAGGCACTTGAGCAGGGTGGTCTTGCCCACGCCGTTACGCCCGAGCAGGCAGGTGACTTCGCCGATCTTCACGTCAAAAGACAGCCCGCGCAGGATGTGGCTACCGCCGTAGTACTGGTGCAGCTTGTCGACTTGCAGCATTCTCAAAACCTCCTCAATCCCCCTGCGGGAACCGGATCAACTGTGGGAGCTGGCTTGCCTGCGATGCAGGCGACCCGGTGTATCAGGTACACCGCTATCGCAGGCAAGCCAGCTCCCACATAAGCCGTTCGTGTCAGCGTTAGCGGCCGAGGTAAACCTCGATCACCCGCTCGTTTTCCTGCACTTGTTCCAGCGACCCTTCGGCCAACACGCTGCCCTGGTGCAACACGGTGACATGGTCGGCAATCGAGCCGACAAAGCCCATGTCGTGCTCCACCACCATCAGCGAGTGCTTGCCGGCCAGGCGCTTGAACAGTTCGGCGGTAAATTCGGTTTCGGCGTCGGTCATGCCGGCCACCGGTTCGTCGAGCAGCAACAGTTGCGGGTCTTGCATCAGCAGCATGCCGATTTCCAGGAACTGCTTCTGGCCGTGGGACAGCAAGCCGGCGGGGCGATGCACCGAGGCGGTGAGGCGGATGGTGTCGAGCACTTCCTCGATGCGGTCCTTCTGTTCCCCGTTCAGGCGCGCACGCAGGCTGGCCCACACCGACTTGTCGGTCTTCTGCGCCAGCTCGAGGTTTTCGAACACGCTGAGGGCTTCGAACACCGTGGGTTTCTGGAACTTGCGCCCGATGCCGGCCTGGGCGATCTGCACTTCGCTCATGCGGGTCAGGTCCAGGGTCTCGCCAAACCAGGCCTTGCCGTGGCTGGGCCGGGTCTTGCCGGTGATCACGTCCATCAGCGTGGTCTTGCCCGCGCCGTTGGGCCCGATGATGCAGCGCAATTCGCCAACGCCGATGTACAGGTTCAGGTCGTTGAGGGCCTTGAAACCGTCGAAGCTGACGCTGATATCTTCCAGGGTCAAAATGGTGCCGTGCCGGGTGTTGAGCCCTTTGCCCGCGACCTGGCCGATGCCAATCGCATCGCGGCCGCTGCCTGCGTCGAAAATAGGTTCAAGCATGACGTTCCTCATTTCTTCAGCAGGCCGATAACGCCCTTGGGCAGGTACAGGGTGACGATGATGAACAGCGCTCCCAGGAAGAACAGCCAGTACTCGGGGAAGGCCACGGTGAACCAGCTCTTCATGCCATTGACCACACCGGCGCCGAGCAACGGCCCGATCAACGTGCCACGCCCGCCCAGCGCTACCCACACAGCGGCTTCGATGGAGTTGGTCGGTGACATTTCGCTGGGGTTGATGATGCCCACCTGCGGCACATACAGCGCACCGGCAAGGCCGCACAACACTGCGCTCAACACCCACACGAACAGCTTGAAACCGCGTGGGTCGTAACCGCAGAACATCAGGCGGTTCTCGGCATCGCGCAGGGCGGTGAGCACACGCCCGAACTTGCTTTTCGCCAGGCGCCAGCCGATGTAGAGGCTGGCCACCAGCAACAGCACCGTGGCGAAAAACAACACCGCCCGGGTGCCAGGTTCAGTGATGCCAAAACCTAAGATGCTGCGGAAGTTGGTAAAGCCGTTGTTGCCGCCGAACCCGG
The DNA here is from genome assembly GCF_016613265.1 of Pseudomonas sp. MF6751. Lineage (NCBI taxonomy): Bacteria > Pseudomonadati > Pseudomonadota > Gammaproteobacteria > Pseudomonadales > Pseudomonadaceae > Pseudomonas > Pseudomonas sp. MF6751. The sequence continues at coordinate 69,424 of NZ_JAENSV010000024.1, forward strand.
TCTCGTTGCGAAAGAACAACAGCATCCCCGCGAACGTCAGGGCCTGGGTCATGATCGAGAAATACACGCCCTTGATCCGCGAGCGGAAGGCGAAGAAACCGAACACCAAGGCCAGCACACCGGGGGCCAGTACGACCAGGCACAACGCCCAGAGGAAGTGGTCGGTGCCAGCCCAATACCAGGGCAATTCGGTCCAGGACAAAAAGGTCATGAACGCCGGCAACTCGCTGCCTGCCGCCTGGCGCATCAAGTACATGCCCATGGCGTAGCCGCCCAGGGCAAAGAACAAGCCGTGGCCCAGGGACAACATCCCGGCGTAACCCCACACCAGGTCCAGCGCCAGGGCGACGATGGCGTAACAGAGAATCTTGCCTACCAGTGTCAAGGTGTAGGCCGATACATGCAGCGGGTTGTCGGCAGACAATAGTGAACACAGGGGCAACGCCAGCAGCAGGAGCAGGATGACTGCACCGACTGCAATCGTGACTTTGGGGCCGGCCTTTTGCGTGGCCGTAAGCATCAATGGCTGGTTCATCAGTCGATCACCCGTCCTTTCAGTGCGAAGAGTCCTTGCGGGCGTTTCTGGATAAACAGAATGATCAGCGCGAGGATCAGGATCTTGCCGAGCACGGCGCCGATCTGGGGTTCGAGGATTTTGTTGGCGATTCCTAAGCCAAAGGCGGCCATGACACTGCCGGCCAACTGGCCGACGCCGCCGAGCACCACCACCAGGAACGAGTCGATGATGTAGCTCTGGCCCAGGTCCGGGCCGACGTTGCCGATCTGGCTCAGCGCCACGCCGCCCAAACCTGCGATACCGGAGCCGAGGCCAAAGGCGAGCATGTCCACGCGCCCGGTGGGCACGCCGCAGCAGGCGGCCATGTTGCGGTTCTGGGTGACGGCGCGCACGTTCAGACCCAGGCGCGTCTTGTTCAGCAGCAGCCAGGTGAGCACCACCACGAACAGCGCGAAGGTAATGATCACGATGCGGTTGTACGGCAGCACCAGGTTGGGCAGTACCTGGATGCCGCCAGACAGCCAGGCCGGGTTCGACACTTCGACGTTCTGCGCGCCGAACACCAGACGCACCAGCTGGATCAGCATCAGGCTGATGCCCCAGGTGGCGAGCAGAGTTTCCAGGGGGCGGCCATACAAGTGACGGATGACTGTGCGTTCCAGCGCCATGCCGATGGCCGCGGTGACAAAAAACGCCACCGGCAACGCGATCAACGGGTAGAACTCGATGGCCTGGGGCACATAGCGCTGCATCATCAACTGCACCACATAAGTGGAGTAGGCGCCGAGCATCAGCATCTCGCCGTGGGCCATGTTGATCACGCCGAGCAGGCCGAAGGTGATCGCCAGGCCCAGGGCCGCCAGCAGCAGGATCGAGCCCAGGGACATGCCGCTGAACGCCTGGCCGAGGATCTCACCCATCATCAGTTTGCGTTTGACCTGGGCCAGGCTGGTTTCAGCGGCGGTGTGTACGGCGGCGTCGGCTTCCACGCCTGGCGCCAGCAGCGCTTCTAGGCGCGTGCGGGCCAGCGGGTCGCCGGTGCTGCCGAGCAAGCGCACGGCCGCCAGGCGTACCACCGGGTCGGGGTCGACCAGTTGCAGGTTGGCCAGGGCGAGGCTCAGGGCGCTGTGCACCTGCTCATCCGTTTCGGCAGCGACCTGCTGGTCGAGGAATTTAAGTTGTGCAGGCACCGCGCTTTTTTGCAGGGTGCGCGCTGCCTCCAGGCGCACCTTGGGGTCGGCGGCGAGCAGTTGCTGGCTGGCTTGCACGTTATTGATCAAACCGCGCAGGCGGTTGTTCAGGCGCACGGTCTTGGTTTCGCCGTTGAGCATGAGTTGGCCTTGCTCAAGGGCATCCACCAACTCGATACGCGTTGGGTCGGGGTGGGCGGCCCAGTCCTGCAGGAGTTTGGCTTGCTGCACCGGGTTGGCGGCAAGGAAGTCTTCGGCGTCGCTGGCATGTGCGCCAAAGGGCAGCAACAGCAGCAGGGCGAGGATGAGGCGGTGGAGGGCAGTGGGCATATAAAAATGTCCTGGTCATGCGGGGACAGTGTGGGAGCAGGCTGTGTGTAAGAGCTGGCTTGCCTGCGATGGCATCGCTGCGGTGTGTCAGGCACACCGAGTTGTTTGCATCGCAGGCAAGCCAGCTCCCACAGTGACCATGTCCCACATTCGAGCTGTGGGGGCGTTAGTTGCTCTTCACGGCATAGTCCGGTTTTTTGTCATTGCCCGGAATGTAAGGGCTCCATGGCTGTGCACGAATCGGCGCTTCGGTCTGCCACACCACCGAGAACTGCCCGTCGGCCTGGATCTCACCGATCATCACCGGCTTGTGCAGGTGGTGGTTGGTCTTGTCCATCGTCAGGGTGAAGCCCGACGGCGCGGCGAAGGTCTGGCCGCCCAGGGCTTCACGCACTTTGTCGACGTCAGTGGACTTGGCTTTTTCCGCCGCCTGCGCCCACATATGAATGCCCACATAGGTGGCTTCCATCGGGTCGTTGGTCACGGCTTTGTCGGCGCCCGGCAGGTTGTGTTTCTTGGCGTAGGCTTTCCAGTCGGCCACGAACTTCTGGTTCACCGGGTTTTCCACCGACTGGAAGTAGTTCCAGGCCGCGAGGTTGCCCACCAGTGGCTTGGTGTCGATGCCGCGCAGTTCTTCTTCACCCACCGAGAACGCCACCACCGGTACCTCGGTGGCTTTCAAGCCTTGGTTGGCCAGTTCTTTGTAGAACGGTACGTTGGAGTCGCCATTGACGGTGGAGACCACCGCGGTCTTGCCACCGGCGGAGAACTTCTTGATGTTGGCGACGATGGTCTGGTAATCGGCGTGGCCGAACGGGGTGTAGACCTCCTCGATGTCTTTATCCGCCACGCCTTTGGAATGCAGGAACGAGCGCAGGATCTTGTTGGTGGTGCGCGGGTACACGTAGTCGGTGCCGAGCAGGAAGAAACGCTTGGCGCTGCCGCCTTCTTCGCTCATCAGGTATTCCACCGCCGGGATCGCCTGCTGGTTCGGAGCCGCACCGGTATAGAACACGTTGGGCGACATCTCTTCGCCTTCGTACTGCACCGGGTAGAACAGCAAGCCGTTGAGTTCTTCGAACACCGGCAGTACGGATTTACGCGACACCGAGGTCCAGCAGCCGAACACCACGGCCACCTTGTCCTGGGTCAACAGTTGCCGACCTTTCTCGGCGAACAGCGGCCAGTTGGACGCCGGGTCCACCACCACCGGTTCGAGCATCTTGCCGTTCACCCCGCCCTTGGCGTTGATCTCGTCGATGGTCATCAGCGCCATGTCTTTGAGCGAGGTTTCGGAGATCGCCATGGTCCCGGACAGCGAGTGCAGGATGCCGACCTTGATGGTCTCGGCGGCCTGGACGGTCCAGGTCAAACCCATGGCGGCAATGGATGCCGACAAAGTGAAAGCCTTGATCAAGCTGCGACGCTTCATGGTGCGATCTCCGTGTACCGATAATTGTTGTGGGGCAGATACACAGGGCTTTGCAAGGGCTGTGCCTGCTACGCCAGACACGGGTTTACCGGCGGGTTCGGGAGGTAAAGCCGCTCCGTGGCGCACCAGGTTGGCGCCACGGAGGCCGTTGAGTGCACGGCAGGCTTCAAAAGAGGGCGTTGCGCGACAATGCTTCAGGCGGTTGCGCTGATGCGTGACAGCAACAAGCGATCCAGCGCCCACACCAGGACCAACGAAGCCCCTACCAACGGGAAAATGATCGCCAGCCCGAGCATGATCGCCATCGCGGTTTTCCACTTGGGCAGGTCATGGCGCAGCGGCGGTACACCTAGCCCGCCTTGTGGCCGGCGCTTCCACCAGATCACCACGCCGCTGACCGCGCTGAGCAGAATCATCAGGCAGATCACCAGCACGATCAGTTGGTTGACCCAGCCGAACATCTTGCCCTCGTGCAGCATCACGCCGGTTTCGGTGGCGCGTGCGACCAGGTTGTAATGATCCCAGCGCACATCGGCCAGGACCTTGCCGGTGTACTGGTCCACGTGCAGGGTGGCGTCGTTGCGCGGGTCGTCGGCGAACACCGCGACGGTGAATACACCAGTGGCGGTGGTGGGGAAGGTAATGCTGTAGCCGGGCTCGACCTTGCGTGCGTTGGCCAGGTCGACCACCTTTTGCAGACGCACCGTGGGTGCGGCCGGGCCGGCGTGCATTGCGCCGTGATTCATATGCTCGGCGTGGTCGCCGGACATTGGCATCGGCGTGTTTTCCAGGGCCCAGGGCACGGTCTGCTGGGTGGCGGTGTTGAGCACACGGGCCTGCTGGTCGGACTGCGGCACGTTGTTCCACATCGCGGCTGGGAAGGTGTTCCACAAGTCGGCGTATTGCTTGCCCCAGAAGCCGGTCCAGGTCATGCCGCTGAGCAGCATCACCAGCAGGAACGCTGCGCCCCAGAACCCGGCGACTGCGTGCAGGTCACGCCAGAGCACCCGACCACGGGTATTGAAGCGAGGCCACAGAATGCCTGCAGGTGACTTGCCGCGCGGCCACCACAGGTACAGGCCGGATACCACCAGCATCACGCCCCAGCCGGCGGCCAATTCGATCAGGCGATCGCCAACGGTGCCGATCATCAGTTCGCCGTGCAGGGCGCGGACGATGGCTTGCAGGTTGTTGTTTGCGTCCTGCTCACCGAGGACGGTACCGCGATAGGGGTCGATGAACACCGTCACTTCGTGGGCGTCGTTGCGCATCACGAACTGCGCGCTGCGAGTGGCATCGGCAGGGGGCAGGTATTTGCTGATCGCGGCGTGGGGGTAGGCGGCCTGGGCGCGCTGCAGTTGCTCGTCGGCGCTCAGCGCGTGTTCGGCGGCGGGCACGGTGAGCAGGTGGCCGTACATCAGCGGGTCGAGCTGGGGTTTGAACAGGTAGATGATGCCGGTGAGGGCCAGCAGCACCATGAAGGGGGCGACGAAGAGGCCGGCGTAAAAGTGCCAGCGCCAGGCCAGGTTGTAGAAGGAAATTTTTTGTATGGTCATCGGGTGCTCCGCATAAGGCTTTTGATTTTTCTTGGTCTGTTACACCGTCATCGCAGGCAAGCCAGCTCCCACAGGGGACTGTAATCCACCTGTGGGCGCAGGCTTGCCTGCGATGCTTTTAGAAGCTCATGTCCACCTTGGTCCAGAGCGTACGCCCGGGTTCCTTGATGGCCTGCGGGTCGTTGGCTGGGTAACCGAAGCCTGCGTTACCGGCCAGATTCAGATGCTCGGCATAAGCCTTGCCGAACAGGTTGTCGACCCCGGTACTGACCTTGAAGTGCTTGTTGATGCGGTATGCCGCGTTCAGCGAGAACACGCCGAAGCCGCCACTCTTGTCGTAGTCTTTGCCGACCACGTTGCCTTTGTTCGGGTCGATACGGTGTTGCGCTGCAACCACCCGCCACAAGGCGCCGGCGCTCCAGTCGTCCTCGCTGTAAGTCAGGCCCAGGCGCGTGTCCAACGGTGGCATTTGTGGCAGGGCCTTGCCGTCGCTGCTGTTCTTGCCCCAGGCATAGGCGAGGCTGGCGTCGGCTTTCCAATGCTGGGTCAGCTTGTACGCCGCGCCCAATTCGCCGCCCATGATACGTGCGTCCACATTGCGCGCCTGGGAGGTGGTGCCCATCATGCCGGGCCTGTAGTCAAACAGGATGAAGTCGCGCACCTGGCCGACATAGCCCGACACCCAGGCTTCCAGGTCGGCGCTCTTGTACTGGGCACCGAAGTCGAGCTGGGTGGTTTTCTCGGGCTTCACGCCGTCGAAGGCATTCACCGAACCGGCCGCGCCGGTGTTGGGGGAAAACAGCTCCCAGTAATCCGGGAAACGTTCCGCGTGGCCCAGGCCGGCATACAGCGTGGTGGGGCTGTCCGCCAGGTCGTGCTCATAACGCACAAAGCCCGAGGGCAATGTATCGGCGCGGGTGTCGCCGGCGGTCGGGTTCGGGCGCGACATCATTCCCGAGCCGGTGCGTTGACGGAAGTCCTTGGCCGAGGCGCGGTCCAAGCGCGCGCCGGTGATCAGGCGATCGTTGTCGGCGGCGTACCAGGTCAGTTCGCCGAACACACCGTAGTTGTGGAAATTGGCGTCCTTGTTGCGCGGCAAATCCTTATACGTGTCGATGCCCATGCTGCTGCGCGCACGGTGTTCATTGGTCTGCGCATCCAGGCCGCTGATCAATTGCACATCCGCCCAGCGCCAGGTGGCCTTGATGCGTGCGCCAAGGGTGCGGCGGTCGACGTTGGACGCCATGGGGCCCGCCATCATGCCGGTGCCCGAAGGGACACGCAGGCTGTAGTTGTCCATCACATGGTCGGCGTAGTTGTAGTAGACCTGGGCCTCGACCTTATCCAGCACCTCGCCGATATTGGATTTCTCGAAACGCAGCCCCAGGCTTTCGCGCAGGAACTGCGAGCCGTCCATGCCGCGCCCGGCGTAGCGCGCCTCGCCATCACCACGGCCTGCGGTGAGTTCCAGCAGGGTGTCGGCATCGGGCGTGAAGCCCACAGCCACGTCACCGTTCCACTTGTCATAGCGCGAGGCGACGGTGTCGTTGTTGCCGTCCTTGTAGTCGTCGGCATGGGCCTGGTTGCCGATCACGCGCACATAGCCCAATGGGCCGCCGGCAGCGGCATCGATGACCTTGTCGAAACGCCCGTTGGAACCGGCCAATACGCTGGCGTTGACCCGCGTGCCCAGCTCGCCGAATTGCTCCGGCTCACGCTCGAACAGGATGGTGCCCGCTGACGCGCCCGGGCCCCAGAGCACGGTTTGCGGGCCTTTGATCACGGTGAGCTTGTCGTAGGTTTCCGGCGAAATATACGAAGTTGGCGCATCCATGCGGCCTGGGCAGGCGCCGAGCATCATGCCGCCGTTGGTGAGGATATTCAGGCGCGAGCCGAACATGCCGCGCAGCACCGGGTCGCCATTGGTGCCGCCGTTGCGCACTAGGGCGAAGCCGGGGATGGTCTTGAGGTAGTCGCCGCCATCGCTGGCGGGCACCGGTTGGCGAGGGTCTTTGGGGTTGGTGACCACGGTCAGCGGTGAGCTGGGGGCGATCGCGGTGATGACGGTGGGGCTCAGCTCATGCTCGTCGGCGTGAGCGTGGCCAGCCAATAGTGCGCCGCATAAGGCGGTGAGCAGGGCAGTACTTCCCAAACGGGTGTCAGCAGAAAACCTGGACATGACAAATTCCATCAATCAATCGTAAACAACACGGCCAGCAGCCTGCGGCTGTCTGTCTAAAATCGGCCGGGGTGAAGTAGCGCGGTGAAAGGCTTACGAAACGATGGGCGGCGCGCGGCTGCGGGCGCCGGGGAAGATGCTCTGCCGGGCATGGCCCAGGCGCGTGGCGGGGGTGAGGGCGTTGGCGGGCGGCGGGGTGCCGAGGGTTGCGTAGCAGACGCTGCCGGGCAGGGCCGGGCAACTGAACAGCAGGCTGCAATAGCCGCATTTTTCCCAGAGAACATGATGCTCGTCGGGGGCTTTGCTGTGCTGCGCAGGTTCACCATGGCAGTTGGGCATGTCCATGGTCATGGACATGCTGGCGTGATGATCCATCGGCATCGCTTGGGAAATCAGCGGACCGATAAAAATCATCAGCATGGCGAACAGGCTGATCCAACTGCCGCGCATCAGGCGGCGGTGGGGAGACAACCTGGCGCGAGGGGCGCCCATCGAGGTTGGCTTACTGGGCGTGCATGTGCTCGTGGCCGGCCATCGGTGGCATTCTCTGTACCGACACTTGCACCTCGACCTTGCCGGCTTTTTCGAAGGTCAGGGTCAGAGGGAATTGCTTGCCATCGGCCAACAGGCTGCGGTCTTTGAGGCCCAGCAGCATCACGTGGTAAGCCATCGGCGCGAAGGTCAGCTCACCCTTGGCCGGTACGGCAACGCTGGGTACTTGCTGCATCTTCATCAAATCGCCTTGCATCACGTGCTCATGCAGCTCGGCTTTTTCGGCAACGCTGGTTTCAACGCTGAGCAGGCGATCCGGGGCCGCCCCGGTGTTATGAATTACAAAGTAGGCGGCGACGGTAGGCGCATTCGGTGGCAACTCCTGAGACCAGGGGTCGCTCACCAGCAAATCGCCGGCCTTGTAGTCATCGGCATTGGCAGCACTGAACACCGGCAGCAGCAACGCAGCCAGAAGCAGGGAAGATTTAAGCATGGCAGTTCTCCAGAACGGTTCTAAACGCAGTTCACTTGCGAAGAAGCTCAGACCGTTGGAGAGGCGCGCGGATTAAGGCTTGGCCATTGCTGGCGTGGCGTAGGATTTTGCAATAAGCGCGGCGGCAAGTTCTGCACCGCCTCGAAGCGCGTCACATACAACTGCGGCACATGCCCCGGCAACGCCACCAACGGCGCCGAACCCGAGCAACACCAGCAATGCTGCATGGCGGAATGATCGTCCGGCGGTGCGGGAATTTCCAGCTTGCCCAGGGCAATCGCCTTGAGGCTCGCGCCATTGGACGAACAGAACCCGCCCCACATCAGACGCTTGACCGGGTCATCCGTCTGCTGCATTGCACTGGCCAACGGCATGGCAAACGCATTGAACAGCACTGCTAGGCAGGCGATCCAGGCAATTGCAAAGCGTTGACGGGCCATGGCGGATAATCCGTAGGGTTAAACGATCAGGCGGGTATTTAGCCTGATCGGGGGGGATAAGTAAAAAGGGCGGGTGTGGTTTGGTGTCGCAGTGTTGGGTTTGAGGATAGACGAGAACGGCCGCTTGCCAACTTTGCAGAAGGGACGCGGCGCACCAGGCGACGCTGAACACTGTGGGAGCGGGCTTGCTCGCGAAAGCGGTGTGTCAGTCGCTGGATGTTTTGACCGACACACTGCCTTCGCGAGCAAGCCCGCTTGTATGCTAGGACTTGAAGGGAGGAGAAGGGACAAAGCCCGATTCTGACTGTTGACGCAGTACAGACCGTGGGAGATTTCGCCCCTCCTCCTTTCACCCAAGCGCC
>NZ_JAENSV010000025.1:0-76624 GCF_016613265.1 Pseudomonas sp. MF6751
AAAATGCCGTGATCAAATCGGATAGCCACGTCTTATATGTCCACCTGTGGCGAGGGAGCTTGCTCCCGTAACGGCCTGCCAGCCACCGTCTATCTGCTTGACGCCCCGCGTTCCAACATGTGGGAGCACGCAAAAAAAAGCCCGCGAGGAGAGGGCGGGCCAAGTGATTCACTGGAGTAGGTAGGCCTGACCTTATAGGTCGAAAAGTGAAGGCCTTGTGAAAATGCCGTGATCAAATCGGATAGCCACGTCTTATATGTCCACCTGTGGCGAGGGAGCTTGCTCCCGTAACGGCCTGCCAGCCACCGTCTATCTGCTTGACGCCCCGCGTTCCAACATGTGGGAGCTGGCTTGCCTGCGATAGCGGTGTATCAGTGACAGATTAGTTGACTGACCCACCGCTATCGCAGGCAAGCCAGCTCCCACATTTGATCAAGACCGCCGCACAAAGGTGCGCATGGTTTGCCCAGGGCCGGTGCTGAATACAGTGGGCCTGGGCATGCCCTCATCCGCTGCGATAAACACGAAATCATCGCCGTCGAGCCGGTAACTGGCGGGGAGTTGCTTGCCTGCATCTTCGCCGATGGCGTCCGTCCAGGTGATGCTTTTGGGCGTGGTACTGGCGTCCAGTACGAACCGTCCCGCCAATAATATTTCGCCACTGACCGTGGTCACTTCGAAGCGATCCCCCGCAATTGTCGTCATCGCTCCCGGTGCGCTGTGGGCATCCACGGGGTTGAGCACGCCACTGTCTTCAAGGGCTGTTTGTTCCCATGTGCCTTGCAGTGCGTGAAAGTCCGAGGCTGAAAGCGGTGACATGCAAACTCCTTATTGCTGTTCAAAAAAATGTTCAATTGTATTGAGGCTGCCACTGTCCCACATGAAGGCGAAATTTTTTTCTTTATAAGACAGGCATTTGACAGCTTTTTCATGTTGGATTGACTACGCTTGCAGCCAGATTAGTCTGATATGGCTGTGTGATTTTGCTTACTCACCGAAATGAAACCGAAATAATCCCTAAGTCTGTGGGATATTTCAGAGGACTGAGTGGTCACATCGCCATCGATCAGCCGTATTCAGGGCGTTGTCCCTGATTTTCGAAGTCATACAGACTTATGAAAGTGATGGCCTTTTAGTATTATTTTAAGGTGTTCTTATTTTGAATCGAACTTCCCCGCTCCCGCCTTCCGCAGCGTCTGACGAAATTGATTTGTTCGAATTGTTTCACGCCATCTGGCGACAAAAGAAGCTGGTGATCGGGTGTACGCTTTTAGCAGGGGTGTTGGGTGCGGGGTATGCCTTCCTGGCACCCAAGACCTATGAGGTCAGCAGTGTGTTACGGCCTGCGGCTATCAACGAGCTGGACGCCTTGAACCGTTCGGAAGTGTATAAGTTGCCGCCTGCCGATGCGCTGCTGAAAGTGGGCGCGCAGTTGGATTCCTATGATGCGCGCCTGGGGTTCTTCAAGGATCATGAGGAGTTGTTCAAGGCGTTCAAGAAACCGGGGCAAACCCTTGAGCAGAGCTTTGAGGCGTTCAACCGCAATTCCGTCAATCTGATTCTGCCCGACCCCAAGAAATCCGATTCATTGAGCAGTTATATCCGTCTGGAGCTGCAATACCCGACCGACGTCGATGGTGTCGCGATCCTCAACGGTTTTGTGGACTACGCCATTGCCGCCGAGCGTCAGCAGGTGGGTGCCGACCTGAAGGTTATCGTCAATAACCGCTTGAGCGAGCTCAAGGGCAAGATCGACGCTGCCCGCGCCAACTACGATACCGATAAAGAATCGAAAATCGCCAAGCTGCTGGAAGCTGACCGGCTCAAGCGTGCCCAACTGCAGGATGAACTCAGCGCCCTGCGCCTGCAGATGAAGATGGAACGCACCAACCGCCTCGCCGAGTTGGCCGAAGCTATCAGCATTGCCAAGTCCATGGGCATTCGTACACCAACAACGCCGTCCTCAATGGCCGACTCCACCCGCACGGGTTCGAGCCAGGTCATGCGGACTGAGGTGAACAACCAGAAGATCCCGCTGTATTTCATGGGGACCGAGGCGCTGGAAGCCGAACGCGCTGCATTGCAGCAGCGTACCAGCGACGATTTCACCAACCCGCGCATTGCCGAGATCGGCAAAGACCTGCAACTGCTGGAAAGCAACCGCGAGGTTGAGGTACTGCGCAAGCGTGGCAATGAAGACATCTTCTTGCAGGACGTCGAGCCGCTTCGCGCTGAAGTCGCCAGGTTGCGTGGTTTGAATATCGATATGAGCAACCTCAAGCTGGTGACGATTGACCGTCGAGCCCAGGAGCCTCTGTCACCGATAAAGCCGAAAAAGCCGCTGGTTATCGCGTTGAGCCTCGTCGGTGGCCTGTTGCTGGGCCTGATGATTGCGCTGATCCGCTACTTGGTGCGCAACCGCACTCAGGCCGTGCCCTATACGGCATTAGGGGATCGCCGCGAGGGTAAAGATTCGCCGCTTTAACCCTTCAAACGCCCTCAAACAGGCAGGCTCAAGGGCCTGCCTGCTCCTACCCCCATCACACTCAATAGACAGCTTTTCACAATTCTTAGTTAACCTTTGGTTACAAAGTGTGGCTAAATAACTGCCAATGGTCGCACGCAGGTGGTTATCCCGCCAGCCGTGTCACCTGTATGTGAATTGTGATTTCAGGTGCTGCTTATCCATCCTCGGCCGTTGTGGGCCCGCAGGAGCAGCCTGTTCTCTCCCTGACGTGTGACGAATCCCTTGAAACTCATCATTGTTGCTCTCTACGTTGCTTCCATTGCGTATGTACACCTGCGCGGTCGGGTGCGACACAAGCTGGGTCGCCAACTTAGCGATCACTCGACGTTCCTGGCGCCGATCAACTGTTTCCTGTACCTGTTCTCCAAGCAGCCCAGCCGTCCCTACCTCTCGCCCAGCGACTTTCCAGACCTGAGCCCATTGCAGGAGCACTGGGAAGAGATCCGCGAAGAAGGCCAGAATCTGATGCGGGCGGGTGAGATCAAACGCTCGGAGCAATACAACGACGTAGGGTTCAACTCGTTTTTCAAGACCGGCTGGAAGCGTTTCTACCTCAAGTGGTACGGCGACAGTCACCCCTCGGCGATGAAGCTGTGCCCACGCACCACCGAGCTGGTGCAAAGCATCGGCTCGATCAAGGCCGCGATGTTCGCCGAACTGCCACCGGGCTCCAAGCTGGTGCGTCACCGCGACCCGTATGCGGGCTCGTACCGCTATCACCTGGGGCTGGATACGCCTAACGATCCAGGCTGCTACATCAACGTGGACGGCGAAAGCTATTACTGGCGCGACGGCGAGGCGGTGATGTTCGACGAGACCTACATTCACTACGCGGAAAACACCACCCAACAGAACCGCATCATTCTGTTCTGTGATATCGAACGGCCGATGAAGTACCGCTGGGCGGCTGCGTTCAACCGCTGGTTCAGCCGCAATGTGATGGCGGCCGCGGGTTCGCCCAACGATGAGGGTGACAAGACCGGCGGCCTCAACCGTGCCTTCACCCGGCTGTACAAGATTCGCCTGCGTGGCAAGGAGCTCAAAAAGCGCAACCGCACGCGCTACTACCTGGAAAAGTGGGCGATCTTTGCCGGTCTGGCGCTGATCTTCATTCTTATCTGACCTGGCTCAGGGCGCGGATCACCCAGGGGGTTGCGCGCCCAACTTGTCCCACATTTTTTTGCTGATCTTCTGCCGATTGGCATACCCCGCCCACGGGTCGTCCTTCAAAGCCTGCAACCGCTGGTGCAGGTTCGCCACTGTCCACTGTTGGGCGCCGCGCAATCCTTTCAACTCCTCTCGACTCACCGGCACCGACACTGGCAGGCCCGGGCGGGCCCGCACTGAATACGCCGCCACAGTACTGGCGCCGCGGGCGTTGCGCAGGTAATCGATAAATATCTTGCCTACGCGGTTCTTGGGGCCACTGGTGGCGGTAAAGCGTTCGGGCAGTTGGCGGGTCATGAATTGGGCAATGGCTTTGGCGAATGCCTTGACGGTGTCCCAGTTATCGCGCCGGGCCAATGGCACGATCAAGTGCAGGCCCTTGCCGCCGCTGGTTTTGACGAAAGCTTGCAAGCCCAGCTCATCAAGTACCGACAGGGTCAGTTGGGCCGCTTCCAGCATGGCTTTCCAGGGCAAGGCCGGGTCCGGATCGAGATCGAGCACAAACAGGTCGGGCGTTTCAATCTTGTCTGCGGTAGCGCTCCAGGTGTGAAACTCGACCGTACCCATTTGCACCGCACCGACCAGTGCGTCCACGCTGTCTATTTCCATCAGGCGGGCATGGCCCGGATCCAGCGCCGGGTCCAATTGCTTGATGTGGGGGATTGCCATGCGCTCTGAGTGTTTCTGGAAGAACTGCTCACCTTCGATCCCTTCTGGCGCGCGCAGCAGGGACACGGCACGTGCGCGCAGAAAGGGCAGGATCCATTCGCTGATATCGGTGTAGAACTGTGCCAATTGCTGTTTTTGCGCGCCGCTGTGCTTGTCGATAATGCGCTCGGGGTGAGTGATTTTCACGTTCTTCACCGTTGCCTGCGCTTTACCGGCTTTCGATGTTTCGGGTGCCTTGACCGACTTGGCCGCGCGCGGCTGTTCATGAATAATCTGCGAGGCTGGCTTGTCGGTGCGCAGGCCGACAAACGCGGCCTGGCGTACCACGCCTTCACGGGTCCATTCGGCAAATTGCACTTCGCCTACCAGGCTCGGCTCAACCCAATGCACGCCGCGGGCCTGGGCACTGGTCAATGGCTTTTGCAGTGGCGAGTCCTTGCGCTCGAGCGGCGTGAGCTTGGCATAGATAGTTTTCAACGCCGCCTGATCAAAGCCCGTGCCCACGCGCCCGGCATATACCAGGCCGGTGTCATCGTTGACCGCCAACAGCAGCGCCCCAAAGCCGCTGCGCGAACCTTGGGGGCGGGTGTAGCCGACAATCACGAACTCCTGGCGCAGGCGGCATTTGAGCTTGATCCAGTCGGCACTGCGCCGCGACACGTAGGGGCTGCCGGCGCGCTTGCCGATCACGCCTTCGAGCGCCAGGTCACAGGCGCTCTCGAAAATATCGCGCTGGCTGGCGGCAAAGGCTTCGGAGAAGCGCAGCAGTTTGCTTCGGCTGGCGGACAGTGCGGATTTAAGCGCAGCCCGACGCTCTTCGACCGGCTCTTCGCGCTGGTCGCGGCCATTCAAAAAGGGTGCATCGAACAGGTAATAGACGATGTCCAGGCTGCGGCCGATATCGAATGCGTTTTGCAGCGCCTGGAAATCCGGCAGCCCGTCACCATTGAGGCTGACCACTTCGCCGTCCAGCCAACTGTCTTTGAGTTTGAGGGCTTGCAAAGCTTTGCACTGACGCGGCAGGCGCTCGGTCCAGTCGTGGCCGTTGCGGGTGAACAGGCGCACTTCACCGTCGCGAATGCGCGCCATGATGCGGTAGCCGTCGAACTTGATTTCGTAGCGCCAATCACCTTCGGGGGCGCGGTCGACCAAGGTTGCCAGTTGGGGGGCAAACTCGTCAGGCAGGGCAGCGTTGCGCTTGGGCGCTTTGGTTTTTGGCGCGGCCTTGGGTTTGGCCTTGGCCTTGGCTTTTGGCTTGCCCACGACCGCGTCGCTGAGCACGCTGGCGGGCTCGGCCTCGACAATATCGAACTCAGAGGCCGGGCGCGCCTGCTGATCGTTTTCCTTGATCAACAGCCACTGCTCCTTGTCACCGCTGCCCTTGAGGCGGGTACGTACCAGCGCCCAGTCACCGGAGAGTTTCTCACCCACCAGAGTGAATTTGAGTTTACCCGCCGCGTAGGTTTTGCGCGGGTCATCGTGGGGTTGCCAGATGCCTCGGTCCCACACGATTACATCCCCCGCACCGTATTGGCCGGTGGGGATACTGCCCTCGAAACTGCCATAGCTCAGTGGGTGGTCTTCAACATGCACCGCCAAACGTTTCTGGCTCGGGTCCAGGCTTGGGCCCTTGGGCACCGCCCAGCTCAACAACACGCCATCCAGTTCCAGGCGAAAGTCGTAATGCAGGTTGCGCGCATCATGCTTTTGAATCACAAAGCTCAGGGCCGAAGCGTTACGTTTGCTGGCGGGGGAGCTGCCGGCGGGTTCGGCGGTGATCTTGAAATCGCGCTTGCGGTTGTACTCGCTCAGGGGCTTTGCCATGTCGTTCTCCCGTCTATGGCAGGCTCAAGAGGCCTTGTTATTGGACTTTTTCGCGACGCTCTTTTTCGCCGCAGGTTTACCCGCCAGGCTGCGTTTGAGCAGTTCGGTCAGGTCGATGACATCCGCGGATTTTCGCTCTTCGCCGCCTTCGGCCGTTTCCACATCTTCGATCTTGCCGGCCTTGGCCTTCTTCGCCACCAGCGCCCTGATCTTGTCCTGGAAGCTGTCACGGTACTCATCGGGCTGCCAATCGGCGCTCATGTCTTCCACCAGGCGCTTGGCCATGTCCAATTCACCTTTGGCCAGGGTCGGCTTTGTCACATCGCTGCCCAATTCCAACTCATCCAGGCTGCGCACTTCGGCGGGCCAGCGCAGCATGACCAGCACCAGCGCCGACTCCAGCGGCATCAGCGCAGCCAGGTGTTGCTTGGTGTGCAGCACCACATTGGCCAGGGCGACCTTGCCGGTTTTTTTCAGCGCTTCGCGCAGCAGTGCATAGACCTTGCCGCCGCGTTTATCCGGGGCGAGAAAGTAGGGCGTGTCGATGTTTTGCAGCGGGATCTGGTCGCTGGCGACGAAGGCGATGATTTCGATGGTCTGGGTGGACTTGGGGTGGGCCGAGCGAATTTCGTCTTCGCTGAGCACCACATAGCGTCCTTTTTCAAAGGCCACGCCCTTGACGATATTGTCCTTGGTGACTTCCTTGCCGGTGGTTTTGTTGATGCGCTTATAGCCCACCGGGTCCATGCTGCGCTTGTCCAGCCAGTCGAAGTCGACGCCTTGTGAAGAGGTCGCCGAGACCAGAGATACCGGGATGTGAACCAAGCCGAAACTGATGGCGCCTTTCCAGATTGCCCGTGGCATAGGTGTGATTCCTCAACGAAGAGCCTGTGTGCTGGTGACTCGCAGAGCACGGCAAAAGTTTCGGCGGATAGATGCTCGGACAGATCGTGTTACACCTGATGAGAAACTATTTAGTGTCGCAACGCGAACCCACGGCGTAGCGTGTTATCGAAAGCACGTAGTACTTGGCATAGAGAGGTTTGGCCATGAACCGTTGTGTACGTCATCTTGCAGCATTGGCGCTGGGCCTGGCCCTTGCGCCATTGGCCCAGGCGCAAAACCTGCCAGGGCGTAGCGACTACGGCCCTATTCACCGGGCCAACCCCAATAGCATGCAGGGCACCCAGCCCAATGCACCGGCGGTTCGCAGTATCCAGCCTGTCCCGGCAAACCCGCGGCCGACGCTGGAAAACGGCGGCATCGGCAACCGCTACCCCAAGCAGGAGGCGGCCCCCAGCCGACCAGCCACCGCACCCAAAGCGCCCACCTATGATGCCAACGGCAATCGCCGCTAAGGATTTCGCCTTATGTTTGTACGTAAAACCTTGTTAGCCGCCCTGTGCGCCAGCGCGTTGCTGCCTTTGAGCGCGGTGTATGCCGCCGATAGCCAACAGTTCCCCAGCGAGCAAGGCAGCATCACCGCCACGCCGGTTGCCAAGGGCCTTGACCATCCGTGGGCACTGGCGTTTTTGCCGGACCAGCAAGGTTTCCTGGTGACCGAACTGCCTGGAAACCTGCGTTTTGTCAGCCCGGACGGCAAGCTGTCTGCGCCCTTGAAGGGCGTGCCGCAGGTATGGGCCAAAGGGCAGGGTGGGTTGCTGGATGTGGTGCTGTCGCCAGACTTCAAGCAAGACCGCCTGGTTTACCTGTCGTACGCCGAAGGCGGCGGCGAGGGTGGCAAGGCCGGCACAGCCGTAGGGCGTGGGCGTTTGGCGGCCAACTTGAGCGGCTTGGAGGACTTCAAGGTGATACTGCGCCAGGAGCCCAAGCTGTCTACTGGCAACCACTTCGGCTCGCGCCTGACCTTCGACCGTGATGGCTACCTGTTCGTGACCCTGGGGGAGAACAACGACCGCCCCACGGCCCAAGACCTGGACAAGCTGCAAGGTAAAGTGGTGCGCATCTACCCGGATGGGCGCGTGCCGGATGACAACCCCTTTGTCGGTCAACCCGGCGTGCGTCCGGAGATCTGGTCCTACGGGCAGCGTAACCCCCAGGGGCTGGCCCTGAACCCCTGGAGCGGCACGATCTGGGAACATGAACACGGGCCCCGTGGCGGCGACGAAGTCAATATCATCGAGCGTGGCAAGAACTACGGTTGGCCGTTGGCAACCCATGGCATCAACTATTCCCTGCTGCCGATTCCCGAAGCCAAGGGCAAAACGGCAGAGGGCACAGTGGCGCCCCATCATGTCTGGGAGAAATCGCCGGGCATCAGTGGCATGGCGTTCTACGACGCCGACCGATTCAAGGCATGGCAGCACAACCTGTTTATCGGCGCGCTGGCCAGCCAAGAGCTGATTCGGTTGCAGTTCGAGGGGGACAAGGTGATCCACGAAGAACGCTTGTTGGGCGAATTGAAAGCGCGAATTCGCGATGTGCGGCAGGGGCCGGATGGCTTTCTGTATGTGCTGACCGATGAGGATGACGGCGTGTTGTATCGGGTTGGGCTGAATCAGGACTAGAAATGTGGGGGCTGTTAGCAGACGTTGATCCAATTGATGCCCCGCGATCCAAGTGTGGGCGCTGGCTTGCCTGCGAAGGCGGTGTGTCAGGCGCTGAATCTGTTACTGCACGACCGCTTTCGCAGGCAAGCCAGCTCCCACATTGGATCTCATTCGGTCTGCAGAGTCGGGGTTATAGCCCCAGCTCTGATAGGCCCGGATGCTCATCCGGGCGCCGCCCCAGCGGCCAATGGAACTTGCGTTCGCTTTCCTTGATTGGCATATCGTTGATGCAGGCAAAGCGGTTGGCCATCAAGCCGTTCTCGTCGAATTCCCAGTTTTCGTTGCCGTAGGTCTGGCTGAATCAGGACTAAACGTGTGGGAGGGCGCTGACAGCAGACGCTGATCTAATTGATGCCCCGCGATCCAAGTGTGGGAGCTGGCTTGCCTGCGAAGGCGGTGTTTCAGGCGCTGAATCTGTTACTGCACGACCGCTTTCGCAGGCAAGCCAGCTCCCACATTGGATCTCATTCGGTCTGCAGAATCGGGGTTATAGCCCCAGCTCTGACAGGCCCGGATGCTCATCCGGGCTCTGCCCAGCGGCCAATGGAATTTGCTCTCGCTCTCTTTGATCGGCATATCGTTGATGCAGGCAAAGTGGTTGGCGATCAAGCCGTTCTCGTCGAATTCCCAGTTTTCGTTGCCGTAGGTCTGGCTGAATCAGGACTAAACGTGTGGGAGGGCGCTGACAGCAGACGCTGATCTAATTGATGCCCCGCGATCCAAGTGTGGGAGCTGGCTTGCCTGCGAAGGCGGTGTGTCAGGCGCTGAATCTGTTACTGCACGACCGCTTTCGCAGGCGAGCCAGCTCCCACATTGGATCTCATTCGGTCTGCAGAGTCGGGGTTATAGCCCCAGTTCTGACAGGCCTGGATGCTCATCCGGGCGCCGCCCCAGCGGCCAATGGAACTTGCGTTCGCTTTCCTTGATTGGCATATCGTTGATGCAGGCAAAGCGGTTGGCCATCAAGCCGTTCTCATCGAACTCCCAGTTCTCATTGCCGTACGAGCGAAACCAGTTACCCGAATCATCGTGCCATTCATAGGCGTAGCGCACGGCGATGCGGTTATCCGTGAAGGCCCACAACTCCTTGATCAGTCGATAATCCAGCTCCTTGGCCCATTTGCGGCTCAGGAATTGCTTGGCTTCTTCGCGGTTATGGGCAAATTCGGCGCGGTTACGCCAGTTCGTATCCAGGGTGTAGGCCAGAGACACGCGTTGTGGGTCGCGGGAGTTCCAGCCGTCTTCCGCCAGGCGGACTTTTTCGATGGCCGAATCGCGGGTAAACGGCGGCAGGGGTGGACGGACTTCTTCTTGGGCTGACATGGGCGGCTCCTCAAAGTAATTAAGGTTGGGTCGAAAGTTGCCTGGTCTGTGAGTTCAAAGTTGCAGTAAGGTCCGCGCCATGCATTGCGCATTATCGGCAGCTGTTGAATCACCCATGACCAGAGCGACGGTAATGGCACCATCGATCAGGATCAGCAGTTGCGCGGCCTGCTGCTCCGGGTCGGGAGTGCCATGTGCTTGGCACAGTTCAAGTGCGTACTCGAACAGTTTGCGTTTATGGGCCTTGGCCAACAGGCGCACCGGGTCCTGGGCGTCGCCGGTTTCACCGCTGGTGTTGATAAAGGCGCAGCCGCGAAAGTCCGCCGAGCCGAACCAGCGCTTGAGCGCGCTGAACAGCTCCAGCAGGCGCTCGCCGCTGTCGTCGCTGCGTTCCACTTCGCTGCGCAGCCACTGCATCCAGCGCTCGTCGCGGCGTTGAAGGGCAGCAATCACCAACTCATCCTTGTTGGCGAAGTAGCGGTAGATACTCTTTCTCGACACACCGGCGGTTTTCACCAGTAAGTCCATGCCGGTGGCAGCAATGCCGTGGCGATAGATCAATTTCTCGGTGACGTCGAGGATGATGTCGCGGGTTTCATTCTGAGTGATATCGTTCATGTTTCGCACAGTAGAACGATCGTTCTTCATGGTCAACTGGTTTTTTGAATTGCCCACTGCGAGACCTGAGCAGCCTCATGGTGTAAGCTTTAGGCCTCTTCGGATTCGACCCATTGCGAGCCCTATGCCGTCGTTCTTCAAACGCTCCCTGTTGCCCAAGCTGCGCGGTTTCCCGTTGTCCAACGAGGCCATTGAGGTGCTGCCCAGCACCGACGCCTACCGTCGCTGCTTGTTGGAGAAAATCGCCCAGGCCACGCGGCGTATCTACATCGTTGCCTTGTACTTGCAGCAGGATGAGGCGGGGCAGGAAATCTACGACGCGCTACATGCCGCCAAGGCCGCACGGCCCGAACTGGACATCGTGGTGATGGTTGATTGGCTGCGCGCCCAGCGCGGGTTGATCGGCGCGGGCAAGCAACCGGGCAACAGCGCCTGGTACCAGGCGATGACCCAGCGCCACGCCACCGAAGTACCGGTGTACGGCGTGCCGGTGCAAACCCGCGAGCTGTTCGGCGTGTTGCACCTCAAGGGTTTCGTGATCGATGACAGCGTGCTGTACAGCGGCGCCAGCCTGAACAATGTGTACCTGCACAAGTTCGATAAATACCGCTTCGACCGTTACCATCTGATCCATAGCCAACCCTTGGCCGATTCGATGCAGCACCTGGTGGAGCACGGCCTGGTGGCGTCCAAGGCCGTGCATCGCCTGGACCTGCCGAACCCGCCCACCACTCGCAGCCTGCGCAACGATATCGGCGACCTGCGCAGCCGTCTCAAGCATGCGGCCTACGACACTACGGCCGGGCAGTTGCCCAACGGCCATCTGTCGGTCAGCCCATTGCTGGGCGTCGGCAAGAACAACCCGTTGAGCCGGGTAATCCTCGAATTGATCGCCAGCGCCCAGCAGCAACTGACTATTTGCACGCCGTATTTCAACCTCCCATTGCCGGTGACCCGTGAGATCAACCGCGCTCTGGCACGCGGTGTGAAGATCGACATCGTGGTGGGCGACAAGACCGCCAACGATTTCTACATTCCGCCCACCGAACCTTTCAAGGTGATTGCGGCGTTGCCGTACCTGTACGAGATCAGTCTGCGACGCTTTGCCAAGCGGCATCAGCCGATGATCAACAGCGGCCAGTTGAACCTGCACTTATGGCGCGACGGCGATAACACCTACCATGTAAAGGGCATGTGGGTGGATGAGCGCTACACCTTGCTCACTGGCAACAACCTCAACCCTCGGGCGTTTCGCCTCGATTTGGAAAACGGCTTGCTGATCGATGATCCACAAGGGCAGTGGCTAGCGCCGCGGCGTACCGAGTTGGCCCAGATCTTCCAGCACGTAACCCGTATCGAGGGCTACCAACAGTTGCAAACGCTGGTGGATTATCCACCCGCGGTGGGCAAGTTCCTGCGCCGGGTCAGTCGAGTGCGCATCGAGCGGTTGCTGTACCGTATTCTGTAGGACTGTTTTCACCGCCTTAGGAGTTTACCTACTCGCATAGCTTGCGTTGGTTGCTACGTTACTTCTCGACGGTTCTTAGGACGAGAACTCTGCCCTTGATTGGTTCAGAGGAAAACAGACATGTCGAGTATCAGCCCTAGTCGCGACACCCTTGCGTTTACGCCGCCGCTACATTCTGTGAGCCCGGCGGCAAACGCCTTCCCCGATCCCGTTGTTCGCAGCAAGCGCGAAGCAGCCTCAAATCCTGCTGTAGATAGTCCCCGCCGATGGACGCTGCAACCTGTGCCCTTGGCGTCGAGCGAGGGTGATCAGCGCCTGCGTAACGAGCTGGCGACATCAGCCACGCGCCACGCGTGGGATTCCCTCGTCCAGATCCCCACCGACAGCACTTTCTACGCAGGCTTTGCCGCTTTGCGCAGTGCGTTCAATACTGATGAAGTCAAGGCGTGGATTATGAGCAAAGGCATGGCCCTGGACACCGTGGTGGTAAAACCGGATTCGATCACAGGGCTGGTCTTAAGCGGTCGCGTGGGAACGCGAAAGACGTTCACTCTGAACGACGATTCTGGCTGGTGGCAGGTCGGGGCCCGATTGCGCGCCGCTGCCACGGCGCTGGATAGGGCGGGTAATGGGGGGGCTTATGTGCCGGAACAGTCCGACCGGTTTTCTCGCAATGCTGTCTTGCAGTGGCATGACATCACCCCGCCAAAGAATGCCGATGAGTTGGCGTTGGTGCGTGGACATCTGTTGGCGGAGGAATGGTCCGGTTGGTCAACCGAGACAAAAGGCCGGCTGCAGGGCAGCAGCCTTGCGGCAAGAAAAACCATCGACCGGTTGGATGAGCGTCAATACCTGGCAGGTTGCCTGGCTGATCTGGTTCGCAATCGACCCGACGACGAAGAGGTGTCGCTGGCCGATGCGCAGACGCCGATCGGCGCCACGTCGGTGCTTGCCACAGACGGTGCCGACAAGGCAGCCGTGCGTGATGTACTGATTTCTCACGGCTTCCTCGTACCCAAGACCGCGAAGGAAGTGCGCAATGTCATTCGCTGGTTGCAAGCTGCGGTGGCGCCTGCCCCCGCGCTGGGTAATTACGCGCAATTGCTTGCACGACCATGGGCACCGGGCATGTTGTCTGAAAATGACAAACGTTTGGTAGCTCAGTTCATGCGCGACGATGCCATCAGCCGCAGCGAACCGAGTCTATTGCGCGCCTTGGATTTTCGCGGCGTACTCGATGAGCACACCCCGCAAGAAGTGCCTGCCAACGCCGACAAGATACTGGAGCGGATCCTCGACCACCCGTCAGCCCTGAACTGGGGCAAGGCCGCTGCTCGCAGTCTGTATTTTCAGGGCACGTCCGGTACTTATGACTTATCGACCCTCGAAGCCAAGCAGTGGGAACTCACGGCGGCTCTGCTGCAGATCGACCCCGAGATGCCTCGGCGCCCTGGAAACGTTGCCGGTTATGACATCTATCAGCCCGCCAACAGTGGACGGACGATGGCGTCGGTACGCGCTGAAATCGAGACCCAACTGGCTCAGAACACCTTGCTCGATCCAAAGACGGTACCGCTGGCCGCGCATCTGTTGTTGGCCAGTAGCGCGCCCGAGTTTCTGGTCCGGGATATCCCTTCCACGATGCGGATAGGCTCGGTGGAATGGGCCGACTTTCGCCTGGGGGTCACGTTTGCCGAGCGTCAAGGTGGGCCTGGTTGCTCGCGGCGCATGAGCTACACCGAAATTATGGGGCTCAGCCGGCTGAGCACCAGTACGCCGGGCGAAGCGGCGGTATTGGATAATTATGGGATCGACGTGTTACTCGATTGGGGCTTGATGCGCGGGCTTTATGAAAAGCCAGTGGATGGCCGCTACACACAGCAGCACCATCTGCAGGCCATCACGGCTTTCAATGAGGAGTGCGAGCAACTCGTTTATGCGTTGGAGCAGTTCAACCTGCCGCTGCCTATACGAGAAGACTCGGCGATCAGGAACTTGCAGACAGTATTTCCAGGCCTGAGCGCGGAACAGTTGAAAGCTATGCGGGTATACATCGCAGACCCGGATGAACGCCGCAACATGAAGCTGTCCGAGCCGAGAACGCGTACGCTGATCGAGACGTACATGACCGGCGACCTTACAAGGGACCGGTGGATGCTGCTGGCGCCCGGGGAGCAGCCGCCACAACCAGCCCGGCGCACCTCTCCATTTGTCATACCGCGGCTGAGCGCATCCGACCAGGCAGCCGTTGATGCCAACGTGCAAGCGTTGAACGCCAGGATCGCCCATTTACCGGATGTGCAGGCCCAGTTGCCCGGTGAAGTCGATGCCTACCTGGACAAACTCAAGCAGGGTTTGAGCATCGCCACAAGACGCATGATCGCCCAACTGCCGTTGGCTGATCGCCAAGCCTTGGAGTGGGGGGACGTGGACCTGTTTGCCTTGCGCGAGGCAACCGATAGCGTGCCTGAGATAGATGTAACACCGGAGCAGGTGGAGGAGCGCAGAGGGCGAAAGGGCACGCTGATACGCTGTAATTACAACGGGGTAATCAGCTACTTCGAGGTGTTCCCGGACAAGCTGTTGATCGTCAAGCGCGAAGACCTGCCGCGTGATTTGGCCCTCGGGGGGACCTTTCAAACGGTGCCGAAGACGTATGGGCCTTGGGCGGTGTCAGAGCTTCCCGTGCGGCTGGGCGCGGTGGAACCATTTGATTTTGCCGCTTACAGCTCCAATGCCTTGCCCAGGCCCGGTGTGACCTCGCCAGGTGTCATTATTGATAAGCTGGGCGAGACCCTGCACGCTACGCCGGTCTCTGTACAGGGCGAGGCATCCAACCAGGTGCCTAACAGTTTTTCGTCGCCCCGCACCCGGTCAATTGTCGATCGGATCATGCAGGGCAATTTTATCCATCATCGTGCCAGCGTGCTGAAGGTCGCGCACGGCATGTTGCCGCTGGAACAAAAGCGCGAAATGTTGCGCCGCAACGACAGTATTTTGTTGAGCATGATCCCGTTTGTCGGGGCCGTCATTGACCTGACCAAAGGCAACATCGTTGAAGGGATGCGCGGGCTGATCATCGACACCGCCGGGGCATTCGCAGGTGGGGCATTTGGAACCTTGAAACCGCTCGTCAAGTCCACAAAAGCTGTGGCTCCCTTCGGCGTCAAGGCGTTTCGCGTACTGGAAAAGGGGGTTGAGGTGGTCAGTGGCTTCTTGAACCCACTGGATGGCGCGGCAGATTTGATGGCCGCTGGAGGGAAAGGGCTCGTCGCGCTGCCTAAAGCGTTAGGCAGGGCATCGAACCCCTCAGTGCTTTTAAAGCTTGGCGTGGTGGAAGAAAAACTGCGCACTTGCCTGGGTGTATCAAACCAGTTGCAGGCGCCGCACAATGTCCAGGAGCAGGCGGTTCAGCCTGCTATTCACAACGGACACAATCATTCGATACCGGTGTACGCGGTACAGACCGATGGACGTTGGTACGCGACCCATCCAAAGACCGGGTTACCGACCGGTACGCCGCTGGACGGGTTTAAAGCACTGCCCGCATGACGACCTGAAATACTCAGGCAGCGCCCTCGCCGTGACGTACGGGGGGCGCTTTCGATCAGTTGAGTCCCAACTTCCCACGCAAAGTGGACAAATCTTCCGCCAGTGTATTGACCGGGCCCACTAAAGCCTTACGGTCGTTTTCCTTGACTTTGTCGTAGGTCTCGAAGCCGCCATCCGAGGTCTTGTATTTGGCCAGGATCTTGTCCACGGCGGCGAAGTTTTTATCGACCTTGGCCAAAAATGCCTTGTCTTGGTGGTCGATCTGGCCACGGAACAGGTCGACGATTTTCTTTGCACCGTCGATGTTGCCTTGGAAGTCGTACAGGTCGGTATGGCTGTAACGGTCTTCCTCACCGGAAATCTTGGTGGCGGCGACTTCCTCAAGCAGCGCTGCGGCGCCGCCGACGACTTTTTCCGGCGGGAAGGTCAGGCCGTCAACCCGGGTTTTCAGGTCCAGCACGTCCTTGTTGAGTTTATCGGCCAGGGCGGCGAGGCCCTGGGTGGTGTTCTCGGAGAACAGGCTGTACTCGATGCGGTGGAAACCGGTGAAGTCTTCGGCCTTCACGCCTTTCTCGTGATCGTCGACGCGTGAGTCGATGGACGCGTCGAGGTCGCTGAACAGCTCGGCGATCGGCTCGATGGACTCATAGTGCACGCGAGTCGGCGCGTAGAGCTTCTTGGCGGTGGCCAGGTCGCCTTTATTGATGGCGTCAGTAAACGCCTGGGTCTGGGTGACCAGCTCAGCGATTTCTTCGGTGACGTAGATTTTGTAATCCGACACCGGGCCCACCAGGTCCAACGGCGCCGTAGCGGCGAAGCTTGCCAGTGGCGAAAGGCTGAGTAACAACAACGCGATAGACGACTTCTTCATGGGAGACATTCCGCTGTGGGGTGTTTTAGGTCTTGGCAGGGGGGTGAGGGTGCGTTGCGGCGAGCAGCGTGCGTCCGATGAAATCCTTGGGCCCGGTGACACCCGGCAAGGTAAAGAAATACCCGCCACCCACTGGCTTGAGGTACTCCTCCAGCGGTTCGCCGTTGAGCCGGGTTTGCACGCTGATAAAGCCTTTCTCCAGGTCAGCCTGGTAGCAGATGAACAACAAGCCCATGTCCAGTTGACCGTTTTTGTTGACGCCGTTGGAGTAGTTGAACGGCCGCCGCAGGATCAGGTTGGCCTGGGTCTGCGGGGTGCGCGGGTTGGCCAGGCGGATGTGGGCATCAAGCTTGGTCAACTTGCCTTGCGGGTCCTTGCGGTAGTCCGGGACCTGGGTTTCGTGCTGGCCGTCCATGGGCGCGCCCGTGGGTTTGATACGGCCGATGATGCTTTCCTGTTCTTGCAGCGGGGTGCGATCCCAGCGCTCGACAAAGTTACGGATGATGCGCACGGCCTGGTAACTGCCATGGGCGGCCCAGGCCGGCTCGTCGCTGGTGGGCTGTACCCAGACGATCTGGTCCATGGCCTTGTCATCGTTGGAGTTGGGGTTGGCCGAGCCATCGCGAAAGCCCAGGAAGTTGCGCGCACTCTGTGCCGGTTCGCCGGGCTTGGCCGGTGCCTGGGGCGGCACGCTGCCTTCTTGCTTCCAGCGCACCAGCAGCAGGTCGGGCAGGTTTTTGACGATGTCGCGCAGCGCGTGGATGTTGGTGTCTGGGGTGTTGGAGCTGAACTGCAGGCTCAGGTCGCCGTGACACTGCGCCGGTTCCAGTGCATCGTTGGGAAAGCCGACCATGCGACTCAGTCGCTTGGGCTTGGCGGCGGCAAGGCCGAAGCGTTCGTCGAACAACGACTCACCGACCGATACTGTAATGGTCAGGTTATCCGGTGTGACCACAGGGCCAAGGATGCCAGAATCGGTGGGCGGCAATTTCGGGTCGACCTGGGGCACGGTGCCGCCGGTCATCAGGAATGCGATGCGCTCGTTGAGGGTGCGGAACAGACGTTCCAGGTCTTCGCGGTCGCTGGCCAGTACATCGAACGCCACGACCATGCCGCAGGCCGGGCGCGGGGTGACGATGCCGCTTTGGTGCTTGCCGAAAAACGCCTGGTGGTCCTGGGTCTTGTCACTGCGCGGTGCGGTGGTGACTTGCTCAGCCGCTGCCGCCATCGCCGGGCAGGTCAGGCTGCCGCCGGCAATCGCAGCGCCGGTGGCCGCCATGCCCAACAGGACGCGGCGACGTTGGAGGTCAAACTGTTCTGTATCACTCATGTATGCGGTCGTCTTCACTGCAGGCCGGAAAGGCCAAGGGCTGGGTCGATTCCATCGAGTGCAACGGCCAGTGCCTTGGCCTTGTCGCCGATCTGCTTGCGCTGATCAGCTGTAACCTTGTCGTAGCTGGGGTAGCGGTCATTCACCTTGAGCCCGTCGAGTTCGCTGTCGAAGGCGTTGAGCGCGCTGTCGATAGCGGGCAACAGGTCGGCGGCGGACTTGACCAGCAACGGGCGCATCAGGTCGACCACCTTGCGCGCGACCTGCTGATTGGCGGCAAAGCCGTTCAAGTCGATGTGGCTGTAGCGTTCCTCTTCACCGCTCGCCGCCCGCACGTCCGCCAGGCTGTTGAGGTTGCGGACCACGATGCTCACCAGTTGCTCCGGGGGCAGGGACTGGGCCAGTAATTGCTGCTTGAGCGTGGTGACGTCGGTAACCAGGCGTTGGGCGACCGGCGCGAGGCCATCAAGGCTGTGTTGCTGGAACAGGCTGTATTCGAGGCGGTGGAAGCCGCTGAAGGCGGGGTCCTGCTCGCGCTTTTCAAAATAATCGGCGCGGGCATTGATCGCGTTATCCAATTCGGCCAGACGCTGAGACGCCGGCGCCAGGCGCTGATACGCCTCGCGCGCCGGTACATACAGCGCCTGGGCCTGGGCCAGGTCGCCGGCGGCGATGGCCTGTTGCAGGACCGTTACGGCCTTGACCAGCGCACCGCCTTGGCTGCTCAGGTACACGCGAAACTCCGACAACGGGCCGATAAAGGCCACCATCGACGGCTTGGCCTTGGCCTGGGCGTCAGACTCTGCCGTGGGCGTGACATGCAAGGTGCCGCGCGGGTTGCTCAGCAGGCCACAGGTAATGGCGTAGTCGCCGGGCAGCAGGTTGGCGTTGATCACTTGGCTCAGGCCTGGGGCGATGTTTTCCCGCTCTTCGACCACCAGCACGCCGTCGAGGATTTCCCACTCCACCGCGCGGTCGGAGCGGTTGATGATGCGAAAGCTGGCATGCCCGGCTGGTACCGTCAGGGCGTTGGGTTCGCAGGCGTGGCCGTGGATGGTCACCGCGATTTCATTGTGGTTGGTCTGGCGCTTGCCGGCGGCCAATTGCGAGGCGTAGTAGAACAGGCCTCCGGCGGCGATCATCACCACCACCGAGCCGGCCACGCCCCAGCGCAGGGCGCGGGACGGCGGGGCCGATTGAGGGGTTGGGTTGGACAAGAGACGGTCCTTACTGGTTGGAAACGGAAGAAGTGTTGGCAACGGGCTGGGAGGTGGCCGAGGGCAGGAAGAACATCACCAGGGCCACCACCAGGTAAATCAGATAGGCGCCCAGGGTGCTCACGGTCGGCGCCTCCTGGTAACCGAACATACCGGCCAGTACCGAACCGAGCGGGCTGTCCATGGGCAACGCAGCGCTGAAGTCGAATAGCACGGTCTGCCAGTGATTCCACACGCCGGCTTCATGCAGGGCTTGCACCGAATTGGCGAGAATGCCGGCCGCGACCACCAGGATGAACAGGCCGGTCCAGCGGAAAAACGCACTGAGGTTCAGGCGCATGCTGCCGGAATAAATCAGCAAACCCACGACAATGGCCAGGGCCAGGCCAAGCAGGGCGCCCACCGGAGCGCCCGGACCTTCGCTTTGCTGGAACACGGCCAACAGGAAGAACACCGTCTCCAGCCCTTCGCGGGCCACGGCGAAAAACACCATGGCGATCAGGGCGAACACCTGGTGCCTGGAGCCGGCCAACGCATGGTCGAGGGATTCATGCAGCGAGTGTTTAATCGAGCGCGCCACTTTGCGCATCCAGAACACCATGGAACTGAGGATGCCCACGGCCACCAGCCCGACGACACCTTCAAACAATTCCTGCTGCTTTTGCGGGAATTCCGCACTGACCAACTCCAGGCCGCCGCCCACCAACAGCGCCAGTGCTGCCGCCAGGAATACGCCGATCCACACCGCAGGCATCCACTGGCCACGCCCGGTCTGTTGCAGGTAACTGGCGATAATGCCAACGATTAATGCCGCTTCAATGCCTTCACGCAGCATGATTAAAAAAGGAACGAGCATCGGGCACCCGGGCACAACTAGTTAGGGAGCTAAGTTGTAACATAATGATACTCATTGCTAAACAAGAAATATTGACCTTTGCTGAACGTGGGCTGAACGGTGGTGGCGAAGCGCAACCGCCTTTATGATGCAGACCACCCAGACTGCAGCCGGACAGTTCAACGCCCCATGTCGGAAAAAGACACTATCTCCATCCACCTTGTGCGCGAAGCGCTGTTGCATAGTTGCGCGCCGGGAGCGGCCACCGTTGAGGCATTGAGCAAAGTCGGGATTGACCCGGCGTTGCTTGAGCAGCCCGACGCTCGCGTGGCGGCCACGGCCTATGCACGCCTGTGGCGCTTGCTGGCGCGGCGCAGGGACGACGAGTTTTTTGGCATGGACCCACGCACACTCAAGTCCGGTAGCCTGGCGTTCCTGTGTCGCGCCTCCATGGCGCAACCCAGCCTGGCGGCCGGCCTGGAAACAGGCTTGGGGTTTCTCTCGTTGATGCTGGAGCATCTGCCGGCCCAACTGGTTCGCCAACAGAGTCTGGCGGAGATTGTCCTGCTCGAACCTGATGAGCCAAAACGCGCTTTTACCTATTTCACTTATTGGATGATCGTCCACGGCGTCGCCTGCTGGCTGGCGGGGCGGCGCATCCCGATCCTCGCCATTGAACTGCGTTGCGCGCAGCCGGACTTCTGTGACGATTACCGGGTGATGTTTTCTGACAACCTGCGCTTTGACCGACCACGCACACGCATGATTTTTTCAGCCGATTGTCTCGACCTGCCGATCAAGCGCAGTCCGGAAGAACTCAAGCGCTTCCTTGCCCGTGCGCCGGCCAACATCCTGGTCAAATACCGCGATCCCGAAAGCCTCGCCACCCGCATCAAGCACGACCTGCGCCAGATGCCGCCCCATACCTGGCCTGAAACCGAGGGCCTTGCGGCCAGCTTGTGCATTTCCGCTTCCACACTGCGCCGCCGCCTGGCAGAGGAGGGGCAGACTTATCAGGGCCTCAAAGACGGTGTACGCAAGGAGCTGGCGATTGTGTGGCTGGCTGAACCGCAGATCAGTTTTGCCGAGATTGCGTCGCGGTTGGGGTTTGCCGATACCAGTTCGTTCTACAAGGCGTTCCGCAAGTGGTCCGGGTCCAATCCGGGGCACTTGCGCAGCCTGATTCTGCGCGACGCGAGTTGAATCGGCGGCAATTAGCGTAGCGAAAGGTCTGGCTTGCGCCTCGTCTTTTTCCTATGGAGCCAGCGCAGACCTTCTCTCAGTCTGGAAACCCTTATTGAACGCTGGGTCATGGACGTGTTATCAAAAGTTCCTGCAGCAATACCTCTTCTCTCTTCAGCGCGTTTCGGTCCCCCACCTTTTGTTACCCCCCCTGAGGTCTCGTCATCGTGGGTTGCCGGGTCGGATCCCGCGCAACACAGACTCACTCAAGCCGAGGCGGACGCGATTGACCGGCAAGCCTGGTTGACCGTGTTGGAGCGCAGTGTGCTCGATAAGGCTGACTATGCCTTCGTCGACCTGGCGAACCTGCGGTTTAACCTGGCACCCCGTCCTGGCGCCGTCGACAAAGACACCACCGCGCTGGCGTTTCTGCAACAACGTTTTCCAGGGCTGAGTGGTGAAAACCTGCCGCGAACGGCCGCGCAGGTGCGTAACCTGATCAATTGGCAGCGTCTTGGGCTACCATCGAGCCCTGCCTTGGGCAACTACACCTGGGCATCTGCGCAGGCACCCGAGCCAGGCCACCCAAGCCTGAGCCTTGACGAACGCCAACGCTTGGTCGAGGCGTTAAGAACCTATGTCGGCGACGGCATCCTCACCAGCATGAACGTGACCACGCAAAACATGGATGATCAGATCACTAGGCATCTGAGTAGCCATGCACCGCTCAATCGCTATCGGCAGAACACATTGCTGGCTGCGATTGGGCGTGATCCTGCCGGGTTTTCAAACGACCAGCGCAACCAACTGCTGCTGACTGCCCTGATGTTGAGCATCGACCCCGAGCTGGGGCAGCGTAGAAACCATATCGCAGGTTATGACCTGTACTCACCGGCTAACGCCGGGCGTACCCTGGCAGAAGTCAAGGGCGACTTGAAGGCGCATCTGGTGCGCAATGGGCGCGTGCGGCCCGAGGCGGTGGATGCCACTGTGCATATCATGCTGGCCAGTGTCGCTCCAGAGTTTGTGCTGCCAGACACGCCGGGTACGTTGCGCATCGGCTCTCCTGCCTGGGTGGTACTCAGGAAAACTGTCGCGTTGCTGGAGGAGTCAGCAGAGGGCTCCAGCCGCACCCTCACCTATGATCAGGTGCTGGAGCGCGCCATCTTCCAGGCCCTGACGCCGGAGCAAGTGGTGTTGTTTCATGCCATCGAAACAGAACCGCTGCTTGATTGGGCAACGATGCACGGGGTCATTGCTCGGCGAGCGGACGATCAGTACACCGCCCAAGACCTGCAAGTCGCGGCGACAAAATACAACGACTATATCGAGAGCTCTCATCAGGCGCTTGTAACACTGAGCACCCCGATAAAAGACCGGCGAGCGCGAGCGCGGGCTGACCTCGAACGCGTGCTTCCGGGGCACGATCTGAACGAGCCGATGCATACCGTGGCGTACCGGTTTCCCCAGTTGCTGTCTAATATGGTGCCCGGGTTACCCTGGTTGCAGCGCAGTCTCGGCTTTAAGGAAAGCCTGGTTGACCTGCACATGAGCGGCAATCTCAAGTACGGTGAATTTGCCTCGACTAGGCTTGTGGATATGACTGGCGCCACGTTGTTCAAAGATGAATATGACCCCAGGCTTGCTTCCCTGCGGGTGCACTTCACGAGGTTGAAACATTCCGGGCAGTCCCTTGCCGAGGCTGTCAAGGGTGATACCGAGCGTTTTCAAAAGGCCGTCTCCACGGGCCTGAAAGACATTCTCAGCAAAATGCCCTACGCGGACCGGCAGGCACTGGCCACTCAGGAACTGACCTTTTATCGAGTCGAGGCCGAGTCCATTAATGGCGCAGGTACTTCCATAACAGATGCCGATGAGCAACTCCAGGCGGTGAGGGGGCGCTATGGCTTCCTGATCGGCGTCGGGCAGGGCAAAGATGCCAAGTGTTATGAGTTTTTTCCCATGAGCGGGACCTATGTCGAACGGCACGACTTCAAGGCGATGTTGGACAAAGGCGAGGCAATCGTCGCGCGGTTGTGGGTGACCCGTATGAAGTCCCACGTGGACGGTCCACGGGCGGGGGCATCCGAGGTACAGATCAGGGCATTGCGCGAAACACTGCCGGCGGCGACATCTTCACAAACGCTGGCACCGCTTGGTTTTTTTTCGGAGCGGGCCAATGCGATTGCGGACTACGTAGCCCAACGCAATCTGGTGCTGGATCCCGAACAACTCCTCACTACCGCAATGGGGCAAACGGCCTCGGAGCGTTTCGATGATCGGGTCAAACGGGTCAGTAAAACACTTGTAAATACATTGATTCCCTTCAAGGCTTGCTACGACGACATTGTCTCCGGGCACGTCAAAAAAGACCTGAGAGCGTTGACAGGGTGCGCCACCGACGTTGCGGTAGCCATTACTGTCGTCGCAGGAGGTGCAGCGGAGGGGGCTGCAGCGTTCGATAAGGCGCAAGCCGGCTTTTCCAGGCTGGCGGCGGCTACCCGGGCGGTGGGGACAGTCACCAACGGTTTGCTCAATCCATTCGCCGGCCTCTCTGAACCTCTGCTCAAAGTCGCCAAGTGGGTAGGAAGCCGCCTGTTTCGGCTTGGAGAGAAGTCCCAGAGCGTGGTGCGCGCCGCTTGGAAAGCGCAACTCGAAGAACAGCGGGTCGGGCGCGTTCGGCAAATGCGCCGCGACTCGCTAAAAAGCACAGAAAAACCGCAGGAAGAGCGCCCGGTGGAGACGCAACCGAACGAAGGCAAGGTCAAGCCAGGGCCGAGAGCCACACGCGCAGAGGTCAAGGAACTCATCGAGCGTTCGCAGCCGCTGATGGTGTCCAAGGTGGACGATGCACTTAAAGCGCTAGCAGACCCTGCGCTGACTGAAGACGTGGATTTTGTGCTCAAGAGCTTCCAGGGCATTAGACCTGATCAGGCACGAAAACTGATGACCTCTCGCCTTACACGGCTCAAGACCAACGCTCAAGCGCTGACTACCAGAAATATAAGGTTCATGCGCTCCCGGGACCAACGATGGGTTGCGCAGGTCAGCGCTGAAGATTTCGAGATCGATAAGACAGGGAAATTCATGGAGGTCAACATTGATGGTGCCAAGCGCTATTACCAGCATTTCGGCTCCCACGAAGGCGCTATGAGCAACGCGTTGATTCATGAACTCGACCACCTGCCAGGCCCTGTGAGCCGAGGTACGCTTGATCTCGCCTACCTCACGCGGTTGAGAACAGATGAAGAAAATGCGGCAGGTTTGCTCAACCTGGCCAACGGGCATACCGACCCTGCAGTGTTGGTCCTGCCAGGTGAAGATGCACCAGTCCTTGTGGGCAAGACGGGCGTCAACATGTATGGCTCCCGCGCCGGCAATCTCAACGCGGAGTCCACGATGACCAGTGTTGCCCTGCTGTCTCAGCTCAAGACAGACCCCAACTTGTTCAAGCAGAACCGCGCGATAATTGAAGCCGCGCAGGCGGCTTTTGGGGAATTACCGATCACCGATCAGGTACCCATAAGAATCGTCAGCAAACGCTCTGCGCGCGCCCCCGCGCCAGGGTTGATCTACGCGATGGACCAGGGCTCCAGGAAGCTGATCGGAGTTTACCGATTAATGCAGCAGCCTCCCGGTACAGTGCTTCCCGAGCGCCCGCCCACGCATCAGCCGGCACGTGACCAGGCGTTCAAGGCCTAT
This sequence comes from Pseudomonas sp. MF6751, assembly GCF_016613265.1. Classification (NCBI taxonomy): domain Bacteria; kingdom Pseudomonadati; phylum Pseudomonadota; class Gammaproteobacteria; order Pseudomonadales; family Pseudomonadaceae; genus Pseudomonas; species Pseudomonas sp. MF6751. The sequence goes on from NZ_JAENSV010000025.1 coordinate 24,856, forward strand.
GTGCAAGAGCACTTGGTATTTTAAAAAAGGTTCTTTTTAGAATGGGCGGCCAGGACGGCACCTGACTTGCGTGAAAGTGGCGTTACAGGCGGGATTAGGAAATAACTGACAGCGCTCTTCGCTTGAGTCGCTGACCCATAGATAAATAAGGTGTGCCAGAGGTTCTGGCACACTTCGATTTGGGTTTCTGCGTCGGGATCAGGCACGCTCTTCGACCGACAGATCATTTTTCGAGGAGTTCGAGAAGTACGCCAACGCATTAATTGCGCGATTAGCATCCACCATCCCTTTTATGTATTCAGGAATGCCTTGCGAACGGCCCACGCTTGGGTTGCTTTTAACAAAGTCAAGGTAGTCATCCAGCTTTTCGTTGAATAGAGCGATTGCGTTGAATTTTACCTGTGTGTTTGTTTGTTTTCCGTTGGCATCAAATGCACCATCTCCAAATGTGAATATGCCGAAAGTGCTTGCATCAATGATATTGCTTTCGTACAACCGCCTTCCGACCACCTTTAGTTCGTCAGTACTAATAGATGTCATGTCATAGCCCTTTAAAAACTGCTTCAGATCGGCAAGCTCCCTTTGCTGCCACATTCGCAGCTCATCAACGGCTTTGGACTCTTCAGTAAAAGTAAATGTGTTCGTCGTTTTCTCTGGATTTTTGATAACAAAAGCATCTGTCTGTTTGGAAAGTGTATTGGGGATTACCAATCTCATATCCATGCTCGTCTCCTTATAGGATGAAAGGTTCACCCTGCTATCGACCCCTTGCGACAGATATTTAACCTGTTTAAATATTTGGGAAACTTCTTTCAGATAAGTATTACACGTAGGCCAAATTGCTTGATCCGCTAATGCCAGTCTAAAAAAAAGCCCCGCGACCGAATGGATCGCAGGGCTAAAAATTGGCTGGATGCGACCAACCAAAGGAGCTCTTTACATCACTTGCTGCTAGCCACCACTGTATCCGGCTGCCAACCACCCCCGAGGGCCTTGTAGATTGCGACGATGCCGCGATACAGGTCGACTTCGGCCTGGGCCTGGGCGTCTTCGGCGGCCAGGCGTTCGCGCTGGGCGTCGAGCAGGACCAGGAAGTCCACGGTGCCTTCTCGGTAGCGGATCGCCGCAAGGTCGGCGGCGGCGCGGCTGGATTCGCTTTGGCGGATCAGCGAGACCAAACGTTGCTGGCGCTTGCCGTAGTCGCTGAAGGCGTTTTCAGACTCTTCCAATGCCAGCAACACTTGCTGTTCATAGGTCGCCAGTGCGCCATCGGCTTCGGCATTCGCGCCACGCAAACGCGCGCGTACGCTGCCCAGGTCAAACGCGGCCCAAGTGATGCTCGGCCCTAGAGACCAGGCATTCGCGGCGGCCGAGCCGATCTGCGAACCGCGCCCGGCGGTGAAGCCGAGGAAACCGCTGAGGCTCACCCGTGGGAACAGGTCGGCCTTGGCCACGCCGATACGTGCGGTGGCGGCGGCCAGTTTGCGTTCGGCGCTGAGGATGTCCGGGCGTCGTTGCAGCAGTTGGCCAGGGTCGCCAATCGGCAACGCCTTGGCAATCGCTGGCAGGTCTTTCGGGCTCAGGTCCACGCTCAGCTTGTCGGGGCGCTGGCCGAGGAGGGTGGCGATGCGGTTGCGCTCGCGCACTTGTTCGGCCTGCAGTTGCGGCACGCTGGCTTCCACCGCCGCCAGGCGCGCATCGGCACGCTCCACGTCGAGCTGGTCCCCTACGCCGGCATCTCGCAGGCTGACGGTGATGGTGCGCGACTCCTGCTGGTTCTTCAGGTTGTCCAGGGCAATACGTTCGCGCAGTTGCGCACCGCGCAGTTGGCCGTAGGCATCCACCAGCTCGGCAATCATGGTGACTTGCAGCTGGTACAGGTCGGCTTCGGCCACCTGCTGGTCGGCGTCACTGGCTTCCAGGTTGCGGCGGATACGTCCGAACAAATCCACTTCCCAGGCCATGTCCAGGCCCAGGTCGTAGCGCTCGCTGTTGACGCGTTTGGTGGTCTGGCCGGGAATCTGGCCTTTGCCCACATCGCTGCTGGCGCGGGAGGTGACCACCGGCATGATGTCGTTGGCCGCATCATCACGGATGGCCCGTGCCGCCCGCAGACGGGCGAAGGCCACGCGCAGGTCGCGGTTGCCGCTCAGGGACTGGGTCACCAGTTGGTTGAGGGTCGGGTCGTCGAACTGCTGCCACCAGATGCCTTCGTATTTGGCGTGGTCGTAGCTCTTGGTGTCGGCGGCGGCCGTGATATTGGCCGCCTCCAGTTGCTGGGTCTTGTAGTCCGGGCCTACGGCACAGGCGGCGAGCGCCAGCACCAACAGGCTCGGCAGGAATACTTTCACACTCATTGCTGTGTCTCCAGCTTCAAGGCCTTGGCCGCTTTGCGCGCTTCACTGCGCTCGACATAGCGACGGATCAGTACGTAGAACACTGGTGTCAGCAACAGACCGAAGAAGGTCACACCGATCATCCCGGAGAACACCGCCACGCCCATGGCATGGCGCATCTCGGCGCCGGCACCGCTGGAGAGCACCAACGGCACCACACCCATGATGAACGCGAACGAGGTCATCAGGATCGGCCGCAGTCGCAGGCGGCAGGCTTCCAGTACCGCGGCGAGCGGATCGAGGCCTTCCTGCTGTTTATCCTTGGCAAATTCGACGATCAGAATCGCGTTCTTGCACGCCAGGCCCACCAGTACGATCAGGCCGATCTGGGTGAAGATGTTGTTGTCGCCGCCCGAGATGATCACCCCGGTAATGGCCGACAGCAGCGTCATCGGTACGATCAGGATCACCGCCAGCGGCAGGCTCCAGCTTTCGTATTGGGCGGCCAGTACCAGGAACGCCAGCAGTACGCAGAGCGGGAACACGAACAGCGCGGTATTGCCCGAGAGGATTTGCTGATAGGTCAGGTCGGTCCACTCGTAGGTCATGCCGTTGGGCAGTTCATCTTTGAGCAGTTTTTCAATCGCGGCCTGAGCCTGGCCCGAGCTGTAGCCCGGCGCGGCGTTGCCGTTGATTTCTGCGGTGATGAAACCGTTGTAGTGCATCACGCGGTCCGGGCCCGAGGTGTCGCTGACCTTGATAAAGGTCGCCAGCGGGATCATTTCGCCTTTGTTGTTACGCACTTTCAGTTGGCCGATCTGGTCGGAGTCCTGACGGAACTGTTGCTCGGCCTGCACGTTGACCTGGTAGGTACGCCCAAAGCGGTTGAAGTCGTTGGCATACAGCGAACCCAGGTAGACCTGCAGCGTGTCGAAGATGTCGCTGATCGCCACGCCGTGGGTCTTGGCCTTTTCGCGGTCGATGGCGGCGTCGACTTGCGGCACGTTTACGGTGTAGCTGGTGAACAGGCCGAACAGTTCGGGCACGCCGTGGCTCTTGGCAATCACGTTCTGCACTTCTTTGTACAGCTCGTCATAGCCGAGGTTGCCACGGTCTTCGATCTGCAGGCGGAACCCGCCGATGGTGCCCAGGCCTTGTACCGGCGGCGGCGGGAAGATCGCCATGTAGGCTTCTTCGATATTGGCGTATTGGCCGTTCAGTGCACCGGCAATCGCACCGGCAGACATGCTTGGGTCTTTGCGCTCATCAAAGGGCTTCAAGGTCACGAACACGATGCCGCTGTTCGGGCTGTTGGTGAACCCGTTGATCGACAGGCCCGGGAAGGCAATCGCAGCTTCCACGCCGGGTTGTTTAAGGGCGATCTCCGACATGCGCTTCATCACGTTTTCGGTGCGGTCCAGGCTCGCGGCGTCGGGCAGTTGGGCGAAGGCCACCAGGTATTGCTTGTCCTGGGCCGGTACGAAACCGGTCGGCGTGTGGGCAAAGCCGAAGAACGTCAGCACCATCAAACCGGCGTAGACGAACAAGGCAATACCGCTACCGCGAATCACACGGCGCACGGTGCCTACGTAGCCATGGCTGGCCTTTTCGAAAAAGCGGTTGAAGGGACGGAACAGCCAGCCCCCGAAGACCTTGTCGAGGAACTTGGAGAAACGGTCCTTCGGCGCGTCGTGACCGCGCAGCAGCACAGCGGCCAGGGCAGGGGACAGGGTCAGGGAGTTGAACGCCGAGATCACGGTTGAGATCGCGATGGTCAAGGCGAACTGCTTGTAGAACTGCCCGGTCAAGCCACTGATAAAGGCGGCTGGAATAAACACCGCACACAGCACCAGCGCCGTGGCGATGATGGGGCCGGTCACTTCACTCATGGCTTTTTCGGTCGCCGGGAACGGCTCCAGGCCCAGCTCGATATTACGCTCGACGTTCTCCACCACCACGATGGCGTCGTCCACCACGATACCGATGGCCAGCACCAGGCCGAACAATGACAGGGCGTTGAGCGAGAACCCGAACAGGTGCATCACCGCAAAGGTACCGATCAAGGATACCGGTACCGCCACCAATGGAATGATCGAGGCGCGCCAGGTCTGCAGGAACAGAATCACCACCAGCACCACGAGGATCAGTGCTTCAAACAGGGTATGCACCACCGCTTCGATGGAACCGCGCACAAAGATAGTCGGGTCATAGGCGATGCGGTAATCCATGCCCGCCGGAAAGCTCTTTTTCAGCTCGGCCATTTTGCTGCGTACATCGTTGGAGATGTCGATGGCATTGGAGCCTGGACGCTGGAAAATCGGAATCGCAACGGCGGGCTGGTTATCGATCAACGAGCGCAGCGCGTATTGGCTGGAGCCCAGTTCGACCCTGGCGATGTCCTTGAGGCGGGTGATTTCACCGTTGGCGCCGGCACGAATCACGATGTTCTCGAACTCTTCCTCAGTGACCAGGCGGCCCTGGGTGTTGACCGACAACTGGAAGCTTGTGTCACTCGGCGCAGGCTGGGCGCCCAGGGCACCGGCTGCCACCTGGCGGTTCTGCTCGCGGATCGCCGTAACCACATCGGTGGCGGTCAGGTTGCGTGAGGCGGTCTTGTTCGGGTCCAGCCACACGCGCAGGGAGTAGTCGCCCATGCCGAACAACTGCACGTCACCGACGCCGCCCAGGCGGGCCAGTTCGTCCTTGATATTGAGGATCGCGTAGTTGGACAGGTACAACATGTCATAACGCTGATCCGGGGAGGTCAAGTGCACCACCATGGTCAGGTCGGGGGAGGCCTTGTCCACGGTAATACCGATGCGCGTCACTTCCTCCGGCAGCTTGGGCTGGGTGCGCGTCACACGGTTTTGCACCTGCACCTGCGCGTTGTCCAGGTCGGTGCCCAGGGCGAAGGTGATGGTCAGGGTCAGCTTGCCGTCAGCGGTGGACTGCGAGGACATGTACAGCATGTTCTCGACACCAGTGATGGCTTGCTCCAACGGCGCGGCCACGGTTTCACCGATGACTTTGGGGTTGGCACCCGGGAAGTTGGCGCGCACTACCACGGTCGGCGGCACCACCTCCGGGTATTCGCTGATCGGCAGTTGGAACAGCGAGATTGCACCGGCGATCAGGATCAACAGCGACAGCACCGCTGCGAAGATCGGCCGTGAAATGAAGAACTTGGAAAAATTCATCTTGAGTCGTATCCCTTAACCGCGTGGAGTCGCGACGCTTGCGAGCTTGGGCGCGGGTTTTTCCGGCGCCACTTGCTCCAGGTTGCTGGCTTCAAGCGCTTGTCGTTGTTGGGCCAAGGCGGCGAGGGTTTCCTTGCTGGCCATCGGGATGGTTTCCGGTGCGACCGGCGAGCCTGGGCGTACACGCTGCAGGCCCTTGACGATCACGGTGTCGTCCTTGGTCAGGCCGCTGCGCACGATGCGCAAGCCTTCGATTTTCGGCCCCAGTTCCACCGCGCGATAAGCCGGCTTGTCGCCGTCCATCACCAGCACGAATTTCTTGCCCAGGTCGGTGCCGACGGCTTCGTCATTGATCAACACCGCCGAATAGGTACCGCTGCCGACCAGCTTCAAGCGCGCATACAAGCCAGGGGTGTATTCGCCCTTGCTGTTGTCGAACACCGCACGGCCGCGGATGGTGCCGGTGGATGGGTTGACCTGGTTGTCGACAAAGTTCATCTGGCCCAGGTGCGGGTTGCCGGTTTCGTTGGACAGGCCCAGGTACACAGGGGTGGTTGCGCCACGCCGGCCTTCACGGGCCAGTTCGGTGTACTTGAGGAATACGCGCTCATCGGCATCGAAGTAGGCATAGACCTTGTCGGTGGAGACCACGCTGGTGAGCGCAGTGGTATCGGCGGTCACCAGGTTGCCGGCGGTGATTTCGGCACGGCTGACGCGGCCACTGATGGGCGAGGTCACGCGGGTGAAACTCAGGTTCAGCTTGGCAAGGTCCAACTGCGCCTGGATCCCGGCCATCGCGGCACGGGCTTCCTGGGCGGCGGTGGTGCGCGAGTCGGCCAGTTCGGCGGAGATCGCATTGCTCTGGCGCAGGCGTTCGCCGCGTTGTGCTTCGTTTTCGCTGCGGGTGGCGGCGGCTTTGGTCTGAGCCAGCTGGGCCTCCAGGCGGCGTACTTCGGCCTGGAACGGGCGCGGGTCGATCTGGAACAGCAGGTCGCCTTTCTTGACCAAAGCGCCTTCAGTAAAAGCGACTTGGTCAATCTGGCCGGACACCCGAGGACGAATCTGCACGGTTTCCGGCGCTTCAAGGCGCCCGGTGAACTCGTCCCACTCGTTGACCGGCTGTTCCAGCACCTTGGCCACGCTGACCTTGGCTGGGGGCATGGCGGCCGCTTGTTCGGGAGACTTGCCGCACGCGCTCATCACCACCACGGCCAAGATCGCCAAGGGGAAGCGCAAAAGTTTGAGTGACTGTTCCATGAGGTGCATCCGCCAATGTATTTGAGATGGGCGGATCATGCGCGGGGAGGTGCTATGTCACGAATCGAATGAAGCAAAGGTAACTATCATTCGGAATGATATAAGCGCGGAGTCAGCCCTCTAGCATGGGGGTTTTGTTAGGGAGCTATCAATGTGATTGATGACAAAAGACTGTTGCTGAGGGTGCAAGGAACTTTCCCAGCAACCCGTGGGAGCATCACGGCGCCTCAAACGCATCACCCAGAAAGTCGATCAAGGACCGCACCGACGGCATCAGCCCACGCCTGGAGGGGAACACGGCGGTGATCACGCCTTCAGCGGGTTGCCATTCAGGCAATACGGCAATCAAGCGGCCATCGGCCAGTTCGTCTTTGACGACTACCTTCGGCAGGTTGGCGATGCCCACGCCCGCCAGTGCTGCGTTTTTCAGGGTCGACATATCATCACTTACCAGGCGTGGCGTGTGCGCGACCTGGGCCGTCGCGCCGCCCGGCCCGGTCAGGTCCCACAGGTACTGAAGCAACGGGTTGCCCCAATGGATCGTCGCCAGCCCGGCAAGATCAGCCGGTAGCGAGGGCAGGGGAGCGTCCTGTAGAAAAGTCGCGCTCGCCACCAGTACCTGAGGGCTTTTCGCCAGTACCTTCATGACCAGCTCGCTGCTTTCCAGCGGTGGGAAACACAGGTTCAAGGCCATGTCATAGCCTTCGCTGATGATGTCGACCTTGCGGTTGAAGCTTTTCACGTTCAGTTCGACGCTGGCGCATTGCGCCATGAATTGGGCGAGCATCGGTGCCACCCAATAGTTGAGCAGCGCAGTGGTGCAACTCAAGCGGATCACGCCCCGCGGCTCTGATTTATTGAAGGCAATCACATCTTCGGCCGACTCGGCTTCGGCAATCATCGCCACGCAATGGCGGTAATAGGCCTGGCCGATATCGGTGACCTGGAACTGGCGCGTCGAACGCTGTATCAGCCGCGCCCCCAGCCTGGCTTCAAGCTGGCTGACTCTGCGGCTCAAGGTCGATTTGGGCAGGTTCAGCGCACGGCCCGCCGCCGCAAAGCCGCCGTGCTCGACCACCTTGGCGTAGAGGAAGAGTTCGTTGAGGTCGAACATGGGCAGTGTTCCATTTTTGAGATGGCCAAGATTAATTCAACTTAGCCAGTATCGACAGCCATGTACACTCCGTTCAAATCGACGCAGTCACCGAGGGCGCCACATGATCGACCGTTTGCGCTGGGCAACCCATCGTCTCACCAAGCGATTGTGGTTCAGAGCCTCCTTGTTCTCGCTTCTAGGGGTCGCTACGGCACTGCTTGCCGTTGTGTTCAAAGACTTCGTTCCCGAGTCCCTGCCAACGCGCATCGGTGCAGATGCGGTGGACAAGATTCTTGGCATCATTGCGTCCAGCATGCTGGCCGTCACGACCTTTTCGTTGAGCACGATGGTCACCGCGTACGGTGCCGCAAGTAGTGGTGTGACCCCGCGAGCCACCACTTTGGTGATGGAAGACACTACGACGCAAAACGCCCTCGCTACGTTTATTGGCTCATTTCTTTTCAGCCTGGTAGGCATCATTGCCCTGAGCACCGGCGCCTACGGCGCGCAGGGTCGCGTGCTGCTGTTCGCGGTGACCATCGCCGTGGTTGTACTGGTGGTCTACACCCTGCTGCGGTGGATCGATCATTTGTCCAAGCTCGGCAGGGTAGGAGAAACCATCGACCGCGTCGAAAAAGCGGCCATGGCGGCCATCAGCCAACGCGCCCAATGGCCCTGCCTTGGCGCTGCAGCCTACCCGGCCGATCACGCTCTGGCACCCGGCGCAATGACCATCGAAAGTGGGCAGACGGGCTATGTGCAACATATCGACGTGTTGGCCTTGGGCGCTATCGCGCAGCACGACTGCACGCATATTTACCTGGAGGTGGTGCCGGGAACCTTCGTACACGAAGGCATGCCGCTGTTGCACGTTGTCAGCCTGGGCACCAGGCAAGACGATGGCACACAGGCCACCAGGGAAAAGATCCTGTCTACGCTGACCATCGGTAACCGTCGCACATTCGAACACGATCCCCGTTTCGGGCTCTGCGTCCTCTCTGAAATCGCTTCGCGCGCGTTGTCACCTGCCGTCAACGATCCAGGTACCGCTATTGATGTGATTGGCCGGGGAGTGAGAACGTTGGCATGCTGGGGTAAGCCCGGCGGGTCTGGCCGGCAGACAGATCAGCAGTGTGAGCAGGTATTTGTTCGAGGGCTGAACGTCGATGATCTGTTTGAGGATTTCTTCGCCCCGATCAGCAGAGACGGTGCAGGTGTGTTCGAAGTGGATGCTCGCCTGTTGAAAGCCCTTATCAGCCTTGCCGAAATAAACCCTGTTCTGTTCAAAACGGCGTGCCTTAGGCAGGCGGACCAACTGATCACGCGCGCGCATGCCACACTGACACTGCAGCATGAGAAGGAGCGACTGAGCGCCTTGGCCAAGGCGATAGGCGCTATTCGGCCTGCAAGGGCTGTTTATAGGCTATCCGGATCGCCGAAAAACATCTGAATCCGCGACCTCAACCACCGCTCCCCCGGATCATTGTCCTGCGACCCCCGCCACGCCATATGCAGCTCAAACGAGCGCACCGGCAACGGCGGATCCTCGGCACGCAAACCACCCGCCGAGGTCAGCGCTTCCGCCGCATAATCCGGCACGGTGGCCAGAATGTCCGTACCCGCCAGCAACGTACCCAGGCCGTTGAATTGGGGCACCGCGAGCACAACGTGGCGCTTGCGGCCGAGTTTTTCCAGCTCTTCATCGATAAACCCGCTCAAGTCACCGGCAAAGGACACGAGCGCGTGGGGCCGTGAGCAGAAGTCGTCCAGGCTCAGCGAGCCCGGTACGCTGTCAGCGCGCAGCAGTTTGGGCAGGCTGCGGCGCAGTACCTTGCGCTTGGCGTTGGCGGGCAGGTCGGCGGTATAGCTGACGCCAATGGAGATTTCACCGGAGGCCAGCAGGCCGGGCATCAGGATGTAATTGACGCGGCGTACCACCAGCACAATGCCGGGGGCTTCGGAACGCAGGCGTTTGAGCAACTGCGGGAGCAAGGCGAACTCCACGTCGTCGGACAGGCCAATGCGAAACACGGCGGTGCTGGTAGCCGGGTCGAATTCGGCGGCGCGGCTGACGGCGGTGGAGATTGAGTCCAGCGCCGGGGAGAGCAGGGCGAAGATTTCCACGGCGCGGGCCGAGGGCTCCATGCTGCGCCCGGTGCGCACGAACAGAGGGTCATCGAACAGCCCGCGCAGGCGCGACAACGCTGCGCTGATGGCCGGCTGGCCGAGGAACAATTTCTCGGCGGCGCGGGTCACACTGCGCTCATGCATCAAGGTTTCGAATACGATCAAGAGGTTAAGGTCGACACGACGCAGGTCGTTACGGTTCATCTTGTGTCCTGGAAGAGTCAGCAAACTTGATGTGAGCGGTCACGTAGCAACCCCCTGAGGTTCGCTTCAGAAGGATGACCGGCATGAATCTTACGGGGAAAGGCTGGTACTCTGCACCGGCTAATTGATTTTTCCTACGATAGTTGAGGTGTGTTCCTCGCTCGCGGAATCAATGACAGGCATGTCGACTATTAATGGTGACCGGTGGTCTTACCCCCAAAGCCCAGATAAAGTTCATGGCATTAGAGGTTACTTTGACGAGGTTTGCGATGTCCCGCACGATCCGTTTTCACAAGTTTGGTCCGGCCGAGGTGCTCAAATGCGAAGAGCATGCGGCCGCGCAGCCCGCACCGGGCGAAGTGCAGGTGCGTGTCGACGCGATCGGCATCAGTTGGTACGACATTCTGTGGCGCCAGAACCTGGCGTCTTCCCACGCACGCCTGCCTTCTGGCCTGGGCCATGAGATGGCCGGGGTTGTGGTTGCCCTGGGCGATGGCGTGGATGACTTGGCGGTCGGCGATAAAGTCGCCAGTTTTCCGGCCGAGAGCCCCAATGATTACCCGGTGTATGGCGAGCAGATCGTCTTGCCCCGTTCGGCCCTGACCCGGTACCCGGATGTCTTGAGCCCGATTGAAGCCAGCGTGCATTACACGCCGTTGCTCATCGCGTACTTTGCCTACATGGACCTGGCGCGGGTCAAACCCGGTCAGTTTGCCCTGGTGACCGACGCCAGCCACTGTGCCGGCCCTTCGTTTGTGCAGCTGGGCAAGGCCCTGGGTGTGCGGGTGATTGCTGCCACCAAAGACAGTGCTGAGCGCGAATACCTGCTGTCTCTCGGGGCGGAAAAGGTCATCGTTACCGAAGAGCAGGACCTGCTGATGCAGATCAACAAGTTCACGGACAACCGTGGCGTCGACGTGGTGTTCGATGGCCTGGGTGGCCCGCAGATGTCGCTGCTCGGTGACGTCCTGGCGCCGCGTGGCAGCCTGGTGCTGTATGGCCTGCAAGGTGGCAACCAGACGCCATTTCCGGCCTGTGCGGCGTTCCAAAAGAACATTCAGTTCTTTGTGCACTGTATCGGCAACTTCACCGGCAAGCCGGAGCTGGGCATTATCCAGGACCAGGTGGCGTTGCAGCGTGCATTGCGCGATATCAACCAGCTGACAGCCGACCGTGTGCTTGTCCCACTGAAAACCACGGTATTTCCGTTCAGTCAGTTCGTCGAAGCGCACCGATACATGGATGAATGCCCTTGCCGCGAACGGGTGGCGTTGCAGGTTGAAGCTGTTTGAGCTGTAGGAGTATTCGCAAATGAATACTCCGGTGCCTGAGCTGATGAGGCAAATGCGCCATTTGACAGGGCTTAACCCGCACCGGGGTTGAGCCGCCGCACGGGCGCTGCGCCCCGTAAACAATACCGTTATTGCCCTACGCCGCCCTGAAACCCAGTGCGGCGCTGTTGTGTGGGCGTCATTTAAGTTGGGTTGGCAGGCCATCTGAACTGCTTTTCGACGCTGTTCTGTATCTGTTAATCATTGTTTGAGTGCCGATAATTGAGCCTTCTTTCTCATCTCAAGGATTGAGCCATGATTGAATGCCGGGCATTAACATCTCGCGCTTGCGGAACTAACGGTGGTCTGATTTTTTTTCGAAAAGTACAAAGTGTGCACCCTGTCGTTTTGCAAGAAGCCAGGATGAGTGGATGATTAATATTTGTCGGATGCTTCTCTAATTGCTTAGTTAAAGCAGTGTAGGACGTTGTCAGAGCCTTCCTAGGGCTGACGGTCTTGGGCGCTGTAAGGCGCGCAGCTACGCGATTCTGTCCTGGGATAGTCATCGACTGTTCTTTTGGTTGCACCTGCACTTTTGTTGCAGAGTGCTAATGTTGAATCCATGTCGTGCTGCGCAACGGATGACAAGCCTACAAGTGTAATAGGTCGAGCGCTCCTGTGTGGTAGTTGCTCGAAACTAATATTTCAACTCAGGTAGTAGAACGATGAGCACTATTCACGAACAAGCCATGAGCTATGTTTACCAGCAAGTTTTGCAACGTTTAGTGGGGAACTTTACCCGTGCTGAACGTACGGTGCTTCAATTGCTGATCCAGCGAATCGTGGTGGCCGCCGGTGGCATGGAGCAAGTGGGGAATTACAAAGTACTGATCGGGCACGGCGGCGGCGCAGTCAGCAGCTACACCTTGGCGATGCTGCGCGCTGCGCAACTGACCATTGCTGGGCGAGCACCCAAGACTTTTCATTTGCGCGTGGCCACGTTGCGGCACGCGGGTATGACTCAGGCCACGCTCGATTCGCTGCACCACGGCTACGGCGCGCTATTTTTCCACGATGACCCACGGGTGGAACTGTTGATGGTGGAAAACCAGGAAGTGCTGCCCTTCAATCATCAACGGCCTGCGGCCAGTGCCGGGCGTGAAGTGAGCCGGCGCAACAAGCTGATGATCGGGCACCTGACGTCCGGCGACATTCGCGCCACCCTGTGCAACGACACTTTTTTGGCCCTCGGCGATTTCTACCAGCGGGTCGCCACCTGGAGCGGCGGTGTGCATGCTCTGGTCAGCGGCGACTCGGTGCGCAAGCAAAGCCAATATATCGCGTGGCTGAAAAAAAGCGCCTTGGCAACCGGCCTGACATTCGCACCTGGTAACCCGTCGTCGCTCAGTGCATGGTTTGCACGCATGGAGGAATGGAGTGTCGGTTGCTACCGCCACCTGTATGGCGAGCACTACGCAGGCGCTGAGAGTCCTGGCCGGGGCGGGCACCGTCATGTGGCATATATCGGCATTGCCGACCTGCTTGACGACGTGGACGTTGCCCAAGCGCCACTGCTCACTCAATTCCTCGCCCATAAGCGGGACCCATTCGAGTTCCACTTCAGCCATCCTGCTTACCCTAACCCTTTGCTCATGGCGCATTTGCATGGGTTGCAGGCCCAGTGCCTGCGCGAACTCTCCTACGAACATGGCGTCGAAGGGTTCCTGCGTCAGGCGGCGGACTACCTGCATCGAAGACAGGTGCCTGTTGCGTTGATCACCGAAGGGTGTGCTCTGCAGGGCCAGGTACTGTCTACAGCTTGTGCTCAGGCGTTCTCTGGCCTGGACGAAAGCCAATTGACCTGCCTGGTGTTCGCGCCCTTCGTCCAGCATGGCGAACGTCTGGAGGGTTACTTGCGTCAATGCCATCCCGGCATGCTGGTAGCGCTCCCCGAGCTCCATAAGGCCCTGCAGGGCAAGCCCGTCGCGGACATGCTGCACCAGTGGCTGACGGATATCAGCGGGTTGTCGCTGCCGTTGTTGCAGCATCTGTACCGTAAATGCCCGTTGCCGGGCAAACGCAGTGCGCGTGTATGCCAGCCTCGTTTCACGCGGTCCAAGTCTCGTATCCCTCAAGTGTCGGGACGCTAGTCGCGTGTACTCGCCTATGCAAGCGGGTGATCAGCGATGAACCTGAGGGGAGAGCGACAGGCAGACTTCGCCTATCAGGCGGTGTATCGCTACATGATCAACCTGATCAATGAAGTCAGCCGGGAAGCACCGGTCAAGCTACCGTCCCTGCGCCAGTTGGCGACGCGGTTGAACGTGTCAATCTCGACGATTCAGTACGCTTACTCGCTGTTGGAAAAAGAAGGGCGAGTGTATTCGGTGGCCAAGTCCGGCTACTTCGCCTGGCCCGTGGCCGCAACCATGCCCATCATGGCGGGTACGGACTTGCTCGAGCGCCTGTATACAGCCGCCCGGCGCCCGGCGATGGTTGTGCTCAGCAATGATGAACCGGCGCTGTTGGGGTCCCTCGATGGCGCGTTGCTGGCGCTGGAGCGCCAACTGGTGCGCCGGTATCCCCATCATCTGCAACCGTCGCAACCTTGTGGCGTGTGGGAGTTGCGTGCTGCATTGGCAGCTCGTTATACCGCGTCGCCCACCCATTGTTGGCAAGCTGATGAGGTGTATATCGGTGCCGACCTTCAGGGCGTCCTGGAAATCCTCGTTGACGCCCTGGATCTTAAAGGCACGGTGGTGGTAGTTGAATCGCCGTGCGATTACCTGGTCCTGCGCCTGCTACAGGCCGCTGGCGTGCGGGTCATTGAATGGCCCTGGCGTGCCGACGGCCGCCCGGACTTGACCACATTGGAGCACCTGCTGCGTCATGAACCAGTGCACCTCGTGCTGCTCTCATCTGTAGTCAGCATGCCCTCGGGTAACGCCATGACCGACCCCGAGCGGCTGCACGTAGCGCGTCTGCTCGACCAGCACGGCTGCTGGTTGCTGGAGAACGATACCTTTGGTGACCTGAGCTTTGCGCCGCCCGGATCGGCCTTGCGCAGCCTGGTCAACCCAGAGCGGCTGATCGTGTTTTCTTCGTTCGAAAAGGTTTTGGGCCCGGAAGCGCCCTTTGGTTACCTGCTGGCGCGGCAGATGAGCAATGAATTGCAGCGCCAGTTCTTGCTGCGTTCGTTTCGACTGTCCGCCATTCGTCAACGCGCCATTGCGCGGCTGTACGAAAGCGGTCGGTTCGACCAGCACCTGCACACGCTGCGCCAGCGCCTGCATGAGCAGGCGCACGCCATGAGTCACCGCTTGGATGCGCGTATGCAAGGGTGTGTGCATTACCGCATGCCTGTGGCCGGGGCGAGTTTCTGGTTGCAGTCGACGGCGCCGGTGGATATGCGCCTGGTGTTTCAGCGCATGCTCGCCCAGCAGGTGGTGATTGCTCCAGGCGAACTGTTCAGCCTCAGTGGTTTGCATCACCAGCATATGCGCTTGAGCCATACCTTCAGCGGCCATCCCAACCTGGACATCGCCCTGGATACGCTGGCGCAGACGCTCCTGCAGGCGCAGACTGATTAATGCGTGAAATTTCTCTTCAGGCCGTCGGATCGATACCGTCGCGCAGTAGTCCAAGTCTCAGTAAACTGTCATTTTTCCGAATCCTTCTTTTCGAGGTTTATGCATGACTATCAGTCCTTTTGCGGGCAAGCCGGCACCAGCCCAGTTGCTGGTGGATATCCCGCGACTGGTCACGGCCTATTACACCGGCCAGCCTGATGCAGCGATCTCCACTCAGCGTGTGGCTTTTGGTACCTCCGGGCACCGTGGCAGTTCGTTCGAACTGAGTTTCAACGAGTGGCACGTTCTGGCTATCAGCCAGGCGATCTGCCTGTACCGCGAAGCACAGGGCATCACCGGGCCATTGTTTGTCGGCCTGGATACCCATGCATTGTCGACGCCAGCCGGTGCCAGCGCCTTGGAAGTACTGGCGGCCAACGGCGTGCACGTGATGCTGGCCGAGGGCGACGAGTACACGCCGACGCCGGCGATTTCCCACGCCATCATCTGCTATAACCGTGGCCGTACCAGCGGTCTGGCGGACGGTATTGTGATTACACCGTCCCACAACCCGCCGCAAAGTGGCGGCTACAAGTACAACCCGCCTAACGGTGGCCCAGCCGATACTCACGTCACCAAGTGGATCGAAGCCAAGGCCAACGAACTGCTCGCCAACAAGCTGGCCGGGGTCAAGCGCATCACTCACGCCCAGGCGCTCAAGGCCGACACCACCCATCGCCATGACTACCTCAACAGCTATGTGGCCGACCTGATCAATGTGATCGACATGGACGCGATCCGCAGCGCCGACCTGCGCTTGGGCGTGGACCCGCTGGGCGGAGCAGGGGTGCGCTACTGGTCGGCGATTGCCGAGCACTACCGCTTGAACCTGAAGGTGGTGAATACCGAGGTCGACGCCACCTTTCGCTTCATGAGCGTCGACTGGGACGGCCAGATTCGCATGGACCCGTCCTCCAGCTATGCCATGCAAAGCCTGATCGGTCTCAAGGAGCGTTTCGACGTTGCCTTCGCCTGCGACCCGGACCACGACCGCCACGGCATCGTCACGCCTTCCGGTGGTTTGCTGGCGCCCAACAACTACCTGGCGGTGTCCATCGACTATCTGTTCCAGAACCGCCCGGACTGGCGTGCCGATGCGGCCGTGGGCAAGACCGTGGTCAGCAGCGGCCTGATCGACCGCGTCGCGGCGCGCATCGGCCGTCGCCTGTACGAAGTGCCAGTGGGCTTCAAATGGTTTGCCGATGGCTTGTTTGAAGGTTCGTTGGGGTTTGGCGGCGAAGAAAGCGCCGGTGCCTCGTTCCTGCGCAAGGACGGCAGCGTGTGGAGCACCGACAAGGACGGCCTGATCCCGGCCTTGCTGGCCGCAGAAATGACCTCGCGCAAAGGCCAGGACCCAAGCCAGATCTACCGTGGCTTGACCGATGCCCTGGGTGAGCCCTTCGCCATTCGCGTCGATGCCAAGGCCACTCCCGCGCAAAAAGCTCTGCTTGGCAAACTGTCACCGGAGCAGGTCACGTCCACGCAATTGGCCGGTGAGAGCATTCAACAGATCCTCAGCCATGCGCCGGGCAACAACCAGGCGATTGGCGGTTTGAAAGTCATGACCGAAAACGGCTGGTTTGCCGCACGCCCCTCGGGCACTGAGGACATCTACAAGATCTACGCCGAGAGCTTCATTGGCGAAGAACACCTCAAGCAACTGGTGGAAGAGGCGCAGGTGTTGGTTGACGGTGCAATCAGCCAATAACTGACACTGTATGTAGGAGCGAGCTTGCTCGCGAAAAACGTCAACGATAACGCGTGCTTCCTGAGTGAACGCGGTGCCGGTGAGTTCTTCGCGAGCAAGCTCGCTCCTACATGATCAGGCCAGGTCCACCAGCACGATTTCGCTGTCCTCGATTGCGGTCACCCGCAACACTTGTTCATCCTCAGCCGCCACGCCGTCCCGCGCCTGTGCCCGCACACCATTGACGTCAATCACGCCCGTGGCTGGCACCAGGTACGCCCGGCGGCCGCTGTCCAGCCGGTACTCCGCGCTTTCTCCAGCTTTCAGGTTAGCTGCCACCAAACGTGCATCCGCACGAATCCGCAAGCTTTCAGTGTCGCCAGCCTTGCCGCTGGCCAGCGTCACAAAGCCCTCGCGGTTGCCTTGCGGAAACGGTTTGGCGCCCCAGGACGGTGGCAAGCCGGCTTCATTGGGAATGATCCAGATCTGGAAGATTTTGGTTGGCGTGGCCTCCAGGTTGTATTCGCTGTGGGCAATGCCGGTGCCCGCGCTCATTACCTGCACATCGCCGGCTTCGGTGCGGCCTTTATTGCCCAGATTGTCGGCATGGCTGATCGCCCCTTCGCGCACGTAGGTGATGATTTCCATGTCGCGGTGCGGGTGTTGGGGAAAGCCGCTGCCGGGGGCGATGATGTCGTCGTTCCATACCCGCAGGTTGCCCCAGTGCATGCGCTGGGGGTCGTGGTATTCGGCAAAGGAAAAGTGGTGATGAGCGTCAAGCCAGCCATGGTGGGCGCCGCCCAGGCTGGTGAAAGGTCGAAGTTCAAGCATGATCGTCTCCTGTTGATGGCCTCATCATCCTGCAGCGCATGATCGATAAAAAGCGTAAAAACTGCCGGTTAATTATCCATTTACTCGATGATTAACCCTGGTGTTCACTTTCACTTCATCGCCTAACTGCATGACAGCAAAGCAATTGGCTGGAACTGAGCGGCGTTTCCGGCGACCATGGCGCCTTGGTCAAAACAAGCTCACCGCAGGAGTCCGCGTGTCGCAACAACAGCCTGATCTGCCCCCCGAACTGCGCCCCTTGGCTGAAATGCCGCTGCTGAAACGGCTGGCCGCGCGCCTGTTCGGCCATGGCCTCACCCGTTTGCGCGCGCAGCACAGGTTTTCCTGGTTACATGGCCAGGCCGACGGTTTTCGCAGTGGGCATGAGGCGGGCGTTGAATACGGTTACCGCGAGGGCAAGGCCGATGGCATCGAGGAGGGCCGGCAAGTCCTGCTGATTCGAGACTTTCGCCCTGATGAGCACCGCGCACCAGGCATAGATGACAGCCTGTTCGACGATTGGCGATTGCCGCTCATCGCAGAGGTGAAGAAGCGCATGAAGGCCGATGTCGCGCGCCTGCTGCCAGCCCATGCGCAGCCAAGCGTGGCGCAATGGAAGATGATCTTCAGCGACACCCCCTCGACCTCAGTGATTGCGGGTGCCGGCGCCGGCAAGTCGACGTCCTTGGTGCTGCGCATCCTGCTGCTCAGCCATTACCTGGGCTTTGAACTGAGTTCCATGACGGTGGTGACCTTCACCCGCGAGTCGCGCAAGGACTTCATCAACAAACTCATGGAAATTCTCAGCTTGTGGGGCCAACCTCTTGGCAGCAAGGAGGCCCAGGCGGTGGTGCGCACCTTTCACTCGCGCATCCTGCCCATGGTGCGCAGCCTGCCGGGCTTGGAACGGCTGCAGGCCTTTGAGAACCTCAGCGGTGCTTTTGAAGACGCCGACAGCAACGCCTTCGACCTGCGTATCAGTGACGCCCAGCGGCAGCAGATGAACGCTTGTTATCACCGCTTGTATGGCCGCCATCAGCGTTTTCGCGAGTTGATTGCACCCTTGGCCCGCCATGGCCTTCAGCTCAAGGAATTGGAACGCGATCATCCGGACGTGCAAAAGCGCATGGCCGTGACTGAATTGGCGGCCAAGCGCGATGAAGAACTCTGTGATGTGATTGAAGACCTGTGGTTTCGCGCCGGTGCCTGGCCGATCAAGGGCATCGAACCCAGCCGTCAGACCTTTGAAATCAACGGCGCGCAATTTCATTGCCACGGCTACATCGCGGAGCTGGATGCCTGGGTGGTGCTGGGGTTCGATGGGCGCGAAAACCCTCACATCAGTCGGCCGAACTCGAAACTCTCGGTGCGCGCTGAATGGGCAGTGAAGCGCACTCTGTTTCAAGCTTTCTGTAGTAAGCCTTTGATATGGCTGGATAATTACGAATCTTCAAAGCGCCTTTTGAGCAGCCTGGGCGGCGATGCCACGGCCGGGCCAGGCTTTGATTACAAGGTCAAAGGTGAACTCGCTTCAGCCCCCCTGTTGGACAGTTTTGTCATGGCGGCCGGGTTTATCGAGAACCTCGGCTTGGATGTGCCTACGGCGGTTGGCCAGATGAGCTTCGCCAAGGACGACCCGGACCGGCTGTTCTTCGAGGCCCTGAGCATTTTCTGGAAGGCCCTGGAAGATCACCTGTTGGAGCAGTCGCCGCCGATCATGACCTACAACCGGATGTTTTCCCTGTTTGGTGAAAGCACCCCTGAGAACCTCAAGCTGCTGAGTGATCCCTTGCTGCGGCCGATGTCGCACCTGATGATCGATGAATTCCAGGACGTATCGCCGCAGATCGTGTCCTGGATCCGCGCCAGCCTGCGGGAAATTCGCAGCCGTGGGCCGGCCATGCACGTCGGGCGCGGTGCACAACGCTCATCGTTGCTGTGCGTAGGGGACGACTGGCAATCCATCTACGGCTGGCGTGGCAGTTCGCCCAAGTACTTCATGGAGTTCAACAAGGAGTTCGTTTCGCCCAGCACGACCCGCGTGATGCTGGGGGAGAACTACCGTAGCCACCAGCACATCATCGACGCTGCCGAACATATCGTCCGTAGCGCGCCGGCCATCCCGGGCAAAAAGGCCAGGGCCAGTGGCGAGCCCAAGGCGCTGGTGCCCGTCACGGTGTTGGAACGTGACGACGCGGCACTGGCGCAGCGGTTGCTGGAGCATTATCAGCGGGGCGATTCGATCCTGATGCTTTATCGAAAAGGTAGCGATAAGTTATTGATTAATGAGCATATTCAGTCTGTCGTTAATGTGGATTCTAGCTTGGCGCCTCAGGCGCGCAGGTTGAAACAGCTCACGTATCACAGTGCCAAGGGGCTGCAGGCGGACGCGGTATTTTTGCTGGGCGATTGTCAGCATGTGACCAGCTCGCCGTACAAGAACCAGGTATATCGCATGGCGGGCTTGGGTAAGGATGGCGATAGCGAGCCTTATGACAATGCCCAGAGAGACGAAGTGTTGCGTCTGGCCTATGTGGGGATTACCCGGGCGGTCAGCCATTGTTATTGGTATGTGGAAAAGCCGGAAGGCCAGGGTGTGAATGTGCCCAGGGCGTCTGAGCGGGTGGATGGCAGGAAGGTGTTTTTTGATGATCAGCGTGCGCCGAAGGGAGCTGGCTGACCTGCGATAAGAGCCCGACAGCCGACGCGTCTCTACCTGACAACACGGGATCGAACATGTGGGAGCTGGCTTGCCTGCGATGGCTGCCTGACCGCCGACGCCTATCTACCTGACACTTCACGATCCAACTGTGGGAGCGGGCTTGCTCGCGAAGGCGGCCTGACAGGCGACACAGTTGGAACGGGGCGCCTGAGATCAAAAGCAGATCAAGAGCGACTCGCTTCGCATCGTGGTTACCGTCAGAGTGGGCTGTTAGCCCCGCCTCACGCCCGCAACGAAACCGGCGGCACGAAACTCTCCAATTCATCCTCCACTGCCTCGATGATGCGCTCCACATCAGCCGCGTTCATCACCGTAGCGCACGGGATCCCCGCGATGGCGATCAATGTCTCGCCGCTGGCCCGGTCGAACAGGCGGGCGATCATGCTGCCGGGGGCGTCCATGCTGCCCTCGAAGCCCATCGGGTGAAAATGCCAGCGCATCAGCTGGCAGGCGTTGGGAAATGTCACTTTGTTCATGTTGCCCACCTTGTTCATTGAGCGCTTCCTTTAGCTCGCGGCAGAGGCCAGGACCTTCACTGGTCATGACAGCTAAGGGCTTAAAAATAGCATTCGTTCGCAACTGCAAGGTGACTTTTTTCGGCCCGTTCGGCGGTTCTTTCGCCTGGTTTTGATATAGATCATGTCCTACAAAGGAATAGGCAAAAGGCCATTAGTCAGACACTCGATATGACCATTGAAGGCAAGGGTAAACTTCGGCATTCTCAAAAATTTTCCCCGCCGTAGAGCCCGATATGTCCGACATCGCTCCAGACGATGAGTGTCACAATTCCCACGCTACCGGCGCGCTGGTGCTGCGCCATCACCTGTGCTGGCGACATCGCGATCTGGACGGGGTGATGGCTTACTACCACCCCGAGATCCTGTACCACGATTTCTTCCAGAACCGTGTGGTGGGCTATGCCGAGTTGCGCGAGTACTTGCAGGCCAGCATGCCTCGTGAGGCGGATGAGGCGATTGAACACACTGATCGCATCCGCGCCGATGGCGATACCGCGTTTATCCAGTACCGCATTACCTTGCGTGGCGGCCAGGGCCTGGTGTCGTTTCGTACCAGTGAGGCCATTACGGTGCGCGACGGGTTGATCTGGCGGGTGAATGAATATGCATCTCTGGTGCACGAGCAACCGGCCCAGGCACTGCGTCCTACGGTCAGCCGCCTGGGCCTGTCGCCCCAGCAGTTGGGTTATATGGCCAATGACCTGCAACAATATTTCGAGCGTCAGCAGCCGTACCTGGACCCAGAGCTGGACCTGCAGCGGGTCGCCAAAGCCTGTGGCTACAGTCGCAACCAGATGTCCTACCTGCTGAACCAGGTGCTGGGGCAGAGCTTCTATCGCTACGTCAACCAGGCGCGACTCCAGCATGTACTGGCCGCGCTGGACAACGCCACCGCGCCGGTCAAAGTCGATGAGTTGGCCTTTGCCGCCGGTTTCAATTCACTCTCGGCGTTCTACAGCGCTTTTCGCCAGCACACCGGGCAATCGCCCAAGGCGTACCTCAAACAAATTTCTGTGCGTGCACGCGCGCAAGACAGTTCCTGACGCTGCACTCTAGGATCGGCCCTATCGAACCGAGGTAGGGGAACCTGGCATGCCGGCATGGCGCAGTATCAGTTTATGGATGGACCAGTTGGACGACCCGCTGGTCGCGCGCCCGTCGCTGGAGCACGACCTGGACGTCAATGTGGCGATTATCGGCGCCGGCTATACCGGCCTGTGGACCGCCTATTACCTGAAGCGCCAAGCCCCTGAGCTGAAAATTGCAGTCATCGAGGCGCAAACGGCCGGTTTCGGCGCATCCGGTCGCAATGGTGGCTGGTTGATGGGCAACCTCTTGGGGGAAGACCGCCTGCTGGCTGAGCTTGCCCCCCAGCAGCGTCGCGCTTCGTTTGACCTCTTGCATGGCATTCCTGATGAAGTGGCACAGGTGCTGGTTCGCGAAGGCATTGACTGCGACTACCGCAAAGGCGGCGCCTTGTATTGCGCCGCACGCTACCCCGAGCAGGAAGGCAGCCTGCGCCGCTATCTGGACAAGCTGTACGCCCAGGGCCTCACCGAAGACGACTACCGCTGGCTCAGCCCGCAGCAATTGGCCGAGCAGGTCCGCATTGCCAAGCCTTATGGCGGCATCTATGCCCCCCACGTCGCGACGATCAACCCGGCGAAGCTGGTGCGTGGCCTGGCGCGGGCGGTTGAAAGCCTGGGCGTGACCATTTACGAAAACAGCCCCGTGACCCATTGGCAGTCCGGCAGCCTGCGCACTGCCAAGGCCTGCGTGCGCGCCGCCTGGGTGGTGCCTGCTGTCGAGGGTTACGCCAATACCTTGCCGCCGTTGGGCCGCTACCAGTTACCGGTGCAGAGCTTGATTGTCGCCACCGAACCGCTGCCGGCCAGCACCTGGGAGGGCATCGGGCTCAGCCAGGGCCAGGCCTTTGGCGAGAGCAGCCGACAAGTCACCTACGGCCAGCGTACGGCCGACAATCGCCTGGTGTTCGGCGCCCGTGGTGGCTATCAATTTGCCGGCAAGTTACGGCACAACTTCGACCTGACGGACAGCGAAGTAGAGTTGCGTCGCTACCTGTTTGGTGAACTCTTCCCACAGCTGAAAAAGGCCAGGATTACCCACTCCTGGGGCGGCAACCTGGGCATGTCGCGCCGTTTTCGTCCGCACATGCTCTGTGACCACGCCACTGGCATCGCACTGTCCGGCGGTTATGGCGGGGAGGGCGTGGGCGCCACCAACCTCGGCGGCCGCACCCTGGCCGACTTGATCCTGGGCCGCGACACCCCGTTGACCCGACAACCCTGGGTGATTCGCGAAGGCGGACTCCAGGCGCTCAAGGCCTGGGAGCCCGAGCCGTGCCGCTGGCTGGGTTACAACGCGATCATTCGCAGTTTTGTCCATGAAGACCAGGTGTTGGCCAACCCCAACACTCCGCCCTGGCGCCGCAAGCTGGCAACCGGCGTTGCCGGTTTCATGGAAGGCTTCATGCACTGACTCGTTCCACCCACAGGGGAAAACCCATGAGCATCACGCAATTCAAAGACACGCTGAACACCGCTCTGCCAGATTCATCACCGGTGGCGGTGCCCCTGAGCGAGCCCATCGCCGTGGCCTCGACACTGAGCGTGGAGCGCAACGACGGGGTCGAGACCGGCATCTGGGCGTGCACCCCGGGGCGCTGGCGTCGGCAGATTAAATCCCAGGAGTTTTGCCATTTCATCCAAGGGCGCTGCACCTTCACGCCCGACAACGGGGAAACCCTGTACATACAAGCCGGTGACGCACTGATGTTGCCAGCCAATAGCACCGGTATCTGGGATATCCAGGAAACTGTGCGCAAGACCTACGTCCTGATTCTGTAACGCTTTGATCCTTGATCGCCTGCCATAAAAACACCCTAAAACCGCCAGGAAATCGAACCATGAAAGCCATTGCCCTGTTGCCCTTGATGTTGCTGGCTACTATCAGCCAGGCTGCCGAGACCGTGAAGATCTATAACTGGTCGGACTACATCGCACCGGATACCACCAGGAACTTCCAGAAAGACACCGGCATCGGTTTCACCTATGACCTGTACGACAGCAACGAAACCCTCGATGGCAAGCTGATGACCGGTAAATCGGGTTACGACGTGGTGTTTCCTTCCAACCATTTCATGGCGCGGCAGATCCAGGGCGGCGCCCTTAAAAAGCTCGACAAGAGCCAGCTGCCCAACTGGAAAAATCTCAACCCGGTGCTACTCAAGGCCGTGGAAAACAATGACCCTGGCAATGCTCACGGCTTTCCGTACCTGTGGGGCAGCACCGGCATTGGCTACAACATCGACAAGGTCAAGGCGGTACTCGGTGACAACGCCCCGGTGGACTCCTGGGACTTGATCTTCAAGCCGGAAAACATGGCCAAGCTGCAAAAGTGCGGGGTCGCCATCCTCGACAACGGCCCCGAACTGCTGCCAGCCGCGCTGAATTACCTGGGGTTGCCGCACCACAGCAAAAAAGCCGAGGACTACAAGAAGGCCGAAGCCCTGCTGATGCAAGTGCGGCCTTACGTGGCGTATTTTCATTCCTCGAAATACACCGCCGACCTGGCCAATGGCGATATCTGTGTAGCCGTCGGTTTTTCCGGCGACATCCTGCAGGCCGAAAGCCGCGCCAAGGAAGCCAGGAACGGCGTGAATATCGGCTACAACATTCCCAAGGAAGGCGCGGCGATCTGGTTCGACATGGTCGCCATGCCCGCCGACGCGCCGGATGAGAAAGCCGGCTATGCCTTCATGAACTATCTGCTGCGCCCCGACGTGATGGCGAGTGTCACCAACTACGTGCACTACGCTAACGGCAACGCGGCGGCCGACAGCCTGGTAGACCCGGCGATCAAGGCCGACACCAAGGTGTATCCGAGCCCGGAGATGATGGGCAAGCTGTTTGCACTGCAAGCCATGCCGTTGAATATCGACCGGGTGCGTACTCGGGTATGGAATACCATACGGACGGGGCGTTGACAGGCGCCAACCACGCTTTCAGCCCGAATGATGTTCATGGGTTCTCCAGGTCATGCCCCAATGACTGGATGAATAATGAAAACAACTCGGGCTGCGAGGAAATGTCCAGCTTGGCGTACAAATGCCTGCGGTGCACTTTTACGGTGTCCGGCGAGATCTTCAAGCGTTCGGCCATGGCCTTGGAGGAGAACCCACGCAACACCAGCCGGGCGATTTCCAGCTCGCGGTCCGACAGCACACCGCTGCCGAAATGACTCAGGGCATCGCGAATCTGGCTGTCCATGGCCGGTGCCCGCTGGGTGCTTTGCTGCCAATGCTGGTGCATGAGCGGCAACACCCACGCCGACAGCGTGGTCAACAGCCCGGTTTCTTCGAAGCTGAAGCGCCGCTGCATGCCCAGCGACAGCGACAGCGTGCCCACGCCGGGCAGTTGCAGGATCACTTGCACTTCGTCTTCCAGCACATTGTCGTGGAAGTAATTGAGGAAGTACTCACTCTGGCGAAAATGGTCCGGCGCCACTTCCTCCAGGCGGTATACGCCGCTGGCATAGTTTTCGCGGCAGGCCTGGTAAAACGGGTCGAGCAGGTACAGGCCGTTGAGGTACACCAGCATCGACGCCGGCTTGCTGCTGGGCTGGGCGTCGTACTCCTCCAGGGCCTGGGGCGGGCCATCCAGCGGGTAGAAAATCGCCAAGGCATTATCGAAGGGCAGGCACTGGTGCAATAACAGCACCAGTTGCTTCCAGAACCGCTCGGTGCCGATCTGTGACAGGGTGCGGCCCAACCCCGCGTGCATACCGATTTCCCGGAACAGGCTCATCTCAACATCCCCACCCTCAAATGATCGGCCAAGGGTTAGGCTTCTGCCGGGCACCGTCAAGGGGAGTACGCCAATAGGGGAATTGGCCGGCAGCCCCACCAGCCGATAACGTCGACACTGTCCAACGGGAAGCATATCCCGAGGAACAATCATTTTTCGTTTCTGCCTCACACCAAAAACAACGACAGAGGATAACGATATGAGTGCCACCCCTGCGCCCGATGGCGTGCTCAAGCCCACCCTGAGCGTCTTTGATGTCGTGGCGATTACCGTTTCAGCGGTAACGCCGGCCAGTTCCGTCTTCGTGATCGCCCCGTTTGCCATCCAGCAGGCGGGCAGTGGCGTGTTCCTGGCGTTTGTGATGGCGGCGTTGCTCGCGTTGATGTTCGCCTTCTGTTACGCCGAACTCGGCCGCGCCCATAACAGCGCCGGCGGCGAGTATGTGTATGCCAAGCGCGTGTTTGGCGGCATGGCCGGTTACGCCACCTTCCTGACGGTGTTGGTGATGTTGCTGTTTATCCCGCCGGTATTGGCGACCGGTGCGGCGACTTACCTGAATAACGCCCTGGGCACGACATTCGATTCGCAAACCGTCGCCCTGGTGATCGTGGTGTGCAGCTACGCCCTGGGCATCCTCAACATCAAGCTCAACGCCTGGATCACCGGCACCTGCCTGCTATTGGAAGTGGCGGCGTTGCTGGTGATTGTGGTGATCGGCTTCGGTAACCCGGTGCAACCGGCCAGTGTGTTGTTGCAGCCGCAGATCGTCGAAAACGGTGTGTTGCACCTGGCACCCTGGGCCTTGGTGATCGGCGCCGTCGGCATCGGCCTGTTCTCGTTCAACGGCTACGGCCCGGCGGTGTTGCTGGCCGAAGACATGAAGTGCGGCGGCAAGGGCGTGCACAAGGCGGTGCTATGGTCGTTGGGGTTGGTGGTGGTCATCGAGTTGGTGCCGATCACTGCGCTGTTGATCGGCGCGCCGTCCCTGAGCGCAATGATCAGCAGCCCCGACCCGATCGGCTATCTGTTGACCAGTCATGGCAATGAAACCTTGTCGCGGCTGGTGAGTGCCGGGATTTTCCTGTCGGTGTTCAACGCCATCGTTGCCATCGTGATCCAGATTGGCCGGGTGGTGTTCAGCAGCGGGCGCGATGCGCTGTGGACGCCGAGCATCAACAAGCTGTTCACACGTATCCACCCGCGCTGGGACTCGCCGTGGCTGGCAACACTGTTCCTGGCGATACCCTCGGCGCTGTTGAGTTTCAGCTCGAACCTGGCCGACCTGACCTCGTTCAGCGTGTTGCTGATCATGCTGGTGTACCTGGTAGTGGCGCTGAGCGCGCTGATGAGCCGGGTGCTGCTGCGTGATCGCGAGCATCCCTATCGCATGCCGTTATGGCCGCTGCCGGCATTGCTGGCGGTACTGGGTGCCGGTTACCTGCTAGTGACCTTGATCCTGGAGGCCTCGGTACGCGACATCATGATCATCATCGGCTTGCTGGCCCTGTCGGTGATTTTGTATTGCATCAGTGGCCGGTTGAGTCCGGCGTTTCAGA
This sequence comes from Pseudomonas sp. MF6751, assembly GCF_016613265.1. Lineage (NCBI taxonomy): Bacteria > Pseudomonadati > Pseudomonadota > Gammaproteobacteria > Pseudomonadales > Pseudomonadaceae > Pseudomonas > Pseudomonas sp. MF6751. Next base: position 52,113 of record NZ_JAENSV010000025.1, read on the forward strand.
AATTGTAAGGAGTGGGTATGCGTGCACGTCAATTGGGCATCACCTTGGGGCTGGGCATGCCCGGCGAATTGAATGCCATCACCGATGTTCCCGGGGTTCGCGTCGGCCACGCCACGCTCAAGGCGCATGTCGACGGCAAGCAGGTGCGTACCGGCGTCACGCTGATCCAGCCGCGTGCCGGGGAAGCGCGGCAGCAACCGTGTTTTGCCGGCTACCACGTGCTCAACGGCAACGGCGACGCCACCGGTCTTGAGTGGATCAGCGAGGCGGGGCTGTTGACCACGCCGATGGCTATCACCAACACCCACAGTATTGGCATCGTACGCGACACCCTGATTGCCCTGGAGCGTGAGCGCGTGGCAGACCCTGCGGTGTACTGGTGCATGCCGGTGGTCATGGAGACCTATGACGGCCTGCTCAACGACATCTGGGGCCAGCATGTGCGCCCTGAGCATGTGCGCCAGGCCCTGGAGCAGGCAGAAAGCGGCCCGGTACAGGAAGGCGCGGTGGGCGGCGGCACCGGCATGATTTGCCACGAGTTCAAGGGTGGCATCGGCACCGCGTCACGGCGGTTGCCAGCGGAGCAGGGCGGCTGGACCGTCGGCGTACTGGTGCAGGCCAACCACGGCAAGCGCCAGGAGCTGCGGGTCGATGGCTACCCGGTGGGCCGTCACTTGATGGGCATTGCCTCGCCCTTTGCCGAGCGAGGCACCCCTGGCATGGGCTCCATCGTGGTGATCATCGCCACGGACGCCCCCTTGCTGCCCCACCAATGCCAGCGCCTGGCACAGCGCGCGTCCATCGGCATTGCGCGCACCGGTGGCGGCACCGAGGATTCCAGCGGCGACCTGTTCCTGGCGTTTGCCACCGGCAACCGTGATTTGCCGCCAGCCGACTATGGGCGCAAGGACCTGCCCCTCAGTACCGGGTTGCAGATGGTCAACAACGACCATATTTCGCCGCTGTTCAGCGCGGCGGCAGAGGCGGTGGAGGAGGCGATCATCAACGCCATTCTGGCAGGTGAAGACATGACCACCCAAGACGGCGTCGAGGTGCCGGGCCTGGCTGGTGATACCCTCTTGGCAGCCCTGCAACAGTGTGGCTGGAGTATGTCCCGGTAATGGGGGACAGCGCACTTTAATAGTGCGAATAGTGGCTCTTTAATGTTGCTAATGACACCGTGACAATATATTGGATCCATTAATTAAGTGGGCCGTTCGCTTAGAGCGGCTTTACTTGTATTTAATATTTAAATAGTGCGCTGTGCCGATTCGGCCACGCAAACGCAACGGCCCCCAATAAACACTGCACTCGACTTCTGCAACTTGAACCTGCGTCACAATTGTGCGATGGAAATAGATGTAGACGAAAGATTTCAAGTTGTGTCAGTTTTCTTACGCCTTCAAAAGAGGTGAGTGATAGGACTATCCTCGCCCGCGAGGTTCCTATCGAACAAAGACTGATGCACTTGCAAACAAGGAAGTACGTTTATGTCAAAAGTAAAAGACAAGGCTATTGTATCTGCCGCGCAAGCCAGCACTGCTTACTCGCAAATCGATAGCTTCAGCCATTTGTATGACCGTGGCGGTAACCTCACGGTCAATGGCAAACCGTCCTACACCGTGGACCAGGCAGCGACCCAGCTGCTGCGGGATGGTGCTGCGTACCGGGACTTTGATGGCAACGGCAAGATCGATCTGACCTACACCTTCCTCACCTCGGCTACCCAGAGCACCATGAACAAACATGGCATCTCGGGGTTCAGCCAATTCAACACCCAGCAGAAAGCACAGGCCGCGCTGGCCATGCAATCCTGGGCGGATGTTGCCAACGTGACCTTTACCGAAAAGGCTTCCGGCGGTGACGGCCACATGACCTTCGGCAACTACAGCAGCGGCCAGGACGGCGCCGCGGCCTTCGCTTACCTGCCCGGTACCGGTGCAGGCTACGACGGCACTTCGTGGTACCTGACCAACAACAGCTACACGCCGAACAAGACTCCGGACCTGAACAACTATGGCCGGCAGACCCTGACCCACGAAATCGGCCATACCCTGGGCCTGGCTCACCCTGGCGACTACAACGCCGGGAATGGCAACCCGACCTATAACGACGCAACCTATGGACAGGACACGCGTGGCTATAGCCTCATGAGTTACTGGAGCGAGAGCAACACCAACCAGAACTTCAGCAAGGGCGGCGTCGAGGCTTACGCTTCCGGCCCGCTGATCGACGACATTGCGGCGATCCAGAAGCTCTACGGTGCCAACTTCAACACCCGCGCCACGGACACCACTTACGGGTTCAACTCCAACACCGGGCGTGATTTCCTCAGCGCCACTTCCAATGCCGACAAGCTGGTGTTTTCGGTATGGGACGGTGGCGGCAACGACACCCTGGACTTCTCCGGTTTCACCCAGAACCAGAAGATCAACCTCACGGCCACCTCGTTCTCTGATGTGGGCGGCCTGGTGGGCAACGTGTCCATCGCCAAGGGCGTCACCATCGAAAACGCGTTCGGCGGTTCGGGTAACGACCTGATCATTGGTAACCAAGCCGCCAACACCATCAAGGGCGGGGCCGGCAACGACCTCATCTACGGCGGCGGCGGTGCGGACCAGCTGTGGGGCGGCGCTGGCAGCGACACTTTCGTGTACGGTGCCAGTTCCGACTCCAAGCCAGGGGCTGCGGACAAGATCTTCGACTTCACCTCCGGTTCGGACAAGATCGACCTGTCCGGTATCACCAAGGGTGCGGGCGTGACCTTCGTCAACACATTTACCGGGCATGCCGGCGATGCTGTACTGACCTATGCCTCAGGTACCAACCTGGGCACCTTGGCGGTGGACTTCTCCGGGCACGGCGTGGCGGATTTCCTCGTCACCACCGTTGGCCAGGCGGCTGCCAGTGACATCGTAGCCTGATGTAAAGCGCGCGGCGCTTCGGCGCCGCGCTCCAGGCTGGAGTTGGATATGCCACGTTTTTCCCATTTGATCGCCTGTGTTGTGCAGGTGTTGTTCGTGTCGGCAGGAGCCCACGCAATGGCTAGCAGTCTTGTATTACCCACCTCCGCGCAGCTTGCCGGGCAGTGGGAGCTGAAGCAGCAGGATCAGGTGTGCGCGCTCAAGTTAGTGGAGCAAGCCAACGCCCTGGAGGGCGATATTGCCTGTGCCGAGCAATGGCTGGGCGACAAGCCGCTGACGTGGTCGCCCACGCCGGATGGTATTTGGCTGTTTAACGCTGAAGGCTCGGGGATCACCCATTTGAATCGCCAGAAAGAGGGCGACTATCAAGCCCGCACTAAAACTGGCGAAGTTGTAACGCTGCAACGCAAGCCTTAATTAAAAGTTATAAGCATATAACTCGATTTATTAGATGGCCGTACCCTACTCGGTAGGGGTGACCCTTTTGCGTAATTCGCTGCAAGGAAAAACAATTAATATGGCGAAGTCCCATGGGGTGGCGCCCTTATTCAGGGCGCTGGGTGAATACAAGAGTATTTTGATCAGCGTTGGCTGTTTCACGGCATTGATTAACCTATTAATGCTGGTGCCCTCGATTTACATGCTGCAAGTGTATGACCGTGTGTTGTCCTCCCAGAATGAAACCACGCTGGTGATGTTGACGCTGATGGTCGTGGGCTTCTTTGCATTTATCGGCCTGCTGGAAGTGGTGCGCAGCTTTATCGTGATCCGCATTGGCAGCCAGTTGGAGCGACGTTTCAACTTGCGCGTGTACAAGGCCGCCTTCGAGCGCAACTTGCAGCGTGGCCAGGGGCATGCCGGGCAATCCTTGGGCGACCTGACCGCTCTGCGCCAATTCATCACGGGGCCGGCGCTGTTCGCGTTTTTCGATGCGCCGTGGTTCCCCATCTACCTGTTCGTGATTTTCCTGTTCAACGTGTGGCTCGGCGTGCTGGCCACGGCGGGCGCGGTGCTGTTGATTGGCCTGGCGTGCCTGAATGAATACCTGACCAAAAAGCCGCTGGGCGAGGCCAGCGGTTTTTCGCAGCAGTCGACCCAACTGGCCACCAGCCATTTGCACAACGCCGAAACCATCCAGGCCATGGGTATGCTTGGTGCGCTGCGCCAACGCTGGTTTGGCGTGCATTCGCAGTTCCTGGGTTTGCAGAACAAGGCTAGCGACACCGGTTCGATCATCACCTCGTTGAGCAAATCCCTGCGCCTGTGCCTGCAATCCTTGGTGCTGGGCCTGGGCGCCTACCTGGTGATCAAGGGCGACATGACCGCCGGGATGATGATCGCAGGCTCCATCTTGATGGGCCGCGTACTCAGCCCCATCGACCAACTGATTGCAGTGTGGAAGCAATGGAGCTCGGCCAAGCTGGCCTACCAGCGCCTCGACGAACTGCTGCGCGAATTCCCGCCGGAGGTCGAGCACATGGCCTTGCCGGCGCCCCACGGCCAGGTCAGTTTCGAGCAGGTCAGCGCCGGCCCGCCGGGGCGACGCATGGCGACCCTGCATCAGGTCAGCTTCAACCTGGCCGCTGGTGAAGTGCTGGGCGTGCTGGGCGCGTCGGGCTCCGGCAAGTCCACCCTGGCTCGCGTGCTGGTGGGCGTATGGCCGACCCTGGCCGGCACCGTGCGCCTGGACGGCGCGGATATTCACCGCTGGAACCGCGAAGACCTCGGCCCGCATATCGGCTATTTGCCCCAGGACATCGAGCTGTTCAGCGGCAGCATCGCCGACAACATCGCGCGCTTTCGCGAGGCCGACCCGGAGTTGGTGGTCAAGGCCGCGCAACAGGCCGGTGTACATGAATTGATCCTGCGCCTGCCCCAAGGCTACGACACCGTGCTGGGCGACAACGGCGGTGGCTTGTCCGGCGGCCAGAAACAGCGGGTCGCCCTGGCCCGCGCCCTGTACGGCGGGCCGCGCCTGATCGTGCTGGACGAACCCAACTCCAACCTCGACACCGTCGGCGAGGCCGCATTGGCCAGCGCCATCATGCAGATGAAAGCCCAGGGCAGCAGCGTGGTGCTGGTCACCCATCGTTCCTCGGCATTGGCCCAGGCCGACAAATTGCTAGTGCTCGGCGAAGGCCAACTGCAAGCGTTCGGGCCCAGCCAAGAGGTGCTGCGGGCGTTGTCCGGGCAGCAGGAAGCGCCGAAAGAAAAAACCGGTGTCAGTTTCAGTCGTCAGTACCAGGCCGGAAGGAATCCAGGCGCATGAGCAGCCTTACCGTTGAACCTCAAATTAAAGAACGCGATGCCGGCTTTTTCGTAAAAATGGGCTGGGTGATGACCATCGTCGGTGCCGGTGGGTTTTTCCTCTGGGCCAGCCTTGCACCGTTGGACCAGGGCATCCCGGTACAAGGCACCGTGGTGGTGTCGGGCAAGCGCAAGGCGGTACAAACCTTCAGCCCCGGTGTGGTCAGCCGCATCCTGGTAAAAGAGGGCGAACTGGTCAAGCAAGGCCAGCCGCTGTTCCGTCTTGACCAGACCCAGAACCAGGCCGATGTGCAATCGCTGCAAGCCCAGTACCGCATGGCTTGGGCCAGCGTGGCGCGCTGGCAGAGCGAGCGTGACAACCTGCCTGGTATTACCTTTCCTGCTGAGCTGAGCGCCAATCCCGATTCGGCCCTGATGCTGGTGCTGGACGGTCAGCGCCAGTTGTTCAGCAGCCGTCGCGACGCGTTTGCCCGTGAACAAGCCGGGATCCGCGCCAGCATCGAAGGCGCCACGTCACAGTTGAGCGGTATGCGCCGTGCCCGCAGTGACTTGACCGCCCAGGCTCAATCCCTGCGCGCGCAACTGAGCAACCTGCAACCTTTGGCCGACAACGGCTATATCCCGCGCAACCGGCTGATGGACTATCAGCGCCAGTTGTCCCAGGTGCAGCAGGACCTGGCGCAAAACGCCGGGGAAAGCGGCCGGATAGAGCAGGGCATTGTCGAGTCGCGGCTCAAATTGCAGCAGCACAGCGAGGAGTATCAGAAGGAAGTGCGCAGCCAACTGGCCGACGCGCAACTGCGCGCCCTGACCCTTGAGCAACAACTGACTTCCGCCGGCTTCAACCTGCAACACAGCGAAATCAACGCGCCGGCCGATGGCATCGCGGTCAACCTCAGCGTGCATACCGAAGGCGCCGTGGTGCGTGCCGGTGAAACCCTGCTGGAGATCGTGCCCCAGGGCACACGCCTGGAAGTGGAAGGGCATTTGCCCGTGCACCTGGTGGACAAGGTCGGCACACACTTGCCGGTCGACATCCTCTTCACCGCCTTCAACCAAAGCCGCACGCCACGGGTGCCAGGTGAAGTCAGCCTGATCTCCGCCGACCAGATGCTCGACGAAAAAACCGGTGCGCCGTATTACGTGCTGCGCACCAGCGTCAGCGAAGCGGCCATGGAAAAACTCAACGGCCTGGTGATCAAGCCCGGCATGCCCGCCGAGATGTTCGTGCGCACTGGCGAGCGTTCCTTGCTCAATTACCTGTTCAAGCCGCTGCTGGACCGCGCCGGCTCCGCGTTGACCGAGGAATGAGCATGAAGCCAGTGTTCATTTCGCTGTTGCTGGTGTGTGGCAGTGCCCAGGCGGCCATGGGGCCCTTCGATGTGTACGAGCAGGCGCTGCGCAACGACCCGGTGTTCCTGGGCGCCATCAAGGAACGCGACGCCGGCCTGGAAAATCGCACCATTGGCCGCGCCGGCTTGCTGCCGCGGCTGTCCTACAACTACAACAAGGGCCGCAACAACTCCGAAGCGCACCTGCCTGACGGGCGCGGCGGCAGTTACCGCGACGACCGCAACTACAACAGCTATGGCTCCACCTTCAGCCTGCAACAGCCGCTGTTCGACTACGAAGCCTATGCCAACTACCGCAAGGGCGTAGCCCAGGCGCTGTTTGCCGATGAAAGCTTTCGGGACAAGAGCCAGGCGTTGCTGGTGCGGGTGTTGAGCTATTACACCCAGGCGCTGTTTGCCCAGGACCAGATCGACATCGCCCGGGCCAAGAAGAAGGCGTTCGAACAACAGTTCCAGCAGAACCGGCATCTGTTCCAGCAAGGCGAGGGCACTCGCACCGATATCCTTGAAGCCGAGTCGCGCTACGAGTTGGCCACCGCCGAAGAGATCCAGGCCCTGGATGAGCAGGACGCCTCGCTCCGGGAACTGGGCGCGTTGATCGGCGTGCAAAGCGTCAACATCAACGACCTGGCACCGCTGAACCAGAGCTTTGCCGCGTTCACCCTGACCCCGGCCAACTACGACACCTGGCATGAGTTGGCACTCACCAACAACCCGGTGCTGGCGTCGCAGCGCCAGTCCCTGGAAGTGGCGCGCTATGAAGTGGAGCGCAACCGTGCCGGGCATTTGCCCAGAATCACCGCGTATGCCACCTCGCGCAAACAGGAGTCCGACAGCGGCAACACCTATAACCAGCGCTACGACACCAACACCATCGGCGTCGAAGTAAGCATGCCGCTGTACGCCGGTGGCGGTATCTCGGCTTCCACCCGCCAGGCCAGCCGTGCGATGGAGCAGGCCGAGTACGAGTTGGAGGGCAAGACCCGCGAAACCCTGATCGAACTGCGTCGCCAGTTCAGCGCGTGCTTGTCAGGCGTGAGCAAGTTGCGCGCCTATCAGAAAGCGCTGGCATCCGCCGAGGCGCTGGTGGTGTCGACCAAGCAAAGCATTCTCGGCGGCGAGCGCGTCAACCTCGACGCACTGAACGCCGAACAGCAGCTGTACAGCACCCGCCGCGACCTGGCCCAGGCGCGTTATGACTACTTGATGGCCTGGACCAAATTGCACTACTACGCGGGCAACTTGCGCGATACCGACTTGGCCAAAGTGGACGAAGCCTTCGGCCCGGATGGAAAACTGTAGGAGCGCGTGTTTTGTGGCGAGGGAATAACAATAATAGGGAGTGTGCACATGATCACTGATTCACCGCGTTTCAAACCCTTCACCGCAGGTTCCTTGCTCTTGCTGTCCGTTGCGGCACAGGCGCAATACACCGAGACCGGTCAGCCGGGTAACCCCGCCAGTTGGCGCTCTGCCGAGTACCAGAGCGACTGGGGCCTGGGCCGCATGAAAGCCGATGAAGCCTACGCCGCCGGGATCAGCGGCCAAGGCGTGAAAATCGGCGCGCTGGACTCAGGGTTCGATGCCAATCACCCCGAAGCCTCCAAAGACCGTTTCCACCCGGTCACCGCCACTGGCACCTATGTCGATGGCAGCGCCTTCAGCACCACGGGCGCGCTCAACCCGAACAATGATTCCCACGGCACTCACGTCACCGGCACCATGGGCGCCGCCCGCGACGGCGTGGGCATGCATGGCGTGGCCTACAAGGCGCAAGTTTATGTAGGCAACACCAACGCCAACGACAGCTTCCTGTTCGGCCCCACCCCTGATCCCAAATACTTCAAGACCGTGTACACCGCTTTGGTGGACTCCGGCGTGCGCGCCATCAACAACAGCTGGGGCAGCCAGCCCAAGGACGTCAGCTACCAGACCCTGGACAACATGCACGCGGCGTATGCCCAGCATTACAACCGTGGCACCTGGCTGGACGCGGCAGCGGACGTGGCCAAGGCCGGCGTGATCAACGTGTTCAGCGCCGGCAACAGCGGCTATGCCAACGCGAGCGTGCGCTCGGCCTTGCCGTATTTCCAGCCGGAACTGGAAGGCCACTGGCTTGCCGTGTCTGGGCTGGATAAGGCCAATAACCAGAAATACAACAAGTGCGGCATCGCCAAATACTGGTGCATTTCCACGCCGGGCGCGTTGATCAATAGCACCATTCCCGACGGCGGTTACGGCGTCAAATCCGGCACCTCGATGGCAGCGCCCCATGCCACCGGCGCGTTGGCGCTGGTGATGGAACGTTATCCCTACATGACCAACGAGCAAGCCTTGCAGGTGCTGTTGACCACCGCCACGCAGCTCGACGGCTCGATCACCCAGGCGCCCAATGCGATCGTTGGCTGGGGTGTGCCTGACCTGGGCCGGGCGATGCATGGTCCGGGGCAATTGCTCGGGCCTATGGAGGTGAACCTGGCCGCCGGGCAGGGCGATGTGTGGAGCAATGGCATCTCCGACCAGGCGCTGCTTCAGCGTCAGGCCGAGGACCGCGCCGAACACACTGCCTGGCAGCAAACCCTGATCGACAAGGGCTGGCAAAACGGCGTGGGCGCCACTGCCAGCCAGCAGGACCAGACCGATTACGCCATTGGCAGCGCCCGCGACCAGGCCGCTGCCAACCGCGTGTACGAGGGCAGCCTGATCAAGGCCGGTGCCGGCAGCCTGGTGCTCAGCGGCGACAGCACCTATCGCGGTGCGACCCTCGTCAACGGTGGTCTGTTGGCCGTCAATGGCTCGCTGACCTCGGCAGTGACGGTGAATGACAGCGGCACCCTCGGCGGTTCCGGGCCTATCGCCGCGTTGTCGGTAAACAACGGCGGCCGTGTGGCCCCGGGCAATTCCGTGGGCACCTTGCAGGTAGCGGGAGATGTGAACCTCGGCGCGGGCTCGACCTATGCAGTGGAACTGACGCCTACCAGCAGTGACCGCATTGTTGCCGGCGGCCAGGCGGTTCTGGGCGGCGGCACCGTCACGCTGGCGCTGGAAAACAGCCCGACCTTGCTCAGCCAGAGCCAGGCGCAAAGCCTGATTGGCCGGCAGTACTCGATTCTCGAGGCGGCGGGCGGTATCCAGGGCCAGTTCGGGCAAGTGCTGCCCAATTACCTGTTCCTCGGTGGCACCCTCGACTACGCCGCCAATGCCGTGCAATTGAATGTCGGTCGCAATGGCGCCAGCTTCGCCAGCGTCGGCGCCACCCGCAACCAGCGCAACGTTGCGGCGGCCGCCGAGCAATTGGGCGCTGGCAACCCAGTGTATGAAAGCCTGCTGCAGTCGCAGTCAGCCGCCACCGCCCAGCAGGGTTTGCAGCAACTGTCCGGGGAAATCTACCCCGCCGTGGGTGCGATGCTGATCAACGACAGCCTGCAACTGCGTAATGCCGTGGGCGAGCGCCTGCGCCATGTGCCAGTGACCGGTGAAAGCAACCTGTGGTTCAAGGCGCTGGGCGCCTGGGGCAAGACCGACAGCCGCACTGAAACGGCGGGTTCCACCACCTCCATCGGTGGCCTGTTGGCGGGCGTGGATGGCGCGCTGGATGAGCAGACCCGCGTGGGTGTGGTCGCCGGCTACAGCGACAGCTCGCTGAATATGGGCAGCGGTACCCATTCATCGGCGTCCATCGACAGTTACAACTTCGGCGCGTACGCCGGGCGCGAGCTGGGTGACTGGCGCCTGAGCGTCGGCGGTGCCTACAGCTGGCATCGCGGCGACGTGAAGCGCGACCTGCAATGGGGTGATGTCAGCGGTAAGCAAAAGACCAAGCTGGACGCGACCACGGCGCAAGTCTTCACCGAAGCCGCGTACCGCATCCGCTTGCAAGCGGTGGCCCTGGAGCCGTTCGCCAACCTGGCCTATGTGCATCTGAACAGCGAGTCCTTCCACGAAAAAGGCGACGCCGCTGCTCTGGAACGCGGCAGCGACCAGCGTGATGCAGTGCTTAGCACCCTTGGCGTGCGTGCCCTGAAAACCCTGGCCCTCAATGACCACCAGCAACTGGACCTGTCCGGTTCGTTAGGCTGGCAACACAGCCTGACGGCGGTGGAGTCCGAAGAGCATCTGGCGTTTGTCGCAGGCGGGCCTTCATTTGCGGTGCGCAGTGCACCGTTGCTGCGCGATGCCGCCCTGGTGGGCGTGCAGGCCAGCCTGGCGCTGAATGCATCGACACGGGTCAACCTGGATTACAACGGCCAACTGGGTGGGCGCGCGAAAACCCAGGGCGTGGGCTTGAGCCTGAACTGGCAGTTCTGAAGACACCGCGAACAAAAAATGTGGGAGCTGGCTTGCCTGCGATAGCGGTGGGGCCGCCAGCAGAGGCGTGACTGGCCGGACGCTATCGCAGGCAAGCCAGCTCCCACATGGAGGCGGCGGTGTTCTGGAGAAAGTGATTTACACACGTGCAATAAGAAAACTAAGGAAGGTCACCGTGAAAAAACGCAAGTCAGGGTTAACTAACGCCATCCACACAGGCCCGGGCTATCCGCTCAAGGCGCTGAGCTGCGTGCCATACGGCGCGTTGCTGTGTTGCCTGGCAAGCCTGGGGACCGCCCAGGCTGCACCCTATGTGGAAACCGGCAAACTGGGCGACGCCGCCAGCTGGCGCAGCAATGAGTTCAAGGCCGACTGGGGCCTGGGCGCCGTGCACGCCGACACCGCCTATGCGGCCGGCTATACCGGCAAGGGCGTCAAGCTGGGGATCTTCGACCAGCCGGTGTATGCGCCACATCCGGAATTCGCCAGCCCCAACAAAGTGGTGACCATTGTCACCGAGGGCATCCGCCAATACACCGACCCGTATATCCCGGTGAAGGCCGGAGATGCATTCCGTTACGACGGCACTCCGTCCCTGGGCTCCAATGGCAAGCTGGGCAACCACGGCACGCATGTCGGCGGGATTGCTGCGGGTAACCGCGATGGCGGGCCGATGCATGGCGTAGCGTTCAATGCGCAAATCATCAGTGCCGAAAACGGTGACCCGGGCCCGGAAGACGGAATTATCCTGGGCAACGATGGCGCGGTGTACAAAGCCGGTTGGGATGCGTTGGTTGCCAGCGGTGCTCGCATCATCAACAACAGCTGGGGTATCGGCATCGGTGATCAGTACGCCAAGGGCGGGCGCGATCCGGCGTTTCCCAATTTCACCGTCAACGAAGCCCAGGCGCAATTCAACACCATTCGACCGATCCTCGGCACAATCGCAGGGGGGGCTTATCAAGGCGCCATCGATGCGGCCCGCAGCGGTGTGCTGACCATCTTCGCCGCGGGTAATGACTACAACCGTAACAACCCGGATGCCATTTCCGGTCTGGCGTACTTTGTGCCGGAGATTGCCCCGAACTGGCTGTCGGTGGCCGCTTTGCAGCAAAACCCGGACACCGCAAGTGCCAACCCCTATGTGATCAGCACCTTCTCTTCGCGCTGTGGCTATGCGGCGAGCTTTTGCGTATCGGCGCCCGGCACCAAGATCTACAGCTCGATCATCAACGGCACCAACCTGGACAACCTCACCAACGACTACGCCAACTTCAACGGCACATCCATGGCCGCGCCTCACGTAGCCGGCAGCGCAGCGGTGCTGATGGAACGCTTCCAATACATGAGCGGCGACCAGATCTCCACCGTGCTCAAGACCACCGCCACCGACCTCGGCGCGCCGGGCATCGACTCGCTGTACGGCTGGGGCATGATCAACCTGGGCAAGGCGGTCAACGGCCCAGGGATGTTTATCACCGCCGAGGATATCCCGGCCGAGTTCCGTATCGACGGCGCCTACGGCAGCGGCCAGTTCGTGGCGGACCTGCCGGGCGTCGGCGCGGTGGTGGATGTCGGCAAACCCACCCAGCGTGTGTGCGATGACGTGCACTGTGGGCGCGATGTGTGGAGCAACGACATCTCGGGCCATGGCGGCCTGACCAAGCAGGGCATCGGTACCTTGGTGCTCACCGGCGCCAATACTTACAGCGGGCCGACGCTGGTCAACCAGGGCTTGCTGGCGATCAACGGTTCGGTCACCTCCGACGTCACCGTGAGCCAGAGCGGCGTGGTCGGTGGTTCGGGGCGTATCGGTTCGCTGAGCGCGAAAAGCGGCGGTACTGTGGCACCGGGCAATTCCATTGGCACCTTGAACGTGGCGGGCAACGTCAACTTCGAACCGGGCTCGACCTACGCGGTAGAACTGTCGCCCACCAGCAGCGATCGTATCGTCGCGGGCGGCACGGCCACCCTCAACGGCGGCACCGTGACCCTGGCCCTGGAAAACAGCCCGACCTTGTTGAGCGCGCCCCAAGCACAAAGCCTGATCGGCCGTCAGTACAACATCCTGCAAGCGGCAGGTGGCGTCACCGGCAGTTTTGCTGCGGTGCTGCCTGATTACCTGTTTGTCGGCGGTACCTTGAACTATGCCGCCAACGGCGTGCAGCTGGATGTGGCACGCACCAACAGCTTCGCCAGTGTGGCCGCCACGCCGAACCAGCGCGCCGTGGCCGCAGCCGTCGAGCAATTGGGCGCGGGCAATGGCGTGTACGAAAGCCTGCTGCTGGCACCCACGGCCGCCTCGGCCCAGGGCGCGTTCCAGCAACTGAGCGGCGAGGTTTACCCGGCGCTGGAAACCGCACTGGTCAATGACAGCCGCTACGTACGCGAAGCGGTGGGCGAGCGTCTGCGCAATGGCGAGATGGGCGCTACCAGCCAAGCCATCGACAGCCGTGGCAACGTGTGGGTCAAGGCATTGGGCGCCTGGGGCAAGACCGACAGCCGCAACGACACGGCGGGCTACACCACTTCTATCGGCGGCATGCTCGCCGGTGTGGACGGCGCCGTCGATGAGGCCACACGCATTGGCCTTGTGGCCGGTTACAGCGACACGTCGTTGAACATGGGCAGCGGCACCCACAGCCGCGCCTCGGTCGACAGCTACCATTTCGGCACCTATGCCGGGCATGAAATCGGCGCCTGGCGCCTGAGTGGCGGCGCGACCTACAGCTGGCACCGCGCCGATGTCAAACGCGACCTGCAATACGGCGATGTCAGCGGCAAGCAAAAAGCCAAGGTCGATGCCCACAGTACCCAGGTGTTCACGGAAGCTGCGTACCGCATAAACCTGCAACCACTGGCCCTGGAGCCGTTCGCCAACCTGGCCTACGTGCACCTGGCAACTGACAGCTTCAAAGAGAAGGGCGACGCCGCCGCGCTGAAAAGTGGCGACGACAGCCGTGACCTGGTGCTGAGTACCCTGGGTATGCGGGCCTTGAAGACCTTCAATATCAACGACCATCAGCAACTGGAAGTCTCCGGCACCCTGGGCTGGCAGCACAACCTGAGCAGCACCGATTCGGAGCAGCACCTGGCGTTTGCCTCGGGCGGCCCTTCGTTCACGGTGGAAAGTGCGCCGATGGTGCGCGATGCGGCGTTGGTCGGGGCACGGGTCAGCCTGGCATTGAGCAAGGATGCGCGGGTGAACTTCGATTACAACGGCCTGCTGGCCAGCAAGGAGAAGGTGCACGGCGTCGGCTTGAGCCTGGACTGGGCGTTCTAAAGCTTTAAAACCACTGTAGGAGCGAGCTTGCTCGCGAAAAACTCAAGTGCGCGGCGTTTCTTCAGGTAGAACGCGTCATCGTTGACGACCTTCGCGAGCAAGCTCGCTCCTACAGGTGGTAACGGATAACAGGTGTTTTGGCTTTCTCTACAAATCCAACAACAGAGAGGCACTACCAATGGGTATCTTTGACTATAAAAACCTCGGTACCGAGGGCTCCAAGGCGTTGTTCGCCGATGCCATGGCAATCACGCTGTATTCCTACCACAACCTGGATAACGGCTTTGCCGTCGGCTACCAGAACAATGGCCTCGGGCTGGGGTTACCGGCCACCCTGGTCAGCGCGCTGATTGGCGGCAGCAATGCCCAAGGGGTCATCCCCGGCATCCCCTGGAACCCCGACTCGGAAAAAGCCGCCCTTGAGGCGGTGCAAGCAGCCGGTTGGACGCTCATCAGTGCCAGCACCCTGGGCTACAGCGGCAAGGTCGATGCACGCGGCACCTACTTTGGCGAAAAATTCGGCTACGGCACGGCGCAGGCCGAGGTGCTGGGCAAGTACGATGACGCTGGCAAACTGCTGGAAATCGGCATCAGTTTTCGCGGGACTTCGGGGCCTCGGGAAAGTGTGATTACCGACTCCATCGGCGATGTGATCAACGACCTGCTCGCCGCCTTCGGGCCCAAGGATTATGCCAAGAACTACGCGGGGGAGGCTTTTGGCGGGTTGCTCAAGAACGTGGCGGACTACGCCACTGCCCAGGGCCTGGGCGGCAATGACGTAGTGGTCAGTGGTCACAGCCTCGGTGGCATGGCGGTCAACAGCATGGCCGACTTGAGCGACAGCACCTGGTCGGGGTTTTATAAAGACGCCAATTACGTGGCTTACGCGTCGCCGACCCAGAGCGCCGGCGACAAGGTGCTTAACGTCGGTTATGAAAACGATCCGGTGTTTCGCGCCCTGGATGGCTCGTCATTCAACCTGTCGTCCCTGGGCGTACACGACAAACCCCACGAATCGAGCACCGACAACATTGTCAGTTTCAACGATCACTACGCCTCATCCCTGTGGAACGTCCTGCCGTTTTCCATCCTCAACCTGCCCACCTGGGTTTCGCACTTGCCCACCGGTTACGGTGACGGCATGACCCGTATCCTCGACTCGGGGTTCTACGAACAGATGACCCGCGACTCCACGGTGATCGTCGCCAACCTGTCCGACCCGGCACGGGCCACCACCTGGGTGCAAGACCTCAACCGCAATGCCGAGGCGCACAAGGGCAATACCTTCATCATCGGCAGCGACGGCGACGACTTGATCAAAGGCGGCAGGGGCGCGGACTTTATCGAAGGTGGCAAGGGCAATGACACCATCCGCGACAGCAGCGGGCACAACACGTTTTTGTTCAGCGGGCAGTTTGGCAATGACCGGGTGATCGGCTACCAGGCGACGGACAAGCTGGTGTTCAACGACGTGGCGGGCAGCAATGATTACCGCGATCACATCAAGGTGGTGGGCGGGGATACCGTCATTGGCTTTGGGACGGATTCGGTGACGCTGGTGGGTGTGAGCAGCTTGTCGGGGGAGGGGATAGTCATCAGCTAACGCATTCGGTGTGGGAGCTGGCTTGCCTGCGATGGCGGCGGTCGAGACAGCCATGCGGTGACTGAAAAATCGCTATCGCAGGCAAGCCAGCTCCCACATTTGGTGGGTTTTGCTAGATGATCATTTTTCCTTACGCACCGTGGCCACATCATCGGCCTTGATACGAATACGCTTGCCGGCAATATCGGTGAACTCGTAGAAGCCATCGGCGGTCTTGGCGTTGGGCGTGTCCTTGGTCAAATACTGCGTGCCGTTCTGCAAGGTCACCACGGTTTGCGTGGAGCAACCGGCCAATACCAGAAAAGTGAGTGCAACCAGTGGCAGACCCAAATTCTTCATGTTCATAACCCTTACCTTTAACCCTGAAAAGTCCCGCAGCGTCTGCTTGCGGGGCCATAAATATTACGCGATCAACCCCCTCATCAGATTGTTTTTTTGCAAAAAGTTGCAGGCGCCATTTATCTATTACTGATTGCAACAACGGCTTTGCCCCGGCACTCTGTATGCATAACCAGTATTTGATTGCATTGCACCATGGCCAACCCCCTCGAAGATCCCTTGTATTACCTGCATAACTTCCGCCAAGTGCTGGTTTGGTTGGGGCAACGCTACGCCGATTTGCTCGATGCGCACGAACAGCATTTCATTCAGCAATTTGACAGGTTGCCCCAGGCGTCCCAGGCGTTGTTGGTGCGCATGGTGATGCGCAAGGGCGTGCATTTTCGCGCCGCTAAACTCCATTACCTGGAAATCGGTTGCCCCCATGCGGCGGCGGGGCCATTGCGTGAGTTGGGATGGGTGGAGGATCAAAGCCCGCTGCCGTTTGCCACCCTGTTCGCGCTGCTGCAAAAGAGTGAATTGCTCGGTGCCTTCAAGCCCTGGATCGACCAACCCAAGGGTAACAAGGCCGACTGGCTTGAACCCTTGGCCGCGCAATTTACCGAGCCGCGCAGCTTTGCCCAGTGGTGCCCCGACGTGGACGACGCGCTCTACAGCCTGACGGTAATGGAGTTGTGTGATCGCCTGCGCCTGATGTTCTTCGGCAATCTGCACCAGGACTGGTCGGAATTCGTGCTGGCAGACCTGGGCATCTACACCTATGAAAAAGTCGAGTTTTGCGCCGAGTCGCGTGGGTTACGCAGCCGGGACGACGTGCATGGGTTCCTGTTCCTGCACCAGTGCCAGCAAGCCTTTGAAGCCGGTGACGCGCTGGATACGGTGTTGGCGCAGGTCGCCACGTTGTGTACCGACAACCCCTGGCTGGAAAAGCGCCGCGCCAAGCTGTTGTTCCAGATCGGCCAGTATTGCGAACGCTGCGCCGAGCTGGCGCTGGCCGAACAGATTTACCGCGGTTGCACGCACCCCGGTGCCCGGGCGCGGCTGATTCGCGTACTGGAGCGCCAGGAGGATTACGCCCAAGCCATGGCCCTGGCGACCGAGGCACAACAGGCCCCACACAGCGCCGCCGAACACCAACAGATGCTAAGGGTAGTGCCGCGCCTGCGGCGCAAACTTGGCGGGCCGGCGCTGCCCAGGGCCAAGCCCCAAGCGGTGGCACGCCTGGACCTGGCACTGATGCAGGAGCCGCTGCTGTCGGTGGAATCCAGTGTGCTGGCGCACCTGAGTGAACCGGATGCGCCGGTGCATTACGTCGAGAATGGCCTGATCAATTCGCTGTTTGGCTTGCTGTGCTGGGAGGCGATTTTCGCCCCGCTGCCGGGGGCGTTTTTCCACCCGTTCCAGCGTGGGCCAGCGGACCTGCACAGCGAGGACTTTTATCAACGCCGAGAAGCCTTGTTTGCCGCGTGCTTTGCACAACTGGAGGATGGTCGCTACAAGGCCAGCATCCGCCAACGCTATATAGAGAAATGGGGCATTCAGTCGCCTTTTGTGTTCTGGAACCTGCTCAACGAAGAACTGCTGGAGCAAGCCCTGGCCTGCCTGCCCGCCGAACACTTGCGCCATTGGTTTACGCGCCTGTTGCAGGATATCCGTGCCAACCGGGCCGGGATGCCGGACCTTATCCAGTTCTGGCCCGCGCAAAATACCTATCGCATGATCGAGGTCAAAGGCCCCGGCGACCGCCTGCAAGACAACCAGTTGCGTTGGCTGCAATTCTGCGGCGAGCACCAGATGCCAGTCACCGTCTGCTACGTGCGCTGGGCGGAGCAACCCGCTTGAGTTACAGCGTGGCCGTGCGGGCGTTGTGTGAGTTCACGGCCAAGGTCGGTGACCTCGACCTGCGCTTTACGCCGTCGCCCAGTGCCCAGGAAGGCATCGTCGGGCATCGCACGGTAGCGTCACGGCGCAATGCGCACTACCAGAGTGAAGTGGCGCTTGAAGGCGAGTACCAGCAACTCAAAGTGCGGGGCAGGGCGGACGGCTATGACCCGGACAGCAACCGCCTCGAAGAGGTGAAGACCTACCGCGGCGACCTCGCTGCCCAGCCCGCCAACCATCGGCAACTGCACTGGGCCCAGGTCAAGGTGTATGGCTGGCTGATGTGCCAGAAGCTCGGGCTCAGTGAGATCAACCTGGCGCTGGTGTACTTCGATATCGTCGGCGAAGGCGAAACCGTGCTCAACCAGCGATTCGATGCGTCAGACCTTGAGCAGTTCTTCAACCAGCAATGCGCGCTGTTCCTGGACTGGGCCCGGCAAGAAATGCAACATCGCGAGGCACGCAATGCTGGCGCGCAGAGCCTGGCATTTCCCCATGCCGACTTCCGTACCGGGCAGCGCACCTTGGCCGAGTCGGTCTACAAAGCAGTGAGTACAGGCCGGTGCCTGATGGCCCAGGCGCCCACCGGCATTGGCAAGACCATCGGCACTATCTTCCCGCAGCTCAAGGCCTTGGTGCCGCAGCAACTGGACAAGGTGTTCTTTCTCACCGCCAAGACGCCCGGGCGCAAGCTGGCCCTGGATGCTGCGCAGGTGTTGTACGACAGCAGTCCCGATCTGCCACTGCGTGTGCTTGAACTGGTGGCTCGGGACAAGGCATGCGAACACCTGGACAAAGCCTGCCATGGCGATTCCTGCCCATTGGCCAAGGGCTTTTACGACCGCCTGCCTGCCGCCCGCCAGGCCGCGTCCCAGGTGCGCCTGCTCGATCAACGCAGCCTGCGCAACGTGGCGCTGGCTCATCAGGTATGCCCGTACTATTTGAGCCAGGAAATGGCGCGCTGGAGCGACCTGATTGTCGCCGACTACAACTATTACTTCGACTTTGGCGCGATGCTGTTCGGCCTCGCCCAGCTCAACCAATGGCAGGTCTCGGTGCTGGTGGATGAAGCCCACAACCTGGTCGAGCGAGCCCGCTCGATGTACAGCGCCAGCCTGGATCAATACAGCCTCAAGACCGTGCGTGACAGCGCACCCGAGGCGCTGAAAAAAACCTTGCAGCGCCTCAGCCGTGAGTGGAACGCGTTGCATAAGGATCAACTGGCGTCTTATCAGGCCTACGCCGCCAAACCCGACAAACTGCTCCAGGCCCTGAGCCTGTGCACCAGCGCCATGGGCGATTACTTCAACGATCACCCCGATGCCCTCAACGGCGACCTGCAAGCCTTCTACTTCGACGCGCTGCAATGGGCCAAGGTGGCGGAGCTGTTTAACGAGCACTTTATTTTCGATATCACTAAGCGCTCGTTCACCGCCAAGCGCAGCAGCTCGACCCTGTGCTTGCGCAACGTGGTGCCGGCCGAATTCATCCGGCCCAGGCTTACGGCTGCGCGCAGCAGTGTGTTGTTTTCCGCGACCTTGAGCCCACGGCACTATTACGCCGATTTGCTGGGCCTGCCGGCGGACACCGCCTGGGTCGATGTGGAATCGCCATTCAAGGCCGAGCAGTTGCAGGTGAGCATCGTTGAGCGGATCTCCACGCGGTTCGTGCATCGTCAGGCATCGCTGGAACCCATCGTGGCATTGATCGCCCAGCAGTTCGCCGCGCAACCGGGTAACTATCTGGCGTTTTTCTCCAGCTTCGATTACCTGCAACAGGTCGCGCAGCTATTGGCTGAGCGACATCCACAGATTGCGCTGTGGCTGCAATCGCGGGGCATGGTCGAGGCTGAACGCCAAGCCTTTCTCGACCAATTCACCCCGCACAGCCAGGGCATCGGCTTTGCTGTGCTCGGTGGCGCGTTCGGCGAAGGCATTGACTTGCCCGGCGCGCGCTTGATCGGCGCGTTTATCGCCACCCTGGGCTTGCCCCAGCTCAACCCGGTGAACGAGCAGATGAAACTGCGCATGGGCGCGATTTTTGGCGCGGGGTACGACTACACATACCTGTATCCCGGTATTCAAAAAGTCGTGCAGGCGGCGGGGAGGGTGATTCGCGGCCAACAGGATCGGGGGGTGGTGATGTTGATTGATGATCGGTTTGGCGAGCAGCGGGTGCGGCAGCTGTTGCCGCGCTGGTGGACGCGTGAGCCTTGACGCTCTCCTTCATTGGCCCTTTACCCATACCAGCAGCTCCGAATACCGAGTGGGTTGGCCGCTACGGCTAAGGCTGTAGAACACCTTCACGATCTCGCCATCCTTGAGGTTTTCCACCGAAATCGGAATAGACAGTGCCAGGCCGGCTGTTTCCGCAGTCAGTGTTGTGGGCCCCGAGGTTCTGGCCTGGCTGCTGCTCCATTGCAAGGTCAGGATATCGCCGGGCACTGTTTCGGTGAACGGCAGTACGACGCTCACTTGGTGCTCAACCGTCGAGCCTTCAACTCGCGCCTTTGGCAATCGGCCGAGCGGCTCGCCGACCTGTAATCGCAGACGTTGCGACGCACGGCCAGAGGCATGATCGGCACGTTCGTAGTACAGCTCGGTGAGTTGGTGATTAAAACGCCTGATCTGCTCACCCTCGATCCTGAACACCAGGATACGATCCTCAGGGAGGGTGAGCAGCGTGTATTCCTGGGTGTAGATCGTCGAGCGGCCTACCCACACCAGGCGTATTGGGACCGAAGCATCCCATCCATCGGGCGCCATCATGGACACTGTCACCTGGGCAAGAGTGGGGTCCAGATAGCCTGCCGAGGCTTCCAGAACCTGAGGCGCACGCCACGGGCTGGCGGCACCGCGTATGTTCAGTCGAACCTTCTTCGAAACCCGCCAGTCATCGGTTCTCGCCTTTTGCAGGCTACAAGACAAGAACGAAATACCGCCTCCCAGCGCCTTGAGCCTTTCATTGGGGATATTGAACTCCATGAAACTATTGGTGCGTTCGACCACTTTCTCCTCGCGGTAGGGCACCGGGATGTTCTCCGCGTCTCGACCCGCCCAGTCCAGGTGTACGCGATCACCTTTACCGAAGACCTCGGGGTGAAGAAACAACAGGACCTTCTGCGGCTTATCGCCCAGCTTTTTCAAGTCAACGATCTCCCCTGGTTGTTCAATAAAAGGAGCCTCCAGAGGGTGGGTGCCGAGGTCAACCGCCACCGTCTGGGTCGGTGACCAATTGGCGTCCGACTCAGGGGCGTAGACTGGATAATTGCCAACGGCGTCGATGACTTGCATCGCCATTTTCAGGTAAGGGTCGCTACCTGCATCGAGGATGACCTGAGTGGGAACCTTGATCTGGAAGCCCCTGCCAACTTCCTGGAAGGTGACGACATGGGTGAACAGCTCTGAGCCCCAGGCAAATCTGCAGGTGTCGTATTCCTCCATATTCTCGTAGGGCTGGACCTCCAGAATGACTCCCGATATGGCCCTCTCACGATCTATCACGGCACCCGCTTCGATATCCTCAGGTAAAAAAACCACCAGTCCTTGATGCCCCGGAAATTCGGGGCCCGGCTTTGGGTCGCGTTCACCGGGACGGTTCAGTTTGATCCGCAGTGTGAGGCTATTGGAGTCGACGGGGTCGGCAGCAGGCTCTTCCACCGTGCAATACACCTTGGCCATTGCCGGCAGAATGCTCTCTTTTCGCATCGTCAGGGGATAAACCAGGAGATCCACGTTGCTGTCGTCGATGACCAGGTAATCCTCCGGTGTCGGGCCGTTCCAGTACAGATACAGCACGGTGTCGAGCGCGAACGTTTGCTGAAAGGATCGAAAAAGCAGGGGGTTGAGGTCATATTCGACGTGCCTCAGGCCAATGCACCCATCCGGCACGGTATCTTCAGCGATAGGCCTGCCCAGATTCTGGATAATCAGCTCAGGTTGGTCATCCGTAGTTGAACCGCCAGTGTTTTTTTCAGAAGCATTAGGCATTATGAAGTTCTCCACGGTTAAGAGAGCGTTGCCAATCGAGGTACACACTTCAGCGTTGAGCGTGATGATCACACCTGCTACCTGTTTTCACAGCCATCTATGCCGCGACGCGCAATCCGCAGTGTGACGACTTTGGAATAGCGGTGCGCAGTCCCGTTCAGGCTGACTTGCCAATAGATTTTTACGAGGCGGTTGAGGTCTTCCAGCACATAGTGGGCGGGTATTTTGATCCGTACATCGCCAGGGGTTTCTATGTACTTGAGCATTTCAACGCGGTTACTCGGGCCGTACCAGTGCAAGCGAACCTCCCGGCCTACTGGAGGGGAAGGGATAGTCACCCAGACACCGTCACCTATCAGGTCCGGGTCAAGTTGATGCCCGATGACCTTGTCGACGACGGGGGCTGCCATGGGGGCCCACCGCTCACCTACTTGCAGGGGCTTGCGTGCTGAGACCCCCAGCGAGCCCCCCTCACTGTTGTTGGCTTCGTAGTACATCTGCGAAGGGCGGCCCTCGAACCGCTTGATCTGCTCTGCCGGTAGTACGAACTCAATGGCGCCGTGCTCCGGGCGTGCGCCGGCATTACAGCTAGAGCGGTATTCCACGGTGCCTTCAGGGTCAGGTAATACCCAGACCAGGGTGATCAGGTCTTGCGGTCTCCAGGCGGCTTGATAAGGCACGTAGGCATAGATGTCGACTTCAGTAGCTCGTGTGTCGGTAAAGGGCATAGCCTCGTTCAGGTACGGCGCAGGCCACTCCACATCCGCGCCTTCGATACTCACATAGGCTGCTTGCGAATACATCTCCATTGGCTGGACGTATTTGTGCAGTACGTAATGGAGCTTGGCGTGGCCATGGATCAGGTCCGCCATAAATGCATAGGGGACCTCGAAGTCAAAAATACGGTTGGTCCTGTCCACTGTTTGTTTTTTACTATAGGTGGATAGCTCCCCTTGGGCGTTGGTTGCCGTGAAAAAGAACTCCAAGGTGTCTTGTCGCTCGAAATAATCGGGTGAGGCAAACACAGAAGCGATCAGCGGTTTGCCCTGCAACTTATCCAGATCAATTACCCCGGTTTGCGGGTCAACCTCTGTAAAAGGCTCTCTCAAAATGTCCCGCTGGGCATACACAAGCACTTCGCTGGTCGCCGACCAACGTGCGGCGGGCTCGGTAAAGTTACCCGTTGGCCCACGTACTTGCAGCCGCACGTTCAGCCCTATGGCGTCGCGGGCGGCCATGATTTTCGCGTAAGGCACCACAAGGTGTATCTCGCGGCCAAGGTCTGTGACGCTCACGGAATAAGTGATCTGCTGGTCCCCCCAGCACAGCCGGATGCAGTCACCTTCCGCCATGTGAAGGTAAGGCATGAGTGTGATTTCGATCCCTTCGCGGGCTCGCTCTTCGCTGACACCGTTAACCAGCACATCGTCAGGCAGGTAGATAGCCAGCCCTTGGTGTCCCGGTTTGCTGGGATCCGGATCATTGCCTGCCGGTATATCGAGATTGACCCGCAAGCGCAACGGGAGGGTTGATACGCCGGTATGGTTGATCCGGCACACCAGCGGGTCTAGCCATTGAGGCTTGATGCTGCCCTCGGGCAGGAGAATCGGCAGCCATTCACTCTGGACGTCAGCGGGCATGACAAAGGTGTGAGCAATTGGAATTACTTGGTCGTTGCTGAAAAGTTCGAACAATTGCCCGGGGTATGTATGGGGCCCTTTCTTAACGTAGACAAGCTGCGGTGTTTTAATATTGATGACGCCTAAACTGCCATCCAAGCCTATATCGCCGTCTGCTGGCGGGTAGATATTGGGGATACATAGAACGCCCAACTCAGCAGCAGGCTGGTTAGGCTTGGTGATAATCTTGGACATGGCAATGTCTCCTGTTTGAAGCAAAGATTTGGGGGGAGCATATATAGGAGGATTATTACAACGACCTTACACGAATATCGTCAAGGTAATAGTCATTGCCTGCTCCAGTTGCGACATGATTGTTGATGTGGCATGTAACTTGAGTGGTGGATGCTTTAAAAACTCCTGAAAGCTTTATCCATTGCGTTAATGAGCTGATCGTGACTTGCCCCGTCAGTGATCCTTGTGACGTACTCAGAGAGAGTATTGGGACGGCTTCCCGCCCAAGAAATCTGATGGCCATCACGCTGAATTCGTACTGCTTGTCTATGACTAGATTATCAAAGGTCTGATATAAAACGACTCCAAGATTGTTCGACTCTGTGCGAGTGTGGTTATGGAAAACAGTGTTTCCATCCGGCAGTTTCACAATTCGCACATCGGTTGGAGGTCTCAGAGCTGAACCCCATAACCACCCATTTAAGTCACCATTGGTGAATGTGGTGATATGGTCAAAGCCACTACGAATGTGTAACACGAGTATTTGAGAGAAACGCCGAGGTACATTATCTCTGGCTAGATGGTAGGCGGTTGCAGAAGCTGAGTGCAACACGGTTATTGATTTGAAGCTGGAGCATGATGCCGCATAGCCATGGCTTCCTGCATCACCTCGCCCATGACTTCGATCGGGCACTTGAAATCGAAGCGTTTA
>NZ_JAENSV010000026.1:0-76330 GCF_016613265.1 Pseudomonas sp. MF6751
ATCGGCGCTTGGGTGAAAGGAGGAGGGGCGAAATCTCCCACGGTCTGTACTGCGTCAACAGTCAGAATCGGGCTTTGTCCCTTCTCCTCCCTTCAAGTCCTAGCATACAAGCGGGCTTGCTCGCGAATGCTCTGTATCAGCTAGCACAGGCATAGACTGACCCACCGCTTTCGCGGGCAAGCCCGCTCCCACATTTTTTACCGTACCAGGTTTTAGTAGCCCAACGACAACCCCGTATTGCGTCGCGGGTCATTGGCCCCATAGAAGCGGTTGTTACCCACCGGCTTGCCATCCAGAGCAGGCGCACCGACCAGGATCGCCGCCAAATGATTGGCATCTTGCGGACCGGCAAACTTATGGCCCCAGCTCTCGAGAATCTTCTGGGTATCCGGGCTCACGGCAAACGTTTCAAGGTTAGTGGTCTCAGGCATCCACTGCTGGTGGAAGCGCGGCGCGTCCACGGCTTCCTGGATATTCATCTTGTAGTCGATGACATTCAGGATGGTCAGCAAGGTCGCAGTGATGATGCGACTGCCACCCGGTGTACCGACGACCATCACCGCCTTGCCGTCCTTGGTGACGATGGTCGGGCTCATCGACGACAGCGGCGCCTTGCCCGGTGCGATGGCGTTGGCTTCGCCCTGCACCAGCCCGTACATGTTCGGCACGCCGACCTTGACGGTGAAGTCGTCCATTTCATCGTTGAGAATCACCCCGGTCTTGCTCGCCATCACCCCGGCACCAAACCAGTCGTTGAGGGTATAGGTCACCGAGACCGCGTTGCCCCATTTGTCGACGATGGAATAGTGGGTGGTGTTATTGCCTTCATGGGGCGATACACCCGGTTTGATTGCCTGGGAATCACCGGCCTTTTGCGGTTCGATCGCCGCACGTAGCTTGGCCGCGTAGTTCTTGTCCAGCAGGTGCTCGATGGGGTTCTTCACGAAGTCCGGGTCACCGAGATAGCTGTTGCGGTCCACGTAGGCGTGGCGCATCGCTTCGATCTGGTAGTGCAGGCCCTGGGCCGAGTGATAGCCCAGGTCGGCCATCGGGTAGCCTTCGAGGATGTTCATGATCTGGCAGATCACCACACCGCCGGAGCTGGGTGGCGGCGCCGAGACCACATGGTAGCCACGGTAGTCGCACTCGATGGGGGCCAGTTCGCGAGTTTTGTAGGCGTCGAGGTCGGCCTGGGTGATGATGCCTTTGCCGGCCTGGCTGGAATCCACTACCGCCTTGGCGACCCAGCCTTTATAGAAACCGTCGGTGCCCTTGGCCGAGATTTCCTTGAGGGTCTTGGCCAGGTCCTTCTGCACCAGCTTTTGGCCTACCTGCATCGGCTCGCCGTTATGCAGAAAGATGCCACGCATATCCTGGTCTTTTTCGAACTCACCGGTGGCGGTGTGCAACAGGTCGATATCGCCCTGCTCCAGCGCAAAGCCGTTTTCCGCCAGCTTGATCGCCGGGGCAATCACTTGGGCGCGCTTGAGGGTGCCGTATTTGCTCAGGGCCAGCTCCATGCCGGACACCGTGCCCGGTACGCCGACCGCCAAATGGCCTTTGGCGCTGAGGCCCTCGACCACATTGCCGGCCTTGTCGAGGTACATATCGGCCGTCGCCGCCAACGGGGCTTTTTCGCGGAAGTCGAGGAAGGTCTTGCGCCCGTCCGCCAGTTGCACCGTCATGAAACCGCCACCGCCCAGGTTGCCCGCCGCCGGGTACACCACCGCCAGTGCGTAACCCACTGCCACCGCCGCATCGACCGCGTTGCCGCCGGCCTTGAGCACGTCGACACCCACATGGGTTGCCAGGTGCTGGGCCGTGACCACCATGCCATTTTCACCCGCAACCGGAGCTTGGGAAGCTGCGTGCACCCCGTTGACCGTTAATACCAGCGCGGTAGCAATCAAGGTGTGACTCAAGGGTTGGTATTTCATCCATGGCTACTCTGATTATTGAGATGCACCAAAATAGCCCCTCGCTGATTCAATCCCCAGCGCAATGGCGTTTTTATTACAGAACTTGTCGGTCATGGAACGCACACCGCTGTGCAAGGCGGCAATCAGCTCTGGCCTATAAAATTAATGGCGCTAGAATCGGCGCCATTCTTTCGCCGCCGCCCTGATACGAGCCTGTCCATGAGCTTTGATTTCGACACGATCCACCCACGCTTCGATACCGGCAGTACCAAGTGGAGCCGTTACCCGCAAGATGTTCTGCCGATGTGGATCGCCGATATGGACATCGCCGCGCCGCCCGCCATTTTGCGCGCCCTGCACGCGCGCCTGGACCAGCAGATTCTAGGCTACAGCGTGGCCGGTCCGGACGTGCGCGACGCCATCGTCGCTGACCTGTGGGCCAAGTACGCCTGGCGCGTGCAGCCCGAAGAACTGTTGTTCCTGCCCGGCGTCGAGCCTGGTTTCAATATGGCCCTGCACGCATTCGTCCAGCCCGGCCAGGCGGTGGTGCTGCAAACCCCCAACTATCGGCCGATTCGCCTGGCGCCGGGTAACTGGAACCTGCCACGCATCGAAATGCCGTTCGAGTTGATCAACGGCGAATACGTCACGCCTATGCCTGCGATGCGCCAGGCATTGAGCGGTGCCGGTGCGTTGCTGCTGAGTAATCCGCACAACCCCATCGGCAAGGTATTTCCCCGGGAGGAACTGACGGCGGTAGCCAATGCCTGCCTGGAGGCAGGCGCGCTGATCATCAGCGACGAGATCCACGCCGAGTTGTGCTTCGACGGCCGTCGCCACATCCCCACCGCCAGCCTCTGCCCCGAGATTGCCCAGCGCACCATCACCCTGATGTCGGCGAGCAAGGCCTATAACGTGGCCGGCTTGAAGACCTGCTTTGCGGTGGTCCAGAACGCCGAAGTGCGCGAGCGCTTCAATAACGCGCGCTGCGGCATGGTCGACAGCGTCAGCCCCCTGGGGCTGGAAGCCACACGTGCCGCCTACAGCGAATGCGCCGACTGGCTCAGCGCGCTGGTGCCGTACCTGCAAGCCAACCGCGACTACTTGCTCGATGCAGTAAAGACCCGCCTGCCTGGCGTAGTGATGCTCGCGCCTCAAGGCACCTTCCTGGCGTGGCTCGATTGCAGCGCTCTTGGCCTGGATGACCCGCAGCAGTTCTTCCTTGAGCAGGCCAAAGTCGGCCTGAGCGCGGGGATCGAATTCGGTGATGACAGCCAAGAGTTCGTGCGCCTGAACTTCGGTTGCCCACGGGCGATGCTGGAGGAAGGTATACAGCGCATGGAACGTGCCTTGCGCCAGCGCTAACCTGCCCGGCGAGGCATTCGTGGGAGGGGCAGGCATCCCCTCCCACATTATTCATTCACAACTTGGCGATGGACACTTCAGTCGATTTCACGAAGGCAATCACTTCACTGCCCACCTTCAATTCCAGATCACGCACCGAACGTGTGGTAATCACCGACGTCACAATGCCAGACGCGGTTTGCACGTCGATTTCCGACACCACTTCCCCCAATAGAATCTCCTTGATCACGCCTTTGAACTGGTTGCGCACGTTGATCGCTTTGATGGTCATGTCGGCTTTCCTTTTGGCTGTTGGGTCAATCCGCACGAATGCGCAGGCCCTCAAAATGCGCTGCCGGACAAAATATTAAAAGGAATAAATACCTATTTATTTATTCGATAACGCTATATGAAAAACTATGCGTCATGCCCAGCCCACCGCGCAATTTATGTGTCGCAGCGACCTATGACCGCACATCTTGTGCGTTGACCAGATTTGTTACACCCCATATAGTGTGCCCACAAACAGATCAGACCACTACATAGTGTGCAGCGCCGGTATTTACCGACCACACTACGCGCAGTATTTCAATGCCTTGTAGCCTGCAAAAACATTTATTTTTCGAGTACCAGGAAGGAGTATTTCCATGCTGAGTTGGGATGAAGTCGACAACGAAGACACCGGTGCAGCGGTGATCAAAGGCGCCAACGCCGGCCACGCCACCGAAGCCAACATGGACCGCCTCGACGGTGCCGGCGCCGCTGCCGCCGTGGAAGCCCGCGCCGTCACCGCCAACGACTCCGCCGCCATCGTGCGCGCCAAGGCCGCCCTGGACAAACTCGACGTCGCCGAAGGCCTCGCCGAACTCGAAGGCGCCTCCGCCCGCGTCGCCGTTGACGAAAAGCGCATGATCAACTGCCGCGCCGACCTCAACCAACTCGTGCCTTTCAAGTACGACTGGGCCTGGCAGAAGTACCTCGACGGCTGCGCCAACCACTGGATGCCGCAAGAGGTCAACATGACCGCCGACATCGCTCTGTGGAAAAACCCCGAAGGCCTGACCGACGACGAACGCCGTATCGTCATGCGCAACCTGGGCTTCTTCTCCACCGCCGACTCCCTGGTAGCCAACAACCTGGTGCTGGCCGTGTACCGCCTGATCACCAACCCGGAGTGCCGCCAGTACATCCTGCGCCAGGCCTTCGAAGAAGCGATCCACACCCACGCCTACCAGTACTGCATCGAATCGCTGGCCATGGATGAAGGCGAGATCTTCAACATGTACCACGAGATTCCATCGGTCGCCAAAAAGGCCGCCTGGGGCCTCAAATACACCCGCTCGATCTCCGATCCGAAGTTCGAAACCGGCACCGTCGACACCGACAAAGAACTGCTGCGCAACCTGGTCGCCTACTACTGCGTGCTGGAAGGCATCTTCTTCTACTGCGGCTTCACCCAGATCCTGTCCATGGGCCGCCGCAACAAAATGACCGGCGTGGCCGAGCAGTTCCAGTACATCCTGCGCGATGAGTCGATGCACCTGAACTTCGGTATCGACGTGATCAACCAGATCAAAATCGAAAACCCACACCTGTGGGACGCCGAGATGAAGGAAGAAGCGACCCAGATGATCCTGCAAGGGACGCAGCTGGAGATCGAATATGCGCGGGATACCATGCCTCGTGGGGTGTTGGGCATGAATGCGGCGATGATGGAAGACTATCTGAAGTTCATCGCAAACCGTCGCCTGTCGCAGATCGGCTTGAAGGAAGAGTACCCAGGCACGACTAACCCGTTCCCGTGGATGAGCGAGATCATGGACTTGAAGAAAGAGAA
Source organism: Pseudomonas sp. MF6751 (assembly GCF_016613265.1). Classification (NCBI taxonomy): domain Bacteria; kingdom Pseudomonadati; phylum Pseudomonadota; class Gammaproteobacteria; order Pseudomonadales; family Pseudomonadaceae; genus Pseudomonas; species Pseudomonas sp. MF6751. Next base: position 5,101 of record NZ_JAENSV010000026.1, read on the forward strand.
GAACTTCTTCGAGACCCGTGTGATCGAGTACCAGACCGGCGGCGCGCTGAGCTGGGACTGAATCAACACGAACCAATAAATGTGGGAGCGGGCTTGCCCGCGATAGCGCTGTATCAGTCACGGATGTACCCACTGACACACAGCTATCGCGGGCAAGCCCGCTCCCACATTGGCTATTGGTGATCCATAGACTTTGCAAGCAAGCCTTTATGCCCAACCAAACCATCAAAACCCCTTGCGTCGGCCTGTGCTCCACCGTCTACGGTGACCTGGTCTGTCGGGGCTGCAAGCGCTATCACCACGAGGTGATCCAGTGGAATGGCTATAACGCCGAGGAAAAACAGGCGGTGTGGCTGCGTCTGGAACAACTGCTGGTACAGGTAATGGCCAGCAAGCTGGAAGTGTTCGACCCGCACTGCCTGCGACAGCAGCTGGAAGCGCGCAAGATTCGTTTTATGCCGCACCAGTCGCCGTATTGCTGGGCATACCAGTTGATTGCGCGGGGTGCGCGGGTGATTTCCAGGCTGGATGCCTATGGTTTGACGCTGTTACCGGAGTTTCGTGAACGCCACCTGGCAGATTTGCGCGATGCGATAGATCGAGAGTTCTTTTTGCTGTCCGAGGCTCATTACGAACGCTATATCGCCCCGGTTTTCTTGAAAGAGTCATTCGGGCCGGCGCTGATTGCCACGCGCTGACCCAAATCGCAAACACTGCGGGAACGCGGTACAACGCTGGACCTGTGGCGAGGGAGCTTGCTCCCGTGACGGCCCTGACAGCCGACGATGATCCAACTCACGCTCCGCGATCCAAAGTAGATAAGCGTCGACTATCAGGCCGTCATCGCAGGCAAGCCAGCTCCCACAGTTGGATGCCGGGGCTTCAGGTAGATAGGGATCGGCTGTCGTCATCACAGGCAAGCCAGTTCCCACCCAATTGTGTTTAAAATGCCGCCCGCCCGATGACTGACGCTTAACGATGAACCCAGACGCACTCGCTACCCTGCACGCCCACTTGCTCACTGCCCTGGCTGACGCGCCCGCGGAAACCCGGCGCCTGTTCCATGGCCGTGGCCGTTGCTGGCCGGGCCTGGAACAACTGACGGTGGACTGGCTGCAAGGGGTGGTGCTGGTTGCTTTGTTCAAAGAAACCGAGCACCTGGATGCCCTGAAGCACACGCTGTTGCAGATCGAGTGGAGCCGTTTCGGCGTGCACACCGTGGCCCTGCAACACCGCTACCTGCCGCAAAGCACCACCGAATGGCTGGTGGGCGACGCCATCGACGAACTGACCATCACCGAGGGCGGCCTGCGCTACCTGATCGACCTGGGTAAAAAACAGAACAGCGGGCTGTTCCTCGACATGCGTTACGGGCGCAACTGGGTGCGCGAACAGGCCCAGGGCCAGCGTGTGCTGAATTTGTTTGCCTATACCTGCGGTTTTTCCGTGGCCGCCATCGAAGGCGGCGCCGACCATGTGGTGAACCTGGACATGGCCCGTGGGGCCCTCAGCCGTGGCCGCGACAACCATCGCCTGAATGGGCACGACCTGAGCCGGGTGAGTTTCCTGGGCCACGACCTGTTCAAGTCCTGGGCCAAGGTGACGAACAACGGCCCTTACGACCTGGTGATCATCGACCCGCCCTCCTTCCAGAAAGGCAGTTCCCTGCTGACCAAGGATTACCAGCGCGTGCTGCGCCGCCTGCCAGACTTGCTCAGTGCCCACGGCACCGTGCTGGCATGCATGAACGATCCGGCCTTCGGCGAGGACTTCCTGATCGACGGCGTGACCCGCGAAGCACCGGGCCTGCGGTTTGTACAGCGGCTGGAAAACCCACCGGAATTTCCTGACATTGACCCGCAGAGTGGGCTGAAGGCCCTGGTGTTCCGTCAGGGTTGATGCCGAAACAGCCTACGCTTGCTACGCTAACGGATACGCCGGGCGGTGAACCTTATCCTCCCCTTCCCGGTCGATACCTGCATTCCCTGGCCAGACTCGACGGCGCTACGTTGTCGGCTGCCCCGTTTGACCTTTTGGAGAACCGCCCGTGATATCGACCCTGCATGTAGCCAGACTCAAAGCCTGGGGCGCCCACGGCTTTACCGCCACCGGTGTGGTACTGGCCTTTTTGGCCACCCTGGCGCTGCTGGAAAACTCCCCCAAGGCGTGCCTGCTGTGGCTGGGCCTGGCACTGGTGGTGGATGGCGTCGACGGCTCGCTGGCGCGACGGGTGAATGTCAGCACGGTGCTGCCCAGCTTTGACGGCTCGGTGCTGGACCTGGTGATCGACTACCTCACCTACGTGTTCATTCCTGCACTGTTTATCTACCGCTACATCGACCTGCCTGATTTCACCCACCTGTTTGCGGTGTCGGTGATTCTGGTGTCGTCGCTGTTCTGCTTTTGCAACGTGAACATGAAGAGCAAGGACAACTACTTCGTCGGCTTCCCTGCCGCCTGGAACGTCGTTGCCCTGTGCGTCTATATCATCCAGCCGGATGCGTGGGTCACCTTGCTGACCGTGATCGGCCTGGCGCTGTTGACCGTCACGCCGATGAAGTTCCTGCACCCGTTCCGGGTCAAGCGCTTCATGCCGATCAACATCGCGGTGACCACCATCTGGCTGCTGTGCAGCTTCCTGATGGTGGTGGATTACCCGAACACCAACCCTTGGACATTTGGCTTATGGTCGCTGATGTCGGCCTACTTCCTGGGTATCTGCATCTGGCGCACGGCCTTGGAATGGCTGGGCGCGCACAAATAACCAGGCGGGCTCGGTAAAAAATGTGGGAGGGGGCCTGCCCCCTCCCACATTTGAGTCACATCGCAGTAAGATGCTGGCCTTCTGCGGCCCTCCAACAATAAGCCCTGCCCATGCCCTTCGAACTCAGCGTAGACCTCACCACCCTGGCCATCCTGGCCGTTGTCGCTTTTATCGCCGGTTTTATCGACGCCATCGCCGGCGGTGGCGGTTTGTTGACCACGCCCGCCCTGCTCACCGCTGGTATGCCGCCGCACCTGGTGCTGGGCACCAACAAGCTCAGTTCCACCTTTGGCTCGGCCACCGCCAGTTTTACCTTCTACCGCCGCAAGCTGTTCCACCCACGCCAATGGGTGCACGCCATCGTCGGTACCTTGATCGGTGCACTGACCGGCGCGGTCGTCGCCCATTACTTGCCTGCCGAAACCCTGAACAAGATGCTCCCGGTGATCGTCTTCGCCTGCGGTGTGTACCTGCTGTTCGGTGGCACGCCCAAGGCGCCACTGGACGCCGAGGCACCGATCAAAAAGAAATGGCAAGCCACCCAGGGCTTTGGCCTGGGCTTTTACGATGGCGTGGCCGGGCCCGGCACGGGGGCGTTCTGGACGGTCAGCACGATGCTGCTGCACCCCATCGACCTGGTGAAGGCCAGCGGCGTAGCGCGCAGCATGAACTTCGTCAGCAACGCGGCGGCGCTGACGGTGTTTATCATCAATGGTTCGGTGGACTGGATTGTCGGCCTGGCGATGGGGGTGTCGGTGATGTGTGGCGCGTTCTTTGGCGCACGCAGCGCGATCAGCGGCGGCGCCAAATTCATTCGCCCGGTGTTTATCACCGTGGTCCTGGGCCTGACCGTGCGCCTAGCCTGGCAGCACTGGTTCAGCGTGGCCTAAACGGCGGGCCACGTAGAGGTCGATGAGGTAACGCGCAATCGAGCGTGACGCCGGCAACGGCGGCAGCTCGTGGATATTGAACCACTGCGCGTCCTCGATCTCGTCGGCCTGGGGCACGATATCGCCCCCGGCGTATTCGGCGTGAAAGCCCAGCATCATTGAGTGAGGGAACGGCCAGCATTGGCTGCCCATGTACTGGATGTTCTTGACCTCCAACTGCACCTCTTCACGCACTTCACGGATCAGGCAGTCTTCGGCGGACTCCCCCGGCTCGGCAAAACCGGCCAGGGTGCTGTAGACCCCCGTCACAAAACGCGGCGAACGCGCCAGCAGGATGTCATCGCCACGGGTCACCAGCACAATCATGCTCGGTGAGATCCGGGGGTAGCTGCGCAGGTCGCAGGCCTGGCAATACATCGCCCGCTCCCTCGGCACCTGTACCATCGCCTGGCCACAACTGCCACAAAAACGGTGCTCCCGCGCCCAGGTACCGATCTGCGCGGCGTAGCCCAGCACCTTGTACAGGGTGTGATCACCTTGCAGCATAAAGCCGCGCAAGCCCTGCCAACTGCACCCTGGCACCTCTGCCGGCGCGTTGAGCTCCAACAGGTACACCGGCTCGCCATCGAGATGGCCGATGCCGTGTTCGGCAAACACCGACAGGTCCTGGCGCTTGAGCCATTCGCGCGGGAACAGCGGGCCATTGGTATCGTGTAAAAAGCCTTCGCGGCTGCGGGCAACCGCCCAGCCGCCGGGGGCGTCGTTGTCCAGCAGCGTTGTGGTAATCCAGCCTGGGGTCATGTCAGTCAATCCACGAATTCGGGTTTCTGCTTACTCATATGGGCCGCGATGGCCACGCGCAGGTCGTTGGATTGCAACATAGCCGAGTTCCAGGTGGCAACGTATTCCAGGCCGTCATTGACTGTGTGGTCACGCATGTAGCTGATCATGGCCTTGGTGCCGGTCACGGCAATCGGCGACTTGGCGGCGATTTGATGGGCCAGGTCCATGACACCCACCAGCAGGCTTTCATGATCGGCAAACACGCGATTGACCAGGCCGATGCTGCGCGCTTCTTCGGCGCCGAATTGACGACCGGTGTAGGCCAGCTCTCGCAGCATGCCATCGCCGATAATGCGCGGCAGGCGTTGCAAGGTGCCGACATCGGCGGCCATGCCGATGTCGATTTCCTTGATCGAGAATTGCGCGTCTTCGGCCGCGTAGCGCATGTCGCACGCGCTGATCAGGTCGATGGCACCGCCAATGCAGTAGCCCTGGATCGCCGCCAGCACGGGCTTGCGGCAAGCGTCCACGGCGTTGAACGAGGCTTGCAGCTCGAGAATCTTGCGGCGCAGCAGGCGCGCATTGCGACCCACGTCCTTGCCAAAGTCATTGGCGATCGAGGCCAGCATCATCAGGTCGATGCCCGAGGAAAAATGCTTGCCCGCACCGCTGAGCACCACGGCACGCACGGCGTCGGTCTCGTCGACCCATTGGAAGATGTCGATGATTTCGGTCCAGAACGCCGCGTTCATGGCGTTGATCTTTTCCGGGCGATTGATCTGCACATGGGCAACGTTGCCGCTGAGTTCGACAACGAAGGCTTGGTATTCGGACATGGCAGTGATCCCTGACTGGCGATTGAGAAAGGCCAGACTATATCAAGGGTGCGCCACGGCGCATCGGCCAAAAACGGGACCGACCACGGTGAGGGAAAAGACGCTGGATAAAACCCGATGCACAGGCCATCCTTTGCGCTTTAAGCCGCGCTGTGCGCGGCGCTCGACGTTTTAAGGAAATGCCATGCACGCCCAACCCCTCGCTCCCGCCGATTTCGAATTCATTGACGCCACCTTGCTCAAATACGGCGAAGACCACTCGGTGCTGAACATGGCCGAACTCGACGGTTATTTCACCGCCCTGGTTTCCAGCCCGGCCAAGGTGGATGTGGCCGAGTGGTTCCCGGCGATCTGGGGCGGGCAAAACCCTGAATGGGACAACATGGACGAGGCCCAGGCTTTTCTCGAGCTGTGTGTACGCCATATGAATACCCTGGCCGCGCAATTGGCCACTGACTCCCAGGCATTCAAAGCCCGTTTCGATGAAACCGAACATCAAGGCCAGGCGGTGACCCTTGCCGAGGAATGGTGCTTTGGTTATGTGCGCGGCGTGACAATCGCCAACTGGCCGCCATTGCCCGCTGCACAAGCTGGGCAACTGGAGCGGATTTCCTGCTGCGCCGAACAGGACAATTTCGAACTGCCGGCAGACCTGGATGTAAACGCCCATCAACTGCAGGTCAGCGAAATCGAACCGGCTGCGCGGGCGCTGCACGACTACTGGTTGAGCCAGCGTTAAGGCAGTAGGAGCGCATGCCAATAAATCACGCAGATCACCCACTCACTCGACAAGCATGGCGTGTTTGCCTGATGATTCGGGTCCGCACGTCGGCCACTCCACGCCACCTTGCCTTGACCAGGAGCCTTGTACCTTGAGTTCGCAGAAAACCGTGACCGTTACACCGCCCAACTTCCCCCTCACTGGCAAGGTCGCGCCCCCCGGCTCCAAATCCATTACCAACCGTGCGCTGTTGCTGGCGGCACTGGCCAAGGGCACCAGCCGTTTGAGCGGTGCGCTCAAAAGCGATGACACACGCCATATGTCGGTCGCCCTGCGGCAGATGGGCGTCACCATCGACGAGCCGGACGACACCACCTTTGTCGTCACCAGCCAAGGCTCGCTGCAATTGCCGGCCCAGCCGTTGTTCCTCGGCAACGCCGGCACCGCCATGCGCTTTCTCACGGCCGCCGTCGCCACCGTGCAAGGCACCGTGGTACTGGACGGTGACGAGTACATGCAAAAACGCCCGATCGGCCCGCTGCTGGCCACCCTGGGCCAGAACGGCATCCAGGTCGACAGCCCCACCGGTTGCCCACCGGTAACGGTGCACGGCGCGGGCAAGGTCCAGGCCAGGCGTTTTGAGATTGACGGAGGCTTGTCCAGCCAGTACGTATCGGCCCTGCTGATGCTGGCGGCGTGCGGCGAAGCGCCGATTGAAGTGGCGCTGACCGGCCAGGACATCGGCGCCCGTGGCTATGTGGACCTGACACTCGATTGCATGCGTGCGTTCGGTGCCCAGGTCGACGCCGTGGACGACACCACCTGGCGTGTCGCTCCCACTGGTTACACCGCACATGATTACCTGATCGAACCCGACGCTTCCGCCGCCACTTACCTGTGGGCCGCAGAGGTGCTGACCGGTGGCCGTATCGATATTGGTGTAGCCGCGCAGGACTTCACCCAGCCGGACGCCAAGGCCCAGGCCGTGATCGCACAATACCCGAACATGCAGGCCACGGTGGTAGGGTCGCAAATGCAGGATGCGATCCCGACCCTGGCGGTGCTCGCCGCATTCAACAATACCCCGGTGCGCTTTACTGAACTGGCGAACCTGCGCGTCAAGGAATGTGACCGCGTGCAGGCGCTGCACGATGGCCTCAACGAAATTCGCCCGGGCCTGGCGACCATCGAAGGTGATGACCTGCTGGTCGCCAGCGACCCCGCTTTGGCTGGCACCGCCTGCACCGCACTGATCGACACCCACGCCGACCATCGCATCGCCATGTGCTTTGCCCTGGCCGGGCTGAAAGTCTCGGGCATTCGCATCCAAGACCCGGATTGCGTAGCCAAGACCTACCCTGACTACTGGAAAGCGCTGGCCAGCCTGGGCGTTCACTTAAGCTACTGACACACAAACCTGTAGGAGCGCGCTTGCTCGCGAAAAACGTTAACCAAAACGCGTGTTTGCTGAATGAATGCGGCGCCTGTGAGTTTTTCGCGAGCAAGCTCGCTCCTACAACTGAACCTTGCCGGGAGCGTCAATGACCCTTCGCCAACCCTGCCCACCCGGCGCCTGTGTCTGCAACCGTGAACAACTGCTGGAAGCCCCCGGCGCTGATCTGCGCATTCTGCAACTGACGCGACAGCAGGAAAAAATCCTGCTGGAGCGCCTGGAAAACCTCAAGAGCCTGCAAGACCTCGAACACCTGCAACAGCGGATGTACGACCAACTGGGCATCCGCGTACACATCGCGCCAGGGCATACCGAGGTCAAGAGCATGCGCGGGATCCAGATCGTCATCGACGAACTGCCGGGCATGTGCCGCAAGACCCGCCAGTCGATCCCCGCCTCCATTCGCCGTGGCCTGGAGAAAAACCCAGAGATTGCCTACCGCTTGCTCGACGCCCACGACCTGTTTCGCGACGCTTGAATTATCCCGCGATGGCCTCACGCTCAAACAACCCCTGCCCCACGGTCCGGGCCTTGTGCAAATGCGCCTGGGCCGTGCCACTTTCCGAGTCCAACAACAACTCGGAAGTGAGTACCCGCGCCCCGCAATAATCAAAGATGCCGTAGTCGATCTGGGTCTTCATGGCCTTGGCATAACCGTGTCGATCGAAGGCGCTTTCGTCAGCCGCCCCCAGGGCCAGCACATGTACGTGCAAATGCCTGAGTTTCTTCTGCACCGGTGTATCGGGGCCGTAATCAATCGCCCAGCCATTGACGAATACGCGGTCGACCCAACCCTTGAGCAACGCTGGCATTGACCACCAGTAGATGGGGAACGCCAGCACCAGCGCGTCGGCGCGATCTATGCGGGCCTGTTCGGCCACCACGTCGGCTGGCGGCGTCGCCCGAGTACGGTGCACCCGATGGTCGGCGACGGTGTAGCGTGGATCGAACCCTTCAGCGGCAAGGTCGGCTATTTCAAAGGTGTGGCCAGAGGCGGTCAAGCCCGCGCCCACCTCGGCGGCCACGCTGTGGGTGAGGGATTGCGGGTCGTGATGAGCAACGACGATCAGTGCGTGCATGACTTTGACTCCGTTTCGGCTTAATCTACTTTTAGTAAGTTACGTCGAATAAGTTACTTTTGGTATATAAGCATGTCAAGCAATGAATCCCCGGCCCCACGTCGTCGTTTGTCCCGTGAAGATCGCCTGCGCCAGTTACTCGACGTGGCCTGGCAATTAGTGCGTGACGAAGGCACCGACGCCTTGACCCTGGGCCGCCTCGCCGAGCTGGCGGGCGTCACCAAACCAGTGGTGTACGACCACTTCGCTACACGCGCGGGTTTGCTGGCCGCGCTGTATGCAGACTTCGACGAACGCCAGGACCAGGTGTTTGCCAATGCCATCGCCACCAGCAACGCGACCCTTGAGGAGCGTGCGTGGGTCATCGCGTCGTCGTATGTCGATTGTGTGTTGTTGCAAGGGCGGGAAATACCCGGGGTGATTGCCGCCTTGAGCGGTTCGCCGGAGTTGGAAGCATCCAAGCGCGAATACGAGGCGATCTTTCTCGATAAATGCCGAGACGCGCTGTCGCCCTTCACCGTCGGCGGCAGCATCTCCCAGGCCGGCCTGCGCGCCATGCTCGGCGCGGCGGAAGCCCTGTCCCATGCGGCGGCCAATGGCGAGATCAGCCGCGAGGAAGCTCAGCAGGAGCTGCTGGAGACTATCCTCGGGATGGTCATGCGCGTCAGGCCGTAGGCAGACGGCCCTGGACGAACAGTTGCGCCTTGCGCGTCAACTGGTCCAGGTGCCGATCACGCTGTTTCTCTGCGTCGACCATGGCGCGCTTGCCGTGTTTTTGCAGCAGGTAGGTGTGAATCTGCCGCACTTCCAGCGAGCTGTAGATTGAGGCCACATCCAACACGCCCATCAACCCATCGGTGCCGTAGTTGCGGGTGTTCATCACGACCTGGGTGCCACGCGCACCGCGCACCTGGAAGCCCATGGCTTCGAACACCGCAACCTTCTCTACCGCACAGGCCAGTTCGGCGTGGGGATAACGCGCCAACACTTCGTCCATCATGCTGCGTGCCACACCCTGGCGACGAAAGCCCGCCTGCACCGCCATAAACGCGATGCCACACGCGTGCGGATCATTCTTCACCGGCAGATACAGGCAAAAACCCACCACCGTCTCGTCTTCCATCGCCACGACCAACTCGACGGCGATGCCCTTTTCGCCATTCAACGCCTCAAGGTACAGGTGCACCTCAAACCCGATGGCGTACTGGTAGATGCTGTAGAGCAGGTTGCTCGGTGCCAGCGCCACGCTGCTGATGTCGGTGAGGTTGTCCACCACCATCTGCAGGATCTGGCTGTTGATCGGTTCGGGGCACGGCGTGGTGTAGCGGGTAAGGCTGAACATGCAAATTCCTGGGGTTTCGCGTCAAGGCAGCGGCGATTGTACCTGTTGCGCGCCGCTCATGGCCCGCACACCTCGCGCAAACATGCGCGCAGCCAGCGATGGGCCAGGTCGGCGTCCTGCCGCGGGTGCCACAGCATCGCCACGGTAAATGGCGGCAATGTCACCGGCAGCTCAAAGCAGTACAAGCCTCGAGGCGGCACTGTGATATAGCGCTCAGGCACGCTGGCGATCAGGTCGGTATCACGCGCCAGGGCGATGGCCGTGTTGAAACCGGCGACCACGATGCCGACCTGCCGAACCAGACCTTGCGCCTCAAGGGCCTCGTCGATCTGGCCACGGTCCTGCCCACGCCGCGACACGTAGACATGCTGTCCCTGGGCGAAACACGCTGCGCTAAGAGGGCCGCGGCTCAGAGCATGGCCCTCACGCACCACGCCCACCAGGCGGTCACGGAACAGCGCCTGGGTCAGCACCTCCGGGCTGGCGCCGGCATCGACCACACCGGTTTCCAAGTCGACGACACCGTCGCGCAGCAGCGCACTGTGCTTGTCGCTCTTGTGCACGAAACGCAAGCGCACCCCTGGGGCGTCCTGGGCGATACGCGCCAGCAAGGCGGGGCCGAAGCGTTCGACGAACTCCTCGCTGGTGCGCAGGGTGAAGGTGCGCACCACCTCACCCAAGTCCAGGGTGTTTGCCGGGCGCAATACGGCGTGGGCGTCCTGCACCAATTGGCTGACCTGTTCACGCAATTGCAACGCCCGGGGCGTCGGTACCAGGCCGCGCCCGGCACGTACCAGCAGCGGATCGCCAGTGGCTGCACGCAAACGCGCCAGGGCCCGGCTCATGGCCGAAGGGCTCAGGCGCAGGCGCTGGGCGGCGCGAGCGACGCTGCCTTCGGCAAGCAATACGTCCAGGGTGATGAGTAAATTGAGGTCGGGCATGGGGGCTCCTTATCAGGCGTTGGATGCAGCTATAACCTGCAACCCATGCGTCTTCCGCCATCTTAGGCGACACCGTAGATTTGCGACAGGTGCATTCACTCAAGGAAACGCGCATGCAAACCTCCACACGCGGCGGCCTGGTGGCCTTGTCGCTGTCCATGTTGCTGGCCGCCCTGGGCACCAGCATCGCGAATGTCGGCCTGCCCAGCTTGGCGCACGCCTTCGGGGCATCGTTTCAGGCCGTGCAGTGGGTGGTGCTCGCCTACCTGCTGGCCATCACCGCCGTGATTGTCAGCGCCGGGCGCCTGGGCGACCGTCTGGGGCGCCGGCGCTTGCTGCTGGCCGGGTTGCTGGTGTTTGCCCTGGCCTGCGCCGGGTGTGCCGCCGCGCCAACCCTGTTCTGGCTGATCGGCGCACGGGCATTCCAGGGCCTGGGCGCGGCGATCATGATGGCGATGACCCTGGGCATGGTCGGTGACACGGTCACGAAAGCGAATACCGGCCGAGTCATGGGCCTGCTTGGCACCATGTCGGCACTCGGCACAGCCATGGGGCCGAGTGTCGGCGGAGTATTGCTCAGCCTGTGGAGCTGGCGCGCGCTCTTTCTGATCGGCTTGCCCTTGGCGGGTGTGGCTGCCGCCCTCGCCTACCGTTATTTGCCGGTGGACGCTCACCGCCGCGACGCTTGGCCAGGCGATACATTCTGGGCGCTCCTGCGCGATGCGCCGTTGCGCGCCGGCCTGGTCATGAGTGTTCTGGTGTCGGCGGTGATCATGGCCACGTTTGTGGTGGGCCCGTTTTACCTGTCCCGTGGCCTGGGCCTCGATCCCGCCTCGATGGGCTTGGCCATGGCCGTCGGGCCAACGGTCGCAGCGGTTACCGGTGTACCGGCGGGTTACCTGACCGATCGCCTCGGCAGCCAACGCCTGACCTTCGTGGGACTGAGCGTGATGCTGTGCGGGGCCTTGTTGCTGTCGCAGGCGTCCGGGCTTGGCGTTTATCTCGCGGCGCTGATCGTGTTGACAGCCGGCTACAGCCTGTTCCAGGCGGCCAACAACACGGCGGTAATGAGCGATGTACAGGCGACACGCCGAGGCACAGTGTCCGGCCTGCTGAATCTGTCGCGTAACCTGGGCCTGATTTTCGGCGCATCGGCCCTCGGCGCGGTGTTCGCCCACACCACCCCGGATGTCAGCCATGCAGCGCCCCAGGCGGTGGCAGCCGGCTTGCACGCGACCTTCGCCATGGCGGCAGGTTTGCTGTTACTGGCTGTGCTGATCGCCTGGAGACGCGCACATTCCCTGGCCAGCGCGAAGCAGACAAACGTTGACAAGCTAAAATCGTAACGACTATTGTCTGACAACCTGATCACCAAGGTTTTCCCATGCTTGAGCTCCAGCGCCCCGATTCGCTTGTCGTACGGGTTGTCAGCGCCATTCGCGCAGAAATCGAATCCGGCCAACTGGCCCCGGAGTCGCGCCTGCCGACCGAACAGCAACTGGCCGAACAACTCAACGTCAGCCGTTCCGTGGTGCGTGAAGCTATTGCCCAGCTCAAGGCCGACGGTGTGCTCACCGCCCGCCGGGGGCTGGGCTCGTTTATTTCGCAGACCCCTGCAGGCACGGTGTTTCGGTTTCCGCAGCCCAATGGTCGGCGACCTGACCTGGCGCAAATGTTCGAAGTGCGCTTGTGGATCGAAACCCAGGCCGCTTCGATTGCCGCCCAGCGCCGCGACAGCGCCGACCTGCAGCGCATGAAAAGCGCGTTGCAGGCCATGCAGGACAACCGCGACGACTTTGAAGCCGCAGCCCTGGCCGATGTGGAATTCCACCGCGCCATTGCCGACGCCAGCAAGAATGACTACTTCGTGGCCTTCCATGACTTCCTCAGGAGCCAGTTGGCCAGTGCGCGTAAAACCGCGTGGGAAAACTCGGCCTCGCGCTTTGCCACCGGTTCGGCCGACGCGACCCAGGAACATCAACAGCTCTACCAGGCCATTGCCGACGGCGACGCCCAGCGCGCCGCCGCCAGTGCCGAGGCGCACCTGCGTGCCGCGGCGCGACGCCTGCAACTGGAATTACCCACCACGAATTGATCCACCTTGTTTGCAGCGTGTCCGTGGACACGCCATTTTTTTAACAAAACATTAGTCTGACAACCTGATAAGCAGACTGAAATGTACAGCCTAGGTACCCAGCAATGATTCATGACTTTTGCATTATCGGCGGCGGCATTGTCGGCCTGGCCACCGCCATGGAGCTGCTCAAGCGCCAACCCGGCGCGTCGCTGGTAATCCTGGAAAAAGAGTCGGTACTGGCCAGGCACCAGACCGGCCACAACAGCGGCGTGATCCATGCCGGCATCTACTACGCACCCGGCAGCCTCAAGGCCGATTTGTGCAAGCGCGGCGCCGAAGCCACCAAGCAGTTCTGCCGCGAACACGGGATCAAATTCGAGGTGTGCGGCAAGCTGCTGGTGGCCTCAAGCCCGCTTGAAATGCAACGCATGGAAGCGCTGTACGCCCGTGCCCAGCTCAATGGCATGCAGGTTGAGCGCCTTAATGCCGAACAACTGCGCCAGCGTGAACCGAACATCGTCGGCCTCGGCGGCTTGTTTCTCGATGCCACCGGGATTGTCGATTACCGCCAGGTGTGCGAGACCATGGCCCAGGTGATTCGTCGCAACGGTGGGCAGATCTGCCTGGAACGCACCGTCACTGCCATCCACGAAAACACCGATACGGTCACCGTCAACACCGAGGGCGAGACCTGGCAGGCCCGCCACCTGGTGGTGTGCGCCGGCTTGCAGTCGGACCGCCTGGCACGCCTGGCCGGCATCCGTATCGACCATCAGATCATCCCGTTTCGTGGCGAATACTTCCGCCTGCCCGCCGCCAAGAACAACATCGTCAACCATCTGATCTACCCGATCCCCGACCCGGAGCTGCCCTTCCTCGGGGTGCACCTGACCCGCATGATCGACGGCAGCGTCACCGTCGGCCCGAATGCCGTGCTGGGCCTGGGCCGCGAGAACTACCGCAAGTTTTCGGTGAACTGGCGCGACGTGGCGCAGTACGCCAGCTTCCCGGGTTTCTGGAAAACCCTCTGGCAAAACCTCGGTTCGGGCACCACCGAGATGAAGAACTCCTTGTTCAAGTCCGGCTACCTGGAGCAGTGCCGCAAGTACTGTCCGTCCCTGACCCTCGATGACCTGCTGCCCTACGAGGCCGGTATCCGTGCCCAGGCAGTGATGCGCGACGGCAGCCTGGTGCACGACTTTCTGTTCGCCCAAACCTCACGAATGCTGCATGTGTGCAATGCGCCCTCGCCGGCCGCCACCTCGGCCATGCCCATCGGCGCGATGATCGCCGACCGCTTGTTCCACCCCCAGTAAGACCGCACCGCCCGTTCACCCAACAATAACTACAAAGACCCAGAAGGAAGTCCAGCATGTCGGCATCCGCCTCCATCCCCGGTACCGAAACGCCCGAACAAACCCGCAAGCGCCTGCGCAAAGTCGCCGCGGCCACCATCTTCGGCTCGATGCTGGAGTGGTACGACTTTTACCTGTACGCCACCATGGCGGCGATTGTGTTTTCGAAGATCTTCTTCGATAACAGCGACCCGAAGACTGCCACGCTGATGGCCTTTTCGACCTTTGCCATCGGCTTTATCGCCCGCCCCTTCGGCGGCATCCTGTTTGGCTACCTGGGCGACAAGTTCGGACGCAAGCAAGTGCTGGTGCTGACCTTCTGCCTGATGGGCGTGTGCACCACCTTGATCGGCTTGATCCCCAGCTACGCCTCCATCGGCATCTGGGCCCCGATCCTGCTGGTGTTTATCCGCATCATCCAGGGCCTGGGCGCGGGTGCCGAGTTGTCGGGGGCGGCGGTCACGTCCTACGAGCATGCCTCCCAAGGCAAGCGTGGCAGCCAGGGCGCCTGGCCGGCACTGGGCCTGAACCTGGGCCTGTTGCTGTCCTCGCTGACTATTTACCTGCTGACCATCAACGGCAACGAGTTCTTGCTGGCCGGCGGCTGGCGTATTCCGTTTATCTGCAGCATCGTGCTGGTGGGCGTCGGCCTGTGGGTGCGCAACAGCATTCCGGAAACCCCACAGTTCGAAGCGCTGAGCAAGGAAAAAGCCAGAGCCAAGCCATCGCCTCTCAAAGCCTTGTTCAAGAATGACCTCAAGGGCCTCGCCGTGGTGTTTTTTGTCGCGATTGGCTACAACGCCCTGAGCTACATCTTCAAGACCTTCTCCCTGGCGTACCTGACCCAATTCAAAGGCGTGGATGTGCATGTCACCTCGCTGTCGGTGACCATCGCCAGCCTGGTGGCCATCGTCGCCGTGCCCTGCTTCGGCTGGCTGTGTGACAAGTGGAGCAGCAAGGCCGTGTTGATGCTCGGCGGGCTGTGCTCGCTGTTGTTCGCCTACCCGTTCCTGGCCCTGCTCAACAGTGGTGAAAGCCTGATGATTTACCTCGCCATTGGGGTGGGCACCGGTATCCTCGCGCCGATGATGTTTGCGCCCCAGGGCTCGTTCCTGAGCCGGCAGTTCCCGACGCAAACGCGCTCTTCGGGTTTTGGCACCGGGCGGGAAATCGGCACCGCCATTGCCGGTGGCCTGGCACCGCTGGGCGCGCTGTCGATGGTAGCGGCCTCGGCCACCCACTCCACCGATGGCGTGGTGGTGATCCTTGCGATTTCTGCCTTGTTGGTGGTGGTGTTTGCCCTTTGCGATCAGGGCGCGAAACACTCGGCATTCAAGAACTGAGCAAAAAAGTTCGGACCAACGGGTGCATGGATGCACCTGGATCGCGCATCATGGGCACTTTCAAGCTCAAGGGTAACGTCCATGCGCGTTCTGTCATTGATGATGGGTCTTACGACGCTGGCCGCCACTACGGTGTTCTGCGCCAGCGCGATGGCGAATGAAGAAAGTCAGTTAGTCCAACAGATCAACCAATACCGCAGCCAGGTGCAACGCTGCGGTGACCAGGGTTCCCAGGAGCTGCCGCCGCTGACCAGCGATACGCGGCTGGTGTTGCCGGCCTCCAATGTCGGCGATTTGCAGCAGTCGCTGGCGCGCGCTGCCTACCCGATGGTGAATGTGCAGGCCATCAGCCTGTCCGGGCCCAAGGATGCCGAGGCCGCGATGAAAGCGGTGCGCGAGAGCTTCTGCCGCGTAGTGCTCGATCCGCAATTTGTCGACATTGGGGTCAGCAACAGCGGCCAGGACTGGCGCATCGTGCTGGCTCGCCCGTTGGTGACCAGCGGCCTGGGCGATTGGCAGACCGAAGGCAGAAAACTGCTTGACCTGATCAACACCGCCCGTGCCGAGCCGCGCCAGTGTGGCACCCAGGCGTTCACCGCCACGGCGCCCCTGTCGTGGAACGACACCCTGGCCAGCGCAGCCAACAGCCACACCCGCAACATGGCCAATGGCAATTTCTTCGACCACCTGGACCCCGACGGCCGCACGCCGGGTGACCGCGCCGAGTTGGCGGGGTATATCGCGAAGAATATCGGCGAAAACATCGCCGCCGGCCTCGACACGCCGCGCAAGGTCGTCGACGGTTGGCTCGCCAGCCCCGGCCACTGCGCCAACCTGATGAACCCGCAGTTTCGCGAATTGGGTGCCGCTTACGCCATGGACCCCAAGAGTGACGCGGGCATCTATTGGACGGGTTTATTCGGTACGCAATAAAGGTTGGGCGCCGGCCCAACCGGCCAATAATGACGGCGTGTAAATAGACAATGAAATCAAAGTGCTATCAGGGAGATAATCGCGCTGAACTGAATGCGGTCATTCCGGTCTGTTGCTAGTCGGCCTGACTCTTCAAAGCTAAACAATACGTAGCAAGCAAGGTGTGGACCCCATGATGAATTGGCTGCAAGGCAGCAGCGAAATGGCAGAGCGGGTTCGTCAGCACGATTGGGCCAATACGCCCTTGGGGCCACTTGAACACTGGCCCGATGTGTTGAAGACAACCGTTGCGCTGTGCTTCGCGTCGAGTTTCCCCCAGGCCATCGTCTGGGGGCCTCAGTTGATTACTCTCTACAACGACGCGTTCACGCCGATCCTGGGTAGCAAACCCGACGCCTTGGGCCGCCCGTTCAACCAGATCTGGCACGAGGTGTGGGACGATATCAGCCCTATCGCCGACGCCGCGTTCGATGGGCACGCCACTTATATCGAAAACTTCCCGCTGTTGATCCAACGCAACGAAGCGCCGGAACAAGCCTATTTCACCTTTTGCTACAGCCCGATTCGCAATGCCCAAGGCGTGGTGGTCGGTTTGCTCGACACGGTGACCGAAACAACCGCCACGGTATTCCTGGCCCGTCGCCTGGCAGTGCTGGACGCCATCGGCAACAGCGTGGTCAATGCCACCGACGCCGAAACCATCCTGACGTCTACGACCCGCCTGCTGGCCGAACATCTGCAGGTATCCATCTGTGCCTACGCCGACATGGACGAAGATGAAGATGGCTTTACCATTCGCGGCGACTGGTCGGCGCATGGCTCGCCGAGCATCATCGGGCATTACAGCCTCGCGGCCTTCGGGGAATGCGCAGTCAACTGCCTGCGTGCCGGCGAGCCACTGGTGATACGCAATAATCTGATCGAGTTGCCACCCCATGACGCCGCGAGCTTCCAGGCACTGGGGGTGACAGCCACTATTTGCATGCCGTTGATCAAAGACGGGCGGCTCACCGCGCTGATGGCCGTGCACGACAAACTGCCGCGCTTTTGGTCAGCCTATGACATGGCGCTGGTGGGCGAAGTCACCGAGCGTTCCTGGGCGCATATCGAGCGCGTACGCGCCGATGCCGCCGTGCGCGAGGGCCTGGCCGCCTATACAGAGCTCAATGCCAGCCTGGAACAGCGCGTGAATGAGCGTACCCATGCGTTGGCCGAGGCCGAAGCCGCACTGCGCCAGTCACAGAAGCTGGAGGCCATCGGCCAACTGACCGGCGGCGTCGCCCATGACTTCAACAACCTGCTGACCATTATTCGCTCGTCGGTGGACTTCCTGCGCCAGCCGGGCCTGTCCGAGGAGCGTCGGCAACGCTACATGTGCGCGGTGTCCGACACAGTGGAGCGGGCCAGCAAGCTCACCAGCCAACTGCTCGCCTTTGCCCGTCGCCAACCGTTGAACCCGCAGGTGTTCGATGTCGGCCAGCGCGTGCAAAATATCGGCGAGATGCTCGAGAGCGTCACCGGCGCACGCATTCACGTGCAGGTGCAATTGCCCGATCAGCCCTGCTATGCGCGCATCGACCCCAGCCAGTTCGAAACCGCGCTGATCAACATCGCCCTCAACGCCCGCGATGCGATGGACGGCCAGGGTACCCTGACCCTCAAAGTCGCCAGCGAGCAAACGCTGCCACGTATTCGTGGGGATGCCGAGTCGTGCATGCCCTACATCACCATTTCCCTGGCCGACACCGGCACCGGGATTGCCAGCGACACCTTCGAACGCATTTTCGAGCCGTTCTTCACCACCAAGGCCGTGGGCAAAGGCACCGGCCTGGGCCTGTCGCAGGTATTCGGCTTTGCCAAGCAGTCAGGCGGCAATATCGATGTGGCCAGCGCCCTCGGCCAGGGCACGGTGTTTACCTTGTATCTGCCGCAAGTCGAAGGCGAAGCGGCGCCGGATCAAGACACCCCTGCAGATCTGCCAGCGCCGCAGGAGGCTGCTCATCAGCATGTGCTGATCGTTGAGGACAACTTAGAGGTGGGACGCTTCGCCAGCCAGATCCTCAAGGACCTGGGTTACCAGACCACCTGGGCGACCAATGCCGAACAGGCGCTGAACCTCGCTGGCAATGACGTCCAGGGGTTCGACGCGATTTTCTCCGACGTGGTGATGCCCGGCATGACCGGCGTGGCCATGGCCAGGTTGCTGCGCCAGCGCCGCCCGGACCTGCCCGTGGTACTCGTCTCTGGCTACAGTGAGGAACTGGCAGACAGCGGCTACGAAGGCTTTGAGTTCCTCGCCAAGCCCTACTCCGCCGACCAGGTTGCGCGGGTGCTGGCCAAGGCGATGTGCAAGGATCAGTCGACGACCGCTACCTGATTGCGACCCGATGCCTTGGCCTGGTACAGGGCCTTGTCGGCGCTGTTCATCAAGGCGTTCAAATCCAGAGGCTGAGTGCAGGTCGATGCCACGCCCAGGCTTGCGCTCACCCCTTGTACCGGGTCGGCGGGCAAATCATGAATCGTCTGGATCAACTGCTCGGCGATGTTGCGTGCGGTCTCCAACGAGGTGTTGGGCAGCAACACCGCAAACTCTTCGCCCCCCAGGCGACCGTAGATATCGGTCTGGCGAAAGGACGCGCTGATCACCGCGCCAATCTGGCGCAACACCTGGTCGCCGGCCTGGTGGCCGTAGGTGTCATTGATGGCTTTGAAATGGTCCATGTCCATCATCAATGCACACAGCGGCTGCTGCTCGCGAAGGCACTGGGCATATAGCAACTGGGCCTTTTCGTAGAACGCCCGACGGTTCATCAGCCCGGTCAGTTCATCGGTCTGGGCGGCACGGGTGGAAATATGATGGGCGCGCTCCATTTGCCTCGTCAGGCGGAAGGCTTTTTCCAGGGCATCGGAAAGCTTGCGCGTCGCACCGACCACAAACGAAGCAAACACCAGCACCGCCAGCGCCACGCCAACCTGCATCGGCGAAGGCTGAAACAGCATCCATACCGTACAGGGAAGCAACACCAGCGCCATCGAGCCCAGCGTCATGTAGCGATAGGCTGAATAACAGGACACCGCGCTGACCGACATGCCCACGGTAAACAGCATCACCAGCACCTGGGACAAGCGGTCATCGACCGGCATCACCGCCAGCGCCCCGCCGCCCCAGATACCCGCCGACAGCATCAGCGTGACCCAGTAGTGGCGCTCCCAACGGGCGGGTGTGCGCCCCGCGTCAGGGCAGCGAAACCATTGCACAAACAGATGCAGGCGCACCAATGACGAGCCCGCCAGCAGTACCAGCCACACCAGGATGACCTGGTGATCGAATCGATCCCAGCACAGCCAGCAGAGCATGACGGCGCCCAGGTAGCTGCCGAAGATCGCCGAGAATGATTGACGAAAGAGCTGGTGCAAACGGTCGGTTCGCACCTGCTCTTCGATGAGGTGACCCTGATCTTGCCCAAGGTTATTCATGGGGTTGGCCTGTATGACCGGCGACGGCAAAGGCGCCATTGTGGCACCTTGCCAGCAAGCCGAACAGCGGCATACGCTGCGCTAGAGCGTTTCAGGCTCCTGAGGTCGCAAAATCAGCACGCCCAGGGGCGGCAGGTTCAACGACAGCGACACCGGTTGCCCATGGCGCGGCTCATCCTGGGTAAACACGGCTCCGCCATTCCCGTAGTTGGAGCCGGCGTAGGTGTCGGCATCACTGTTGATCACCTCACTCCACCGCCCGCCAAACGGCACACCGACTGCGTAGCCTTCACGGGGCACCGGGGTGAAGTTGGCAACCACCAACACCGGCTTGCCATCCTTGCTCCAGCGCAGCCAGGCGTAGACGCTATTGATCGCGTCATCACCGATCAGCCATTGGAAGCCCTGGGGCGCATCGTCCTGTTCGTGCAGCGCCGGCTCTTCGCGGTACAGGCGGTTCAAATCGCCTACCAGCTTCTGTACCCCACGGTGCTCGGGGTACTGCAGCAAATACCAATCCAGTTGCTGATCGTGGTTCCACTCGCGCCATTGGCCAAATTCGCAGCCCATGAACAACAGCTTCTTGCCGGGGTGCATCCACATGAAACTGAGGTAGGCGCGCAGGTTGGCAAATTTCTGCCAGCGGTCGCCGGGCATCTTGTCGATCAGCGAGTGCTTGCCGTGCACCACCTCATCATGGGAAATCGGCAGGATAAAGCGCTCCGACCAGGCGTAAACCAGCCCGAAACTCAGCTCGTTGTGATGATGGGCGCGGTACACCGGGTCTTGCTGGATGTAATGCAGCGAGTCGTGCATCCAGCCCATGTTCCATTTGTAATTGAACCCCAGGCCACCCTGTTGGGTAGGCTGGCTGACGCCGGGCCAGGCCGTGGACTCTTCGGCAATCACCAAGGCGCCCGGGGCTTCAAGGGCAACCACGTCGTTCAGGTGCCGCAAGAAGTCGATGGCTTCCAGGTTCTCGCGACCGCCATGGCGGTTGGGCACCCATTCACCGGCCTTGCGCGAATAATCGCGATACAGCATGGAGGCCACTGCGTCCACGCGCAGGCCATCGACGTGAAAATGCTTGAGCCAGTGCAAGGCCGACGCGAGCATGAAACCGTGGACCTCGGTGCGGCCCAGGTTGTAGATCAGCGTGTCCCAGTCCTGGTGAAAGCCTTCCAGGGGGTTGGCGTATTCGTACAGCGCGGTACCGTCAAATTGCGCCAGGCCGTGGGTATCGGTGGGGAAATGCGCGGGCACCCAATCAAGGATCACGCCGATATCGGCCTGATGGCAGGCATTGACGAACCAGGCAAAGTCTTCCGGCGAGCCAAAGCGAGCACTGGGGGCAAACTGGGATAACGCCTGATAGCCCCAGGAGCCACCAAAGGGGTGTTCCATGATCGGCATCAGCTCGATATGGGTGAAGCCCAATTGTTGAACGTAAGGAATCAGCCGCTCAGCCAGTTCGCGCCAGCCATATTGACGGGCCACTTCACCGGCCTCGTCCAGCTCGCACTGCCAGGACCCCACATGCAGCTCGTAGATCGACAACGGCGCGGTGGTTTTCTGCTTGTCTCCCCGCGATTGCATCCACTCATGGTCCTGCCAATCCACTTGCAAAGGTGCGGCGACCTTCGAGGCGGTGTCCGGCGGCAGTTGGGTGGCCAGCGCCACAGGGTCGGCCTTGAGCGGCAGAATGCCGTGGGCACCGAGAATTTCATACTTGTAGGCCGCGCCCGGCTGCAGGCGTGGGATGAAGATTTCCCACACGCCCGATGGATGGCGCAGGCGCATCGGGTGGCGGCGCCCGTCCCAGATATTGAAGTCGCCCACCACCGAAACCCGCCGTGCGTTCGGCGCCCAGACGGCAAAGCGCACGCCTTGCACGCCATCGACGCTGACCACCTGAGCCCCCAGGCAGTTGCCCAGGTCACGGTGATTGCCTTCGGCAAACAGGTACAGGTCCATTTCCCCCAGCAGCAATTGGCTGAAGCTGTAGGGGTCTTCGGTGATTTGCTCACCGCCGGCCCACTGGATTTTCAGCAGGTAGGGCTGGCGAGTGCGCAAGTGCCCGACAAACAGGCCCGGCACCTCGGTGGCGTCGAGGCTGCCAACCGGCTCGCCCGTGTCACGCGCCAGTACTTGGACACTCAGGGCCTCCGGCAGGAACGCGCGGATAAACTGGCCGCCCTGCTCGTCATCATGGGGCCCCAGGACCGAAAAAGGATCGGGGTGCTCGGCGCGCACCAGCGCATCGACGTCCTTGGACGCCGGCAATGCCGTCAACTTGGGCTGCAGCGGTTCTCTCTGTGTAAAACTCATGACGTCTCCCCACCGCGTACAGGTTTAGATATAGGTGTCAGCCCGCTCAGCAAGCCGTGCAGCCCTTGCAGGGGCACCGGCAGCCAGGTCGGGCGGTTTTCTGCTTCGTAGGCCACTTCGTACGCGGCCTTTTCCAGGCTGAACAAGGTCAGCGCTGCGTCTTGGCCGTTGGCATCCTGCCAGTCATGCGCCAGTGTAGACGCAGCGGCCTGGTAAGCCTGGGTAAATGCTACGCGGGCTTCATTCAGGTAGCGGTCGGTCACGCGTTTACGCGCAGCGTTCGCTTCTGGCGTGTGATCCACCCCCTGCACATTCAGCGCCATCGCCGCGGCATAATCGAAGGAACGCAGCACACCGCTCACATCTTTATAAGGGCTGTGTTTGCCGCGCCGCTCATGCAGCGGTCGCGCCGGTTCGCCCTCGAAGTCGATCAAGTAGGCATCACCCTTGACCACCAATACCTGGCCCAGGTGCAAGTCACCGTGGACGCGAATGCGCAACCCGCCCGCCGTGGCTTTGGCCAACGCCTGGACATGCGCCGCGATGGCTTTTTTCTGCGCCAGTAATTCACTGACCAACGCCTGGTCGGCGGGGTTCAACTGGCTTTGATTAAGCTTGAGCAACTGCAAGGCGCGGTCGATCTGGGCGCCGACATCCTTGGCCCAGGCTTGGGTGTCTTTGGCTGTGGTGGGTTCGGGTTTGAAAGCCTTGTCGGCGGTTGGCGCACCCAACACCAGGTGCATTTCACCCAGGCGCTGACCGAGCAAACCGGCAAAATCCGCCAGTTCGCCGAGAGCGTTGTAGTGCTGTTCCTGTTCAGAGATCGCGTCGGCCAGCTCATCGCGGATCGCGCGCTCCAGGTTGTTCTGGGTCCAGCTCCAGGCATCGCCCTGATTGCTCAGGTAACCCTGGGCAATCATCAGCAGGTTGTCCTGCCCCTGCCCGTCGCGGCGGCTCATAAAGCCCAGCAGCGGCGAGATATTCGGGTAGCCGGCGCCGGTCAAGTAGGCACTCATTTCCAGCTCCGGGTGCACACCGGCGCTGACTTTACGAATCAGCTTGAGCACCAGGCTGTCACCGACCACCACCGAGCTGTTGGACTGCTCGGCAGACAAATAACGCACCGGCGATTCACGGGTCAGTTGCAGTGCGGCCAAGTGCTCAGTCGCCTCGAACCGCAGATCGCCGTCAGGGGTATTGAGCACCGTGCCGGCCTGCATGGCCTGGATCACCTCAAGGATAAAATGCTCAAGGCTGAAGGCATCGGTCACCAAACCTACCTGGCGAGTGCGTCGCACTCGGGCCAACGCCAATTGCTGTGGCAAGGCGCTGGTGAACTGGTCTTCGCCAAGGAAGCCCAAGGGCAGTTGGTAGCGGCTGACCTGGCCAGCACTGGTCACTTCGATCTCGCTGAGCAACACCGGATGCTGCGGGTCGCCAAAACGCACGCCATAAGCGATGTGCACCGTGTCGATTGCCGTATCTTTGCCGGCAAACCAGCGACGCTTGGGCAGCCAGGCGGGCAGTGAAGTCTGTTCCAGGCTGGTGCGGCAAGGTTCTTCCAGTAACTCTTCCATGCGTTTTTTCAGTACCAAAGTGGTGAAGTCAGGCATGCTTTGCGCCGGTTCCACATGCCAGCTGGGCATCTGGTTTTCCGCTGCCAGCACGAACCAATAGAAACCATAGGGCGCCAGGGTCAGCAGGAAATTCAGCTGGCCGATCGGCGGGAAGGCATTACCGCCGAGCATCTCCACCGGCACCATGCCGGCAAAAGCCGACAGGTCCAGCTCCGCCGCCTGGGCGCTGCGCGACACATTGGCTACGCACAGGATGATCTCGGTGTGGCCGTCTTCGCCGGTGTATTCACGGGTGTAAGCCAGGATGCGCCTGTTAGTCGGCGAGAGCATTTTCAGGCTGCCACGGCCAAACGCTTTGGACTGCTTGCGCACTGCGAGCATGCGCCGGGTCCAGTTGAGCAATGAGTGCGGGTCCTGGGCTTGGGTCTCGACGTTGACCGACTGGTAACCGTATTGCGGGTCCATGATCGGCGGCAACACCAGGCTGGCCGGGTCGGCACGGGAAAACCCGCCATTGCGGTCGATGGACCATTGCATGGGCGTGCGCACGCCGTCACGGTCGCCCAGGTAGATGTTGTCGCCCATGCCGATTTCATCGCCGTAGTACAAGGTCGGCGTGCCCGGCATCGACAGCAACAGGCTGTTGAGCAATTCCACCCGCCGACGATCACGCTCCACCAGCGGCGCCAGGCGTCGCCGAATGCCCAGGTTGATACGGGCGCGGCGGTCTGCGGCGTAGTAGTTCCACAGGTAGTCGCGCTCTTTGTCGGTGACCATTTCCAGGGTCAGCTCATCATGGTTGCGCAGGAAAATTGCCCACTGGCAGTTGGCGGGAATCTCCGGGGTCTGGCGCAGAATGTCCGTGATGGGGAAGCGATCTTCCTGGGCTAACGCCATGTACATGCGCGGCATCAGCGGAAAGTGGAACGCCATGTGGCATTCATCGCCGTCATCACCCTTTCTGTCGCCAAAGTACAGCTGCGTGTCTTCGGGCCACTGGTTGGCTTCGGCCAGCAGCATGCGGTCGGGGTAATGGGCGTCGATCTCGGCGCGGATCTGCTTGAGGACGTCATGGGTTTCCGCCAGGTTTTCGTTGTTGGTGCCGTCCCGTTCGATCAGGTAGGGAATGGCGTCCAGGCGCAGGCCATCGATGCCCAGGTCGAGCCAATAGCGCATCACCGACAGCACCGCTTTCATGACCTGCGGGTTATCAAAGTTGAGGTCGGGTTGGTGCGAGTAAAAGCGGTGCCAGAAGTACTGGCCGGCCACCGGGTCCCAGGTCCAGTTGGATTTTTCGGTGTCGAGGAAAATAATGCGTGTGCCGTCGTATTTCTGGTCATCGTCCGACCACACGTAGAAGTCCCGAGCGGCCGAGCCTGGCTTGGCCTTGCGCGCACGCTGGAACCAGGGGTGCTGGTCGGAGGTGTGGTTGATCACCAGTTCAGTGATCACGCGCAGCCCGCGTTGGTGGGCTTGGGCAATAAAGCGCTTGGCGTCGGCCATCGTCCCGTAGTCGCTGTGCACGCCGCGGTATTCGGCAATGTCGTAGCCGTCATCACGCCGGGGCGACGGGTAGAACGGCAGCAGCCAGATGGTGTTCACGCCGAGGTCGGCGATGTAGTCGAGCTTGGCGATCAGCCCGGCAAAGTCCCCAATGCCATCGTTGTTGGAGTCAAAATAGGATTTGACGTGAACTTGGTAGATCACCGCGTCTTTGTACCAGAGCGGGTCTTTGATAAAGGTGGCTGCCTTGGGTTTCTTGGCCATTGCAAACTCCTGAAAAACTCAACATTTTGCTAACTGAACCCGCTCCCACACTTTCGATCCTCATCAGATTCAGGATGTGCTGATGCGCCAGATCCCGAACGGCATCTGCGGCTCCAACCGGGTCCATTGGGTCTTGCCGTACCAGGTCCAGCGGTGGCCGTTCATCAAGTCTTCGCCCTGGGTCTGGGCATCGTCGGGCAAGCCCATCTCCCACAGCGGCAATTCAAAGTGGGCTTCCTGGGCGTTGTGGGGGTCGAGGTTGACGGCGACCAGAATGAAATTGCTGCCGTCTTCGCTGCGCTTGCCGAAATACAGAATGTTGTCGTTCCAGGCGTTGTAGAGCTTGAGCCCCAGGTGCGTGTGCAACGCCGGGTTCTGGCGGCGGATGCGGTTGAGCTGGGCGATCTCGGCGATGATGTTGCCCGGCGCGGTGAAGTCCCGAGGGCGGATTTCGTACTTCTCCGAGTCCAGGTATTCCTCTTTGCCCGGCACCGGCGCGGCTTCGCATAACTCAAAACCCGAATACATTCCCCACAGGCCCGAGCCCATCGTGGCCAGCGCAGCGCGGATCAGGAAGCCTGCGCGACCGGACTCATGCAGGAAACCCGGGTTGATGTCCGGCGTATTGACGAAGAAGTTCGGGCGGTAGCACTCACGCCAGGGCGACTGGTTCAGTTGGGCAAGGTACTCGCTCAGCTCAGCCTTGGTGTTGCGCCAGGTGAAGTAGGTATAGCTCTGGGAATAGCCGACCTTGCCCAGGCGCGCCATCATCGCCGGGGTGGTGAAAGCTTCGGCGAGGAAGATCACCTCCGGGTACTTGGCACGCACGTCGCTGATCAGCCATTGCCAGAACGGCAGCGGCTTGGTATGTGGGTTGTCGACGCGAAAGGTCTTCACGCCCTCTTCCACCCAGCCCACCACGATGTCACGCAGCTCGGTCCACAGGCTGGGGATGGCATCGGCCGCATAGAAATCGACGTTGACGATGTCCTGGTACTTTTTCGGCGGATTTTCCGCGTATTTGATCGTGCCGTCCGGGCGCCAGTTGAACCAACCCGGATGCTGTTTGAGCCACGGGTGGTCCTGGGAGCACTGGATGGCGAAATCCAGGGCGATTTCCAGGCCGTGTTCGGCAGCAGCCTTGACCAACCGGCGGAAATCATCGCGAGTGCCCAACTGCGGGTGAATAGCCTCGTGACCGCCCTCCTCACTGCCAATGGCGTAGGGGCTGCCCGGATCATCAGGGCCGGCGGTGAGTGAGTTGTTCTTGCCCTTGCGGTGGCTACGGCCGATAGGGTGGATCGGCGGGAAGTACAGCACGTCGAAGCCCATGTCGTGGATCATCGGCAAGCGTGCGTGCACGTCGTTAAAGGTGCCGTGCCGCGCCGGATCGTCAGTGATCGAGCGGGGAAACAGCTCGTACCAGCTGGCAAATTGTGCGGCTTCACGTTCCACGTCAATCGGGTACGCTGGGCTGACGCTCAAATAGGCGCGATGGTCGGCCTGGGTCATCAGGTGTGCACTGTCTTCGTGCAGGAACAAAGCCACCTGCTCGGTTTCCAACAGGCCGGACAGCTCATGGTGCAACAGCATCAAGCGGTCACGCAGTTCGTTGTCACTGCGTTCGGCGGCCTGCAGCACCAGGCTACGGCCCTCCTGCAATTCGAGGCTGACCGGCACGCCAGCTTCATGCTTCTTGCGCAGTTCGTAACAGAAGCTGGCAAAGGTGTCGATCCAGGCTTCGATGCAGTACTCATGGCGGCCTTGGTGGGCCACGGTAAACGCGCCCTCCCAACCGTTGTTGCCGATATCCAGCATGACCACGCTGTGCCAGCTTTCGTCTCCCAGGGCGCGCCAGCGGATCAACACCGCCAGCTTATCGTGGCCATCCGCGAACACTTTGCTGGTGACATGAACCCGCTGGCCCACCACCGCCTTGACGGCAAACTCCCCGTTGTCGATGACCGGCATGGTGCTTTCGATCGCGATCCTGGGTAACAGCAGCGCCTGCGACAACGGCAGCACGGAGTCTTCTGGAACCAGTGTTTCGGCAGTCATCGAGCAGCTTCCCCTTACGCCCTTTGGACGCTCTTTGCTTGATACGAATTCAGAGACGGCGACGCTATCCTTGAGCTGGGCCGTTTAAAGTCCGAGCCTGGGCGCTGTCCAAAAGTTCAGGTGGATATACCGCCCCTGGGCGGGAATCATTTCCAGCAGGCAATGGTCCACCGATAGAGCAAAGCACAAACGAGGCCATACCCATGAGTATCCCGACACCTCCTGAACCCGAAGACCCGAAGATTGACACCCCCCCACTGCCCCCGCCCGAACCGGAGCGCGATCCTGAACAGGAGCCGCCTGAAAACCAGCCGCCACCGGTGCAGGAACCGCCCACGACGATGCCGCCGGTTATTGCCTGACTCACAGACACGCAAGCACTTGCCCGTGAACACAATATCGCGGGCAAGCGCTACTGAGCTTTCCTACTTCAATCACCGACAATACCGAGATCCCGCTCTTGATGAACAAGATAGATTCAGTCTCCCGTACGCTGCCTCGCCCCCTTGCCGGCCGCAGACTATCTTGTCCGTTAAGCGAGTACCTTCTATGCGCACCTCACTACTGCCCCCGTTCTCGGATGTTCACGGCATCCAACAACCGCCAGTCAACGATCATCGGGAAAAACTGAACGATCTGTTCAGGGCCGGCCCGAGCGCAATCATGCGCACGAAAGAGCCTGACACGCCCGCCTCCGCCCCTTCCACGGCGCCGCAAACCTTTACCTTGCCCAACCCAGCCCCCTCTGCGGACGTAGAGCCGAAGACGGCCGGTGCCGACGCCACCCAGCTTGCCCAACTTCGTGCGCTGACCAGCCAGCAGAACATTACCAATATGCTGCGCGCGCCCAACTCACACGAGACCTCCGGGCAGGTGATCACGATCCGAAGGCTGTTAAGCAGGGAAACCGTCAAATCCTTGCTGCACGGCCCGGATGCAGACGAAGCGCGTAAACTGATTACCGATGTGAAGGAGCGTTTAGGTCAGTCATGCCTGCAGATGATTCATGACCGATCCTCACATATCGAGGACCCGGGCTTGAGCCTTGAAGAAATTCGCGAGCGTACCTCCACTCTTGATCCCGAGGCAGGTTTCAACTGCGCTATACAAATCGAGCGTGATCTACGCGTTGAGAAGCTGTCTGCCATACAGCGAATGCGGCAAAGTACGCCTCTGGCTTCAGCCCTCTTCGATATCGGCAAAGAGGCGGACCTCGGCAACCCGCCCCCTCAACCGGATAATCCACCGCCCCCGGCAGAAAGCCTTAAACACAACAACAATGCCAGAATTGACAATGGTCAGACCTTTACCTTCCGTAGTACCCGCGAATCAAGCTTCGACGCACCTGTGCAAGTGATGGATTTTGATCGCCTCAGAGACAAACTTGATGTATCGGCAATCAGAAACCAACTCGGCAACAATCCATTGAAATTGGTAAGAAACTTCTCGGGAGCCAGTAGCGAGGTACAGATTCACTATAGCCCCGCCAACAATACAAGCGTGGTGATGATTTCCGGCAATCCGGGAGAGTCGCCCTTTGTGGTGAAAGCCTTCGGTGAGGTGAGATACGGCAACCTCATCACGTGACCTGCGTCACTCATCCTTCTCCAGCAGCTTGACGATCCGTGGCATCACGCTGAATACCGCCAGGGCCAGCAGCGTACTGAGCACCGCCGTCGATTCACGCCCCATTCCCGCCGCAACCCCAATGGCGGCGGTCATCCACAACCCGGCCGCGGTGGTCAGGCCCTTTACATGCTGGCCCTCGTCGTCTTCCTTGCCCTTGAGGATGGTGCCAGCGCCGAGGAAGCCAATGCCCGCGATGACCCCTTGAACCACACGACTCATGGCATCCGCCTGGTTGCCGGACATCTGCGGCACCAGCACGAACAGCGCGGCGCCCAGCGCCACCAGCATATGGGTGCGCACTCCGGCCGCCTTGCCCTTGTGTTCACGCTCAAACCCCAGGATGCCGCCGAGGATCGCCGCGATCAGCAGGCGCACGGTCACTTGGGTGAGTTGCCGGGCATCGCCAATGTCTGCGAATTCGGCTTGCAGCGTTTGCCACACCAGATGCCACCAGGCGTCCATGGATGCGCTCCTTTTTATTATGGATAGATAAAGGATGGACAGCGCAGACCGCCAGTCAGTTGCCTGGAACCCGTGCGCATGGCGGCCGCCTAACGCTGCATAGCCCACAAAACGGAGATTGTCATGACCGTACGCATCGAAAATCATCTGTGCTACTTCACGCTCGACGACAACGGCCAGGAACAAAGCCTGCCAGCCACCCGGGTGACCATCCTGACCGATCACGACAAAGCCATGTCTTATCTGGAACTGGCAGGTTCGCGCATCTACATCACCGAAGCCGAGGCGGACGCGCTGACGGTTGAAGGCGCAACCGATGGCCGTGAGCATGTAAAGGCGGACCAACCTGGTTCGGTGATTTAATTGATCTGCATCATCAGACCCGTTTAACCCCTGCACCCCTTTGGCCATGGGGTGCAGCAGATTGCCGCACAAGAACGCGTCAAGCTGATCTGATCCGCTTTTTATCACGCCACCTGAGTCTGTTATGCAAACAGTCTGTCGCCCATAGTTCGTCGGCCTGATGGAGGCTGATGAGCGAATGACCATGAGCGAACGAATCCCAACCGTGGAAACCTTTGAGCCCATTCACCCCAAGAAAGTGAAGGCCAAATCCAGCGACAACCTGATCCATACCCGCAGCTTTACCGGCTTGTTTCGCACCCTGCGAGTGGGCGGTGCCGGCCTGCTGTTTCTGGCTTTTTTCGGCACCGTGTGGCTGAACTGGGGTGGGCGCCAAGCCGTACTGTGGGACCTGGCGGAGAGCAAGTTCCACATTTTTGGTGCGACGTTCTGGCCCCAGGACTTCATCCTGCTCTCGGCGCTGTTGATCATCTGCGCCTTCGGCCTCTTCGCGATCACGGTGTTTGCCGGCCGCGTATGGTGCGGCTACACCTGCCCGCAAAGCTCGTTCACCTGGCTGTTCATGTGGTGCGAGAAGGTGACCGAAGGTGAGCGCAACCAGCGCATCAAACTTCAGGCCGCCCCCTGGAGCCTGAATAAGCTGGCGAGGCGCTCGGCCAAGCACACATTGTGGCTGGGTATCAGTGTGTTGACCGGGCTGACGTTTGTGGGCTACTTCACCCCGATCCGCCCCTTGGCCGCCGAACTGTTGACGTGGCAGATCGGCGGGGTGAGCCTGTTCTGGGTGCTGTTTTTCACAGGCGCCACCTACATCAATGCCGGCTGGCTACGCGAAGCGGTGTGCATGCACATGTGCCCCTATGCACGCTTCCAGAGCGTAATGTTTGATAAAGACACCCTGACCATTTCCTACGACACCGCCCGCGGCGAGCATCGTGGCCCGCGTAAACGTGACGTGCAGCCAGCCGAGGTTGGCCTTGGCGATTGCATCGATTGCCAGCTGTGCGTGCAGGTTTGTCCCACGGGCATCGACATCCGCGACGGCCTGCAAATGGAATGCATTGGTTGTGCGGCCTGCATCGACGCCTGTGATTCGATCATGGACAAAATGGGCTATGCCCGTGGCTTGGTCAGTTACACCAGTGAGCATCAATTGCAGGGTGGCAAGACCCACCTGCTAAGGCCGCGCCTGATCGGCTACAGTGCCGTGCTGCTGGTGATGATCGCGGCGTTGGTGGTGGCGCTGATTGAACGGCCGATGGTGTCGCTGGATGTGACCAAAGACCGAGGCATGTTCCGTGAAAACAGCCAGGGCTTGATCGAAAACATCTACAGCCTCAAGGTGATCAACAAGACCCAGCAGCGCCAGGACTACCGCCTGGAACTGGTGGATGCCGACGGGTTCCAGCTGCAAGGCAAGACCCAGGTCAGCCTGGCTGCCGGGGAAATTGTCGATATACCGGTGTCGGTAGCATTGCTGGCGGACACACCGGCCAGCAGCTCTCAAACCCTGCGTTTTAAAGTCACTGATGTGGATGAGCCTTGGATTTATACCGCTGCTGACAGCCGCTTCGTTGCGCCCTTGAATCGCTGATACTTGATCAACAATAAAAATCAAATGTGGGAGCTGGCTTGCCTGCGAAAACGGTAGAGCAGTAACAGATGCAGTGACTGACACACCGCCTTCGCAGGCAAGCCAGCTCCCACAGTTCGCCCTGCGTACACATTCAAAAAGCTAATTAGGCCGCCATGAAACGCTACGAAAAATTTGCCGACGACATCGCAGAACTGATCCGCTCCGGCGTCCTCGGCCCCGGCCAGCGCGTACCATCGGTACGCTATGCCAGCCAGGCCTACGGCGTCAGCCCGTCCACGGTGTTCCAGGCCTATTACTTGCTGGAGCGTCGTGGCCTGATCAGGGCGCGCCCGCGTTCTGGCTACTTCGTCAACACCCACGCGCCGAGCCCGTTTTCCGAGCCGGTGGTGAGTGAGCAGGTGCATGAGTCCACCGATGTGGGCGTCAGTGAGCTGGTGTTCTCGGTACTGGACTCGATCAAAGACCCCAACACCGTGCCCTTCGGCTCGGCCTTCCCCAGCCCCATGCTGTTCCCGCTGCCGCGCCTGGCCCGCTCCCTGGCCAGTGCCAGCCGCGACATGGACCCACGCCTGGTGGTCACCGACATGTCGCCAGGCAACCCACAACTGCGCCGCCAGATTGCCCTGCGCTATATGGTCGGCGGCCTGATGCTGCCGATGGAGGAGTTGCTGATCACCAACGGCGCCCTGGAAGCACTCAACCTGTGCCTGCAGGCCGTGACCGAACCGGGCGACCTGGTCGCCATCGAAGCGCCGGCGTTCTACGCGTGCTTGCAGGTGCTTGAACGCCTGAAGCTCAAGGCTGTGGAGATCCCGGTGCACCCGCGCGACGGTATTGACCTGAACGCCCTGGCCCAAAGCCTTGAGCGCTATCCGATCAAGGCCTGCTGGACCATGACCAGCTTCCAGAACCCCATGGGCGCCACGCTGCCTGAAGAGAAAAAACAGGCGCTGGTGGAGCTGCTGCGCAGCCATCAAGTGCCGCTGATCGAAGATGACGTCTACGCCGAATTGTATTACGGGCAACAAGCCCCGAAACCGGCCAAGGCCTTCGACACCGAAGGGCTGGTGATGCACTGTGGCTCCTTTGCCAAGAGCCTGGCACCGGGTTACCGCGTGGGCTGGGTCGCCGCCGGGCGCTTCGCACAGAAGGTCGAGCGGCTGAAACTGATGACCTCATTGTGCCCGTCAATGCCGGCCCAGGCGGCGATTGCCGACTACCTGCAACACGGCGGCTATGACCGGCACCTGCGCAAACTGCGCTACGCCCTGGAAGAACAGCAGAGCGCCATGCTGGCGGCCATCGCTCGTTATTTTCCGGCGCAAACAAGGGTCAGCCAGCCAGCGGGAGGCTATTTTTTGTGGTTGGAGTTGCCGGAGCAGACCGACTCGCTGAAATTGTTCCAGATGGCCCTCGCCCAGGGCATCAGCATTGCGCCGGGGCCGATCTTTTCCGCCACTCAGCGCTTCAGAAACTGCATTCGCCTGAATTACGGAAGCCCTTGGAACGAGGCGTCGGAAAAGGCCATGGAGACATTAGGGCGGATCGTGCGCTCGTTTTAACGGCCGCCGCCCAAGTCGATAAACGTTCCGGTGGAATACGATGCCTTGTCCGATAGTAACCAGATAATCGCCTCTGCCACTTCATCCGGGCGCCCGCCACGCGCCATCGGGATACCGGACTCCAGCTTGCTGACCCGGTTCGGGTCGCCGCTCAGGGCATGGAAATCGGTAAAGATATAGCCAGGGCGCACGGCGTTGACGCGAATGCCCTCGCCCGCCACCTCCTTGGACAGCCCCAGGGTAAAGGTGTCCAGCGCGCCCTTGGAGGCCGCGTAGTCGACATACTCACCCGGCGAGCCCAGCCGCGCCGCCACCGACGACACGTTGACGATACTGCCGCCCTGCCCGCCATGCCGGGGCGACATGCGCAATACCGCGTGCTTGGCACACAGGATCGGGCCCAGCACATTGGTCTTGAGGATTTTGAGGATACGAAACTCGGACATCTCATCGACACGCGACTTATGCCCCACGGTGCCGGCGTTATTCACCAGCGCGGTGACCCGGCCCAGTTCCGCATCAACGCGATTGAACAGGCCGATCACTTCATCCTCACTGCTGACATCGGCCCGCACGGCAATCGCCTGGGCACCCAGCGCGCGAACCTGATCCAGTACACGCAGGGCAGCGTCTTCATCAGACTGGTAGTTGATGCAGATGCGATAGCCTTGGCGAGCGGCGAGCAAGGCCGTCTGGGCGCCGATTCCACGACTGCCCCCGGTGATGATGACGACTTTGTCCATGGCTGCGATCTCCCGATTCAACCGGATGTTCAGGGTTGGATCCAAGAATACCTATCACAGACTGCTTTTGTCAGGCGCCGCCTGTTCAGCGCCCCGGATATTCGCCATGAAGCTATCGGCCGGCAGTGGGTGCCCCAACAAGTAACCTTGCAAGGAGTCACACCCCAGGCGGGTGAGGAAGTGCTGCTGCACATCGGTTTCCACCCCCTCGGCGACGATGCGCAGGCCCAGGGCCTGGCCGAGGGCCACGATGGCCGAGACGATGGCCGCGTCATCGCTGTCGTGTTCCAGGTCACGCACAAAACCGCGATCGATCTTCAGCTCGTTGGCCGGCAGGCGCTTGAGGTACATCAGGCTGGAGTAACCGGTGCCAAAGTCATCGATGGACAGGTCAACCCCCATGTCCGAGAGCTGCTGCAATACCGTCATGCTTGCATCAGCATCGCTCATGGCGGTGGTCTCGGTGATTTCCAGCGTGAGGCTGTTGGCCGGCAATTGGTGACGCTCCAGCGCGGCCGCTACGCTGTTGACCAACCCAGCATGGCAGAACTGCAACGCCGAGAGGTTAACGGCAATGCGCCAGTGCTCATAACCCTGGGCGTACCACTGGCTCATCTGGCGACAAGCTTCATCGAGTACCCATTCGCCGATGGGAATGATCAGCCCGGTTTTCTCCGCCAGTGCAATAAACGTAGCGGGCATCAGCAAGCCCTGATGCGGATGCTCCCAGCGCAACAGCGCCTCGGCCCCCACGGCAAGACCACTGACGGCGTCGAACTTGGGTTGGTAATGCAAACGAAATTGCCCCTGCTCAAGGGCAATGCGCAGGTCCTGCAGCAATTGCAGTTGTTTGCGCGCATTGGTGTTCATCGACACATCGAAGAAGCTGTAGCCATTCTTGCCCATGCCCTTGGCGTGATACATCGCCGCGTCGGCGTTCATCAGCAGCTCCTGGGGGTTGCTACCGTTGCCCGGGAACATGGCGATGCCGATGCTGGCCGAGATCTGCAACTGATGCTCGGCCACCGTGAACGTGCGGTTGATCAAGCTGACCTGGCGTTCAGCCAGGCCCATGGCATCATCGGGCTGGGTGAGTTGCACCAGCAACACGAACTCATCACCGCCGATGCGGGCCAGGGTGTCCTGGCTGCGCAAGTCCTCGCGCAGGCGCAAGCCGACTTCGCGCAGCAACTGGTCGCCCAGGTGATGACCAAAGGCATCGTTGACCGGTTTGAAACCATCCAGGTCGATAAACATCAAGGCAAAGCAACCGCCCCGCTCGTGCACCGCCTGGATGCCTTGTTGTATGCGATCTGCCAGCAAGGTGCGATTGGGCAGGCCGGTGAGCATGTCATGCAGGGCCAGGTGGGTGAGTTCCTGGTTGGCCAGGGTCAGGGAATCGGCGAGTACGGCGGTGCGCGCTTCCAGGCGCGCATCCAGCACCGAGGTCAACAGCGCAATGACCAATACCGCCAGCGAAGTAACCAAGACCAGGTTATCCAGGCCCTTGCCGCTCAGGCCGGTCAATGCGGCACCGCAGAAGCTGTCATCGGCAAAGCGCGCCGCAGCCATCCCGGTGTAGTGCATCCCCACGATGGCCACGCCCATCACCACGGCTGCGCCGCCCCGAGCCAAGCGCACATAAGGTGTGTTACGTCGCAGGTTGAAGGCGATCCACAGCGCGGCGCCGGAAGCCACCACCGCGATCAACAACGAAGCGCCGAACAAGGCCGGGTCGTAGTCGATGCCCGGCGTCATGCGCATCGCGGCCATGCCGGTGTAATGCATGCTGGCGATACCGGCCCCCATCACCAGTGCGCCAAACGCCAGTTGCCAGGCCGGCAAGCGTGGCTGGCTGACCAGCCATAACGCGAAGCCACTGGATAGCACCGCGATCAAAAGCGACAACAGGGTAATGCCTACCTCAAACCCAAGGGCAAACGGCAGGCGCAGGGCCAACATCCCGATAAAGTGCATGGACCAGATGCCGATGCCCATCGCCACTGCGCCACCCGTGATCCACAGGTAAACGGCACGCCCCTTGGCGGTCGCGATACGCCCGGCCAGGTCCAAGGCGGTGTAGGACGCCAGAATGGCCACGCACAGGGAAATCACGACAAGGGAGGTTGAATAGCTACCGATCAGCATGGGACGTCTCGCAGGCGACCGGCGCAAAAGCCCGTGCCGGGTGGCAAATCGGGCGATTGTAGCGAGTATGAATACAGGACAGGTGATTAATTAATCCACTGGCCATCACGCAATTTCTGGCGTCAATCGGCTGGCTTTATCTGGCTGTTTTCAACCACATCATGGACATCAAAATGTGCGGGGCTTGCGCAGATTTCCTGTGGGAACGGGCTTGCCCGCGAAGGCGGTGTGTCAGTCACCGCATCTGCTACTGCACTAACGCTTTCGCAGGCAAGCCAGCTCCCACAGGGTACTGTGCTTGACTGACTGGCATTGGGGCTTGCCCGCACATTTGATCTTGCTCCCACAGGATGCGCGGCGTATCCGGTTACTCCTTTTCGGCCAGGGAGGTCTGGCCATCCCAGCCTCCGCCCAATGCTGCGATCAACTGCACACTGGCCACCAGCCGCGACTGCAGCAAGGTCAATACCGTGCGCTCGTTGCTCAATGCCGTCGCCTGCACCGTGACCACATCCAGATAGGCAATCAACCCGGCCTTGTACTGGTTTTCGGTCAAGCGCAAGGATTCACGCGCGGCTTCCAGTGCTTCATTGCTGACCACCGCCTCATCGGCGAGCACCTTGAGCTGGACCATGTAGTTTTCCACCTCACGGAAACCGTCCAGTACGGTCTGGCGGTATTTGGCCACGGTCTCGTCATAGCTGGCCACGGTGCGGTCGACTTCCGCGGAGCGTTGGCCGCCATCGAACAGGGTCATCGCCAGTTTCGGCCCTACCGACCAGAAGCGGTTTGGCAGGCTGATCCAATCTTCATAGGTGCTGCTGGAGTAGCCCCCCGCCAAGCTCAAGGTCAGGTCGGGGTAATAGGCAGCCTTGGCCACGCCAATATTGGCGTTGGCGGCGATGACCGAGCGCTCGGCCGAGGCGATATCGGGGCGACGCTCCAGCAACTGGGACGGCAGGCTCACGGGTATCTGCGGCAGGGCCGGGATGTCTTTGCTCACCGCCAGGTTGAAGTTGGCTGGCGCCTCGCCGATCAGTACGGCGATGGCGTTTTCCAATTGGGCACGCTGCCAGATCAGATCGATCAGGCTGGCCTGAGTGGTCTTGAGCTGGGTTTGCGCCTGGGCGATGGCATCCTTGCCAGCCACACCGGCACGGTATTGGTTTTCGGTCATTTTCAATGAGCGCTGGTACGTGTCCAGCGTGGCTTGCAGCAGGCGCGTCTGTTCGTCCATGACGCGCAGTTGCAGGTAGCTTTGCACCAGTTCGGACTGTTGGCTCAGGCGCATCGCGGCCAGGTCGGCCGAGCTCGCCTCGGCGCTGGCTTCGTTGGCCTCCAGGCCGCGGCGCAACTTGCCCCAGATATCGGCTTCCCAACTCACGCCCAACTGGGCGTTGAGGGTGTCGCGGATACCGCTGCTGGAACTGCTGAGGCTGGCACTGCTGCTGCCGGTGCCCTGGCTGGCGCGGGTCTTGCCGACGCTCAGGTCAACGCTGGGGTAAAAGGCCCCCCGTGAGCTGCGTACCAGCGCCTGTGCCTGGCGAAAACGCGCCTCGGCCTGGGCGACGGTCTGGTTGGACGTGTTGAGGCGCACCACCAGGTCATTGAGTTGTCGGTCACCGTACAGCTCCCACCAGGCGCCACGCGCCAGGGAGTCGCTCGGGTTAGCCTGGCGCCAGCCCTGGGCCTCCTTGAACTGCACCGGCTCGATGACGTCCGGGCGTTTGTAGTCAGGGCCGATGGCGCAGGCGCTGAGCAACACACCACACATCATCACGGCCAATAACTTCATGCCATTGCCGGCAGCTTTATTGTGGCGAGGGAGCTTGCTTGCGCTGGAGGGCGAAGCACTCCCAGGCTTTTTTGGGGCCGCTTCGCAGCCCAGCGGGAGCAAGCTCCCTCGCCACAGCAGGCCCGCAGCTACGAGTGATTGGGTTGAGTCGGTCATAGCGCAGTGTCCAGGGCAGCATCGGTACGCACGCCGCGCCAGGCGTTGAAGCGATGGCGCGCGCGGTCCAGGTAAAGGTAAACCACCGGGGTGGTGTAAAGGGTCAGGACCTGGCTGAACACCAGGCCGCCAATAATGGTCAGGCCCAACGGGTGGCGCATCTCCGCACCATCACCACTGCCGAGCAGCAACGGCAAGGCACCGAGGATCGCGGCCAGGGTGGTCATCAGGATCGGCCGCAGGCGCAACAGGCAGGCGCTGCGGATCGACTCCAGCGGGCTCATGCCATCGTTGC
The DNA here is from genome assembly GCF_016613265.1 of Pseudomonas sp. MF6751. Lineage (NCBI taxonomy): Bacteria > Pseudomonadati > Pseudomonadota > Gammaproteobacteria > Pseudomonadales > Pseudomonadaceae > Pseudomonas > Pseudomonas sp. MF6751. The sequence goes on from NZ_JAENSV010000026.1 coordinate 43,575, forward strand.
GCTCCAATTGCAGCGCCAGGTCGATCATCAGGATCGCGTTCTTCTTCACCACGCCGATCAACAGGAACAAGCCCAGCAGGGAGATCAGGCTGAACTCGCCCCCCAGCAGGTAGATCGCCAACAACGCACCGACACCAGCCGACGGCAGCGTAGACAGGATGGTCAGCGGGTGGATGTAGCTTTCATACAAGATACCCAGCACCAGGTACACCGCCACCAGCGCGCCGAGAATCATGAACGGCTGGCCTTTCTGAGTCGCGGCGAACGCATCGGCAGTGCCGGCCATCTTGGCGATCACATCCTCGGGCAACCCGACTTTGGCAATCGCACGCTCGATGGCCGCCGTGCCCTGCTCCACCGTGACCCCGGGCGCCATGTCAAAGGCGATATTCTCCGAAGCGAACTGGCCTTCATGGCTGACGCGGTCGTCGGCCAGGCTGTTCTCATAGTGGGCAATGGTCGACAACGGCACCCGTGCGCCGTCGGCCGTGATCACCTGCATCTGGTTGAGGGTGATCGGGTCCTGGGCGTATTTGGGGTTGACCTCCATCACCACCTGGTACTGGTTGAGGCTGTCGTAAATGGTGGAAATCTGCCGTTGGCTGTAGGCGTTGTTGAGCACCGCCGTGACCATGTCCATGTCGATGCCCAGGCGCTTGGCCTGGTCGCGGTCGACAATCAACGTCACCTGGGCCGCGCCGCGGCCTTCGCGGGCGTCGATGGCGGTCAGCTCCGGCAACTCACGCATCGCCGCCACCACTTTCGGGTACCACAGGCGCAACGCGGCCAGGTCGCCACTTTGCAGGATGTAGGAATATTGCGCGCTGGTCTGGTCGCGGCCGCCCCCGAACTGCAGATCCTGGTCGGCCATGAGGAACAAGCGCCCGCCCGCCACCAGCGGCACCTCCTTGCGCAGGCGCTCGATCACCGCCTGGGCGGAGATCTTGCGTTCGCCAAGCGGCTTGAGGCGCACCAGCATCACTGCGTTGTTAGTGCCTTGGTTGCCACCGATAAAGCCGGCCACACTGAGCACCGCCGGGTCCTTGAGCACCGCCTGGCGAAAGATCTCCATCTTCGGCTGCATGACGCTGAACGACAGGCCATCGTCACCGCGCACAAAGCCGATCAACTGGCCGGTGTCCTGCTGGGGCATGAAGGTTTTGGGCACCACCACGTACAGCGCGATATTCACGCCCACTGTGACGAACAGGCTGAGCAAGGTCAGGCGCCGATGGCGCAGCACCCAATCCAGGCTGGTGGCGTAGCCGGCGACCATGCGCTCGTTGATCTTCTGGCTCCAGCGCTGCAAACCGGTCTGCCGGTCCTTCACATGCGGCTTCAACCAGCGAGCGCACAGCATGGGTGTCAAGGTCAGCGAGACAATCAGCGAGACGATGATCGCCGCCGACAAGGTGATGGAAAACTCGCGGAACAGGTTGGTAACAATGCCGCCCATGAACAGGATCGACAGGAACACCGCCACCAGCGACACGTTCATCGACAGCAAGGTAAAGCCCACTTCCTGGGCGCCCAGGTAGGCGGCTTTCATCGGTGGCACGCCCTCGTCGATGTGCCGGGAAATGTTCTCCAGCACCACGATGGCATCGTCCACGACCAAACCGGTGGCGAGGATCAGCGCCATCAGCGAAAAGTTATTCAGCGAAAAGCCATACAGGTACATCACCGCAAAGGTGCCCACCAGCGACACCGGCACCGCCAGGGTCGGGATCAGCGAAGCACGGAAGTTACCCAAGAACAGGTACACCACCAGGATCACCAGCCCCACGGCAATCAGCAGGGTCATTTCCGCCTCATGCAGGGTGGCGGTGATCACTGGCGAGCGGTCCATGGCCAGGCTGAGCTTGACGCTGGACGGCAACACCGCCTGCAACGCCGGCAACTGCGCCTTGATCTGTCGCACGGTTTCGATGATGTTGGCGCCGGACTGGCGGTTGATCACCAGCAACACCGCCGAATCATTGTTGAAGAAACCGCTGTTGTAGCGGTCTTCCACCCCATCGGTGATCTTCGCCACGTCCTTGAGACGCAGGGCCGCGCCATCCTGATAGCGAATCAGCAGGGGCTCATAGTCCTTGGCTTTTTCCAACTGATCGTTGGCCTGGATCTGCCAGTTGCGCTCGCTGTCTTCCAGGGAGCCTTTGGGCCGGCGCTGGTTGGCATTGGCGATGGTGTTGCGCACATCGTCCAGGGCGACGCCATACTGATCGAGGGCCTTTGGTTCCAGTTCGATGCGCACCGCCGGCAGCGAACTGCCGCCGATCTGCACTTCGCCCACACCCGGCACCTGGGACAGGCTCTGGGACAGAATGGTCGAGGCCAGGTCGTACAACTGGCCCTTCTGCAACACGTCGGAGGTCAGCGACAGCACCATGATCGGCGCCTGGGACGGGTTGATCTTCTTGTAGGTGGGCATGCTGCGCATGCCACTAGGCAGCAGGTTGCGCGACGCGTTGATGGCCGCCTGCACTTCCCGCGCCGCACCGTTGATATCGCGGTCGGAATCGAACGCCAGAATCACCCGGGTAGAGCCCTGGCTCGACGAACTGCTCATGGTGGTGATACCGGCAATCGCGCCGAATGAGCGCTCCAGCGGCGTGGCCACCGTAGACGCCATCACCTCGGGGCTGGCGCCGGGCAAGCTGGCCGACACCACGATCACCGGAAAGTCGATCTGCGGCAATGGCGACACCGGCAACAAATTGAAGCTGACGCCACCGAGCAACATGATCGCCAGGCTCAGCAGCATAGTCGCGACCGGCCGGCGGATGAAAGGTCCGGACAGGTTCATGGCTCAACCGGCTCCAGGCGTTGTGGCTCTTTGCGCCAGCGCCGGCCAAGACGATCGAAGTACAGGTAGATCACCGGCGTGGTGAACAGCGTCAACACCTGGCTCACCAGCAACCCGCCGACCATCACCAGGCCCAGGGGCTGGCGCAGTTCGGCGCCGGAGCCGCTCGCTAGCATCAGAGGCACCGCGCCGAACAAGGCAGCCAGGGTGGTCATCAGGATTGGCCGGAAGCGCAACAGCGCGGCCTGGTAGATCGCGGTTTGCGGGTCCAGGCCCTGGTTGCGTTCGGCGTCGAGGGCGAAGTCGATCATCATGATCGCGTTCTTTTTCACGATACCGATCAGCAGGATGATGCCGATGATCGCGATCATGCCCAGGTCATTGCCACTGAGCAGCAACGCCAGCAAGGCCCCCACCGCCGCCGACGGCAGGGTCGAGAGGATGGTGATTGGGTGGATATAGCTCTCATAGAGCACACCGAGCACGATGTACATGGTGACCACCGCCGCCAGGATCAACAGCAAGGTGCTCGACAACGAGGCTTCGAACGCCTGGGCCGCGCCCTGGAACTGGGTTTGCACGCCCACCGGCATGCCGATGTCCTTCTGGGTCTGGTTGATCAGTTCCACGCCTTTGCCCAGCGCTACGCCGGGCGCCAGGTTGAACGACATCATCACCGCCGGGAACTGGCCGATATGGGCAATTGCCAATTGCGCCTGGCGCTGTTCCACATGGGCCAGGCTCGACAGCCGTACCTGACCACCGTCAGTGGTTTTCACATGGATCTGGTTGAGGGCCGCCGGGCCGAGGGTTTCGCCGGACTGGGCCTGCAACACCACTCGATACTGGCTGGCCTGGGTGTAGATGGTGGAGATCTGGCGCTGGCCGAAGGCGTCATACAGCGCATCGGTGATGGTGGAGACACTTACGCCCAGACGCGAGGCCGCGTCGCGGTCGATCACCAGGTACACCTGCAAGCCTTTGTCCTGCAGGTCACTGGCCACGTCGGTGAGTTCCGGCAACTGGCTGAGGGCGTGTACCAGCTTGCCGCTCCATAACGCCAACAACTCGGCGTCCGGGGAGGACATGCTGAACTGGTACTGGGTACGGCTGACCCGGTCTTCGATGGTGAGGTCCTGCACCGGTTGCATGAACAGGCGGATGCCCACCAGCTTGTCGATCTGCGGTTGCAGGCGGGTGATGACCTCGGCTGCGCTCAAGTCGCGCTGGCCATGAGCCTTGAGGTTGATGAGCAAGCGGCCGCTGTTGAGGGTGGCGTTATCGCCATCCACGCCAATGTAGGACGACAGGCTCTCGACCGCAGGGTCGGCGAGAATGATCTTCGCCAGTTCCTGCTGGCGCTGGCTCATGGCCGCAAAGGAAATCGACTGCGGCGCCTCGGAAATACCCTGGATTACCCCTGTGTCCTGCACCGGGAAAAAACCCTTGGGCACCACCAGGTACAGCACCACCGTAAGCCCCAGGGTGGCGATCGCCACCAGCAACGTCAGCGGCTGGTGCTTGAGCACCCATTGCAGCTTGCGGCCGTAAGCTTCGATCAACCAGTCAATCCAGGCGCCGCTGGCTTTGTAGAAGCGGCCCTGCTCTTCTTCCTTGGGTTCGCGCTTGAGCAGGCGCGCGCACATCATGGGCGTGAGTGTCAGGGACACTACCAGGGAAATCAGGATCGCCACTGCCAGGGTGATGGCGAACTCACGGAACAGCCGCCCGACCACGTCGGCCATGAACAGCAAAGGAATCAACACCGCGATCAACGACAGCGTCAGGGACACCAAGGTGAAACCGATCTGCTTGGCGCCCTTGAGCGCGGCCGCCATCGGCGTCTCGCCTTCCTCGATATAGCGCGAGATGTTCTCCAGCATCACGATGGCGTCGTCCACCACAAACCCGGTGGCGATGGTCAGGGCCATCAGCGTCAGGTTATTGATGGAGAATCCGGCCAGGTACATCACACCAAAGGTGCCCACCAGGGACAGCGGCACGGCGATGGACGGAATGATCGTGGCGCTGACTCGGCGCAGGAACAGGAACGTCACCATGACCACCAGGGCAATGGCGATCAGAAGCTCGTGTTGCACGTCTTTGACCGAAGCGCGGATGGTCTGGGTGCGGTCGGTGAGCACCGTCACGTCCAGGCCGGCCGGCAGGTTGTCGGTGATGCTCGGCAGCAGGGCCTTGATGCGGTCCACCACCTCGATCACGTTGGCGCCCGGCTGGCGCTGGATATTGAGCAGCACGGCCTGGTTCTCGTTGGCCCAGGCGGCGAGGCGCTCGTTTTCAGCGCCGTCGACGATCTGCGCGACATCCTTGAGCCGCAACGGAGCGCCATTGTTGTAGGCCAGGATCAGTTCGGCGTATTGCTCGGGCGAGACCAGTTGGTCGTTGGCGTCGAGCATCGAAACGCGGGTGGGGCCGTCAAAGTTACCTTTGGGCTGGTTGACGTTGGAGGCGGCGATCAGGGCGCGTACGTCCGAGAGGTTCAAGCCATTGGCCGCCAGGGCCTCGGGGTTGACCTTGATACGCACGGCCTGGCGCTGGCCACCGGCGATGCTGACCATGCCGACACCGCTGATCTGCGCGATTTTCTGCGCCATGCGTGTGTCGACCAAATCATTGAGCTTGGGCAGCAACATGGTCTTGGAGGTGATTGCCAGGGTCAGCACCGGGGTATCCGCCGGGTTGACCTTGTTGTACACCGGCGGCGCCGGCAAATCCTTGGGCAACAGGTTGGTGGCGGCGTTGATCGCGGCCTGCACCTGTTGCTCGGCAACGTCCATATTGATGTCGAGGTTGAAACGCAGGGTCAGCACCGAGGCGCCGCCGGAGCTGGTAGAGGCCATCTGGGTCAGCCCGGGCATCTGCCCGAACTGGCGCTCCAGCGGTGCGGTGACCGCGCTGGTCATCACATCGGGGCTGGCGCCGGGGTACAGGGTCATCACCCGGATAGTCGGGTAATCCACCTGGGGCAACGCCGACACCGGCAGCAGGCGGTACGAAATGATGCCGGCCAGGACAATGGCCAGCATGCTCAGCGTGGTGGCGACCGGGCGAAGGATGAACAGGCGCGACAGGTTCATGAACCGACCTTTTGCGCCTTGCCGGCGTCAGCCCCGGTCTCCCCTTTCGCTGCGGGCTTGCCTTGCAGGTGCTCGGTCGGCGTGGTCGGCACCTCGCTGCTGGCGTTGACTACTTCGATCTCGCTGCCGTCCTTGAGGCGGTCGGTGCCTTCCAGCACCACGCGGTCGCCAGCGACCAGGCCTTCCTTGATCACGGTGTTTTCACCATCGGTGTCACCTACCACCAAGGGCTGGACCTTGACCTTCTTGTCGCCGTCGAGCTTGTAGACAAAGGTGCCATTGTTGCCGAACTGGATCGCCGCAGATGGCGCCAGCACCACGTTCTTCAAGGTATCAGCCAGCAGGTGCACATTGACGAACTGGTTGGGGAACAGCGCCTGGTCCTTGTTATCGAAACGCGCCTTGAATTTCAGGGTGCCGGTGGTGACGTCAATCTGGTTGTCCAGGCTTTGCAGCACACCGACCGCCTGCTTTTTCACATCGCTACGGTCCCAGGCTTCCACTGGCAATTTGTTGCCAGCGTGGTAACGGGCCAGCACGGTTTCCAGGGTATTTTCCGGCAGGGTGAAGGCCACGCTGATTGGCTGGGTCTGGGTGATTACCGCCAGGGCGGTGGTGTCGTTGGCTGCGACGAGGTTGCCGACGTCAAGCTGGCGCAAACCCACCCGGCCGCTGATGGGCGCGCGGATTTTGGTGAACTCCAGGTTGAGCTTTGCGTCGTCCACCGCGCCCTGGTTGGTCTTGACCGTGCCCTGGTACTGCAATACCAGCGCTTCGGCGGTGTCCAGGGTTTGCTTGGCGATACTGTCCTGGGCGTACAGGTCGCGATAACGCTGTACATCGACCTGGGCGTTCTTCAACTGGGCCTGGTTCTGCAGCAAGGTGCCCTGGGCCTGGAGCAAGGCGTTCTGGTAGCTGCGCGGGTCGATTTCTGCCAGCAGGTCGCCGGCCTTGACCATTTGCCCTTCCTCGAAGGCGATCTTGACCAGCTCGCCGCCCACCCGGCTGCGCACATTAATGGTGTTCAGCGCCGTGACCGTACCCAGCGCCTTGTAGTACACCGGGAACTCACCCAGCACTGCAGGAGCCACGCGCACCGGCACTGGGCCAGTGGACCCGCCGAAGCCAGGGCGCGCCATGCCGGTTTTACCCGTGTGCCCGGCCGGAGCGTCTTTATGGGCCGCGCCGCTGGGCCAGAATTTCCAGCACAGGCCGGCGATAACCAGCAGCACGAGCAGGCCAAACAGCCAGCGGCGGGAGTTGCGGGGGGAGGATTGCATGGAGTGATCAACCATTGGGCGCGAGAGCTTCTACTTTGGGAGGCTGAAAGATAAGCACTGGGGGGCCTTAAGAAAAGCACCTTTACCGGCTATTTACCTTGGGCTTACAACTCTTAACTTCTGATCTTAGTCCACCGGCTATTTCGCTAAACCGCTGACGCTCAAATAAAAACGGCCTGGACTAGGCCAGGCCGCAATCATGCATCATACGTGTTACTGCCAAACGACAGTCATACGTAGAAACAGTTACTTCAACACAGCCAGGGCGGCGTCGTAGTTCGGCTCTTCAGCGATTTCCTTGATCAACTCGCTGTGCAGCACGTTATCGTTTTCATCCAGCACCACGACAGCACGAGCAGTAAGGCCCTGCAGCGGGCCGTCAGCGATGGAAACACCATAGTCAACGGCGAAGTCGGCATTGCGGAAATCCGACAGGTTCTTAACGTTTTCCAGGCCTTCGGAGCCACAGAAACGCGCTTGGGCGAATGGCAGGTCGGAGGAGATGCACAGGACCACGGTGTTGGCCACATCGTTGGCCTGGGCATTGAACTTGCGCACGGAAGTGGCGCAGGTTGGGGTATCAACGCTTGGGAAGATGTTCAGCACTTTGCGCTTGCCGGCAAAGGTAGCCAGGGTGGCGTTGGACAGGTCGCCGGCGGTCAGGGTGAAGTCTGCAGCTTTGGCGCCGACTTTCGGCAGTTCGCCTTCAACCTGGACCGGGTTGCCTTTAAGGGTGACTTGAGCCATGAACGGAATCCTTATGCTGGTTTTTGGTTAAACAAATTCGAGAGGCGGAAGTTAACCACAAAGTGCCGACGCTACCTACCGCCAGACACAAATTGTCATGTGCTGAGGTTGTGGTTTAATTGCGCGCTTTTCGCCTGCCCTTCAAGGAAACCTTTGCCGATGAATCAGCCCGCCACCAAAGTCCTGGTCATTGGTTACGTCTGGCCGGAGCCCCGTTCCTCTGCCGCGGGCGGGCATATGATGCAAATCCTTGAGAGTTTTCTTACGCAAGGTTGGGACATTACCTTCAGCAGCCCCGCCACCATCGGCGAACACAAGGCCGACTTGCCGGCACTCGGGATCGCCGAACGCACCATCGAACTGAATAACAGCAGTTTCGATGACTTTGTCCGCGAACTGGCCCCGGATATCGTGCTGTTCGACCGTTTCATGATGGAGGAGCAATTTGGCTGGCGCGTAGAACAATGCTGCCCCAACGCCCTGCGCGTGCTGGAGACCTCCGACCTGCAAAGCCTGCGCGACGCCCGTCACCAGCGGCTCAAAGAGCAGGTGAAAGCCAAACCCGACAGCGACGACTTCAGCGCCCTGTTCGCGCCGGCGCTGGAAGACGAGTTCCAGCGCATGGCCGACACCGACCTGGCCAAACGCGAAATCGCCGCCATTTACCGCTGTGACATCAGCTTGATGATCTCCGACGTGGAAATCCGCCTGCTCACCGAACAGTTCAAGGTGCCTGCCGCCCTGCTCCACTGGTGCCCCTTGATGCTGCAACCGCCCACCGACGCATTTGCGCCCTTTGAAGACCGTGCGCATTTCCTCAGCATCGGTAACTTCCGCCACGCGCCCAATTGGGATGCGGTGTTGTGGATGAAGCACCGCCTGTGGCCACTGATCCGCCAACAACTGCCAGGCGCCCAATTGCATATCTACGGCGCCTACACCCCGCCCAAGGCCACCGCCCTGCACAATCAGGCCCAGGGCTTCCATGTAATGAACTGGGCCGAAGATGCGCTGCAAGTCATGACCGCCGCGCGCATCTGCCTGGCACCGTTGCGCTTTGGCGCGGGCATCAAGGGCAAGTTGGTCGACGCCATGCTGTGCGGCACGCCTAGTGTCACGACCCCAATCGGCGCCGAGGCCATGGGCGATGACCAGCCCTGGCCCGGCGTGATTGCACAGGATGCGCCGGCCCTGGCTGCCGCTGCCGTGGCCCTTTATCAGGACCGTGAGCGCTGGACCCGGGCCCAGGAACACGGGCGCCAACTGCTAGCCCGGCGCTATGACCAGGACATCCACGGGGCCGCCTTGGTGGAATGCCTGGAACGCTGTCGCCGCGACCTCGCTGCCCATCGCCGGGACAACTTCACCGGCAGCATGCTGCGCCACCACGCGCATAAAAGTACCCAATACATGTCCCAGTGGATCGAGGCGAAAAACCGCACCCTGTAAACACTGCTGCTGGCGAGGACGTGCGTGACGGGGCATTATCCTACGCAGCGATCACAATAAAGCGACGGCAGCATGACCCGAGCAACGCGCATTACTGACCCTTCCTACGAGTTGATGGACGACCACAACGGCCTGTCCATCATCTATCGCCAACACGGCTTCCCCTGCCCGCTGGTGCGCTGGCACTTCCACAAGGAATACGAGCTGCACCTGATCGTCGCCAGCTCCGGCAAGGTGTTTATCGGTGACTACATCGGCAACTTCTACCCCGAAAGCCTGTTCCTCACCGGCCCCAACCTGCCCCATAACTGGATCAGCCAGGTGGAAGAAGACGAAGTGGTGCCCAAGCGTGACATGCTGGTGAACTTCACCGATGACCTGCTCGAGAGCGGCAGCCATATTTTTGCTGAACTCAAGAACCTCGCACCGCTGCTGGAGCGCGCGCAGTACGGCATCGAGTTTCGCTGCAAAAAAACCATCACCCAGGCCATGACCTTGATGCAACACATCGAGGACGCCAAGGGCATGGCGCGCCTGGGGCAGTTTTTTATCTTGCTGGACGTGTTGAGCGTGTGCGAGGACTACCAATTGCTGTCCGGCGTAACCACGCCGCAATTGGCCGACGAGCACAGCATAGACCGCACCAACCGGGCAGTGGATTACATCTTTGCACATTACGCCCGCGAGCTGCCGCTGGAAGAAGTGGCGCAATACCTGGGGATGAAGCCGACCTACTTCTCGCGGGTGTTCAAGCAGGCGACCGGTCGCACCTTTATCGAATTCGTCAACCGGCTGCGTATCAGCAAGTCCTGCGAACTACTCGCGGACGGTGACAAGGCCGTCACGGACGTGTGCTTTGAGTCCGGCTTCAACAATATCTCCAACTTCAACCGGCGCTTTCAGCAACTCAAGGGCATGACCCCTTCCCACTATCGACGGTTGGCGATGCAGCGGTTGACGGAGCAGAACCTGATGCCTGTAGACACCTCGCACTTCAGTTAAAAAACCGCAAGCTGGCTATCTGGCGAACGCTCTCACGCCTGTCCCGATCACATCCCGTAATAGCTGGGGCGGAACGCCTCCCTGTGTATGACCAAAAAGCTACAAGTCAGTTGCTGACCACGCGCTTTCTTATCGTACCCACGAGGTCCCCATGAGCATTATTGCATCGCACTCGCCCTTACCCACCCCGCCCCGAAATTTGCCTCCATCCCCTGCAACAGTGGACGCACAAACCAGCCTGATTCGTACCCCACGCAGCCCATCGGCCGGTGTAGTGACCCTGGAAGGCCGAAACACAGCCGAGACGTTGGTGAGTCAGGCTGACGCTGACATGGCGGAAAAACTCGCCACCGCCTTGATGGAGGAGATCAATGTACACTCTACCAGCCGTTACATGCCGTCTTCCTTCGGCACAGTCCATGACATTCCAACTCACTCAACATTCGGGCAGCTTTGGTCACAACTGACTCACGCACTCAAAAACGAGCCGTTCGCGACGTTTGCGAAGAATAACAACATCAACATTTCAAACCTGAAACTAACGCCTTCCGGATTTCTGGACGGCACCATTAACGGCAAACGCAGCAGTTTTTCCAAATACGACGATGGCTTCGAGGAAGCCGCTGTCAACGTCTTCAAGGCTGTGCGCAAACTCTCTACGAACAACGTCCCGATTGTGTATATCGGCGAACACACCGCCACCACCCATGCCGTCGGTGCTTTTTACGCCATGAGGGTTCCGACGACGAAGGCCGAAGCACTGGAGCAAATCCAGGTGTTGCAGGATATCAAGACATTCCCATCGCTACTTGCTCCTGAAGGCAATGCTGCGCGGCCCCACCGACAGGACGTTCAGCACGTCAGGCATATGCGGGATGAAGCCATACAGAACCTTGCGCTGCAGGTCATGCTTGAGCCTGGCAAGTTCCCCCAGGCACAACGCCCGGACGTCGTGCAGCCGCCGGCGCCGCCCAGCAGCGCAGAGCCGGCCACTACACCGATCCAAACCTCGAGCGCCACCACTGACCCCGTCGCCGATATTGCCCGTCGCCAGTTTGCCGGTGAGCCCAACGTTTACTCGGTGGTCGCACGAGTGCTCAGCGACAGGCTGAAGGAAGCCTCACCAGGGCTGGATTTCGACATCAACCAGATTGCCATTGAAACGCCCGATCCGGACAATCCCTCCAAACCCAAGCGCACACAATTGATGGCACTTGCCTTCGACTACCTGACTGGCGGTGACGCCCCAGACTTCCTCGATTCCGCCAGGGCGTTTGACACGCGTCCCGATCGACTGGCACGCACGGGCACCGCTGCCGACACTCCGCTAGACCTCGACTTTTCAGCTCTGAGCGGCGTCATCGGTGCGCTGCCGGACCGACTGAACCAGGCCTATGAGGCAAATTTGCGTGAGTACTGGGCCAAACCTGCGTTCAATACGGGCATTGATACCGGTGCCGCTTTCAGCGGCAGCCACCGGACGTTGGTCAGCCGCATCCTGAAAAGCAACCTGCAACTGGCCAGCCTGAAACAATCCGGCCTGGATGATGAACAGCGCAAGACCATCGACATGGTCGTGAGGCATCCCGAAGGCGCCACGCGCCCCGCCCCACTTGACCCCAACTCATCGGGCGCCACCGTCTACAGCCTGGCCGACTCCACACCGAACAAGGTGGTTCATCGCTACCTGGCGCAAGCCAATCGCGACATCCTGCTGCTGGTGGAGCCCAGCGGCAAAATCACTCCATTCAACAGTTGGGATGAGCTCGAAAGCCTGGGCGGTCCAAAGGAAGAGATGACCGGCAACCTGTTCGATGGCCAGGCCGACATCCTCATCAATCGGCATCTCGGCAGCAGCCTGACTTCCCCTGCCTCCCCACGTGGCCCGGACAGTTCGGTGCAGGAGCCGCCCACACTGCCCGACTGGATGAGCAACGCAGGCGAGGCCGAGCGTTTCATCATGCATGAACTCAGCCTGGGACTGGCCAGCTTCAACCAACTGAACGAAGGCCGCAGCTACAACAGCGATATCAAGGACATCCACACGTTCGCCCAGCAGCAATTCGACTTTTTGCCCAGAAGCAAAAAACTCACGGCGCACCCCGCGGCTAAACTCGAGGTGGTCTTCAAAGTCGCTTATGGGGCACAGGGTACCGCCGGGGAAATCGTCCGCCAGACCATGAGCCTGACAGACATGCTCCTCAATAACTTATCAGGATTACCCAGCGGCCAGATTGAGGTCTTTTACAATACAGGGCTCAAGTATAAAGGCTCTGACTTCAAAGTCAGGGTGCCAGAGCTAGAGAAAGAAGGCGTACTCAAGCAGTTGGTCGACGACCTTGATATCGGCAAAACCTACCCTGACTTGCTGAGGAAAAAACTGCTTGATGACCCGGCCGAAAAAGCCCGGCGCCAGGCACTGTTCGTTCAGCAGGTACCGCTGGAGCTGCAGTTCAAGGCGCTGGAACTGAGCATCAAGGCAGAGTCCGGTTTCAACACCACAGGTTTTCGCTACGTCCAGGAGCTATTCAAGTCAGGCCCTGGCCCCAGGATCGTTGATGGCCAGGAAATCGTGATCCGACCGCTGGCGTTCGATAACCGGGCCAATGGGAAAACCGATGTGGTCGAAGGCGCCTATCTGATCGAACCCAAGGACGGCACGAACGGCCCGCACATCCTGTACCGCCCCCTGATGGGCGATGCGTCGTTAATACAGTTTCCAACCCGCCAGGCGCTGCTGGAAGCCATACAGAACAAAGGCAAGCTGCAAAACGACATCCTCGCGTGGTTGCCTGACGAACAGACCCGCAACACCTACAGTGGCAACGGTTTCAAACATCCAAACCTGGTGATATTCGGTTTAAACCTGGGCTCTGTCCCGATGAACAAAACTATTCCCTTGGCCATGGATACCCGCCTGCAACAAACGCTGCAGGCGGGAACATTGATGAACCACCTGTACGAAGCCAACGCCCGCAGCTTGATCACCTTGGCCGGACAGCAATCGACAGCCGACGCACAAAGCCGCTGGGCGAGCCTCAAGGAAGGTGGTTTCCTGTTGCTCAATTCAGTCCTGCCAGTATTGCGCGGGCCCGGTGCCATGCTCGGCTTGATGATGCAGTCCCAGGGCATAATCAATGACCTGGGCGTCCTGCTCGATGATGACGCGCAAAATAAAGAGGCGGCCCTGACGGACCTGCTGGTCAACCTGACGACATTGCTCGCCCAGTTCAAGGAGCGCTCATGGTCGGAGCCTTCAGCCGTCACCTCAAACAGGCCGGCAACCAACACCAGCGTATTGATCGACGGCGATGCACGCCCTACCCCGCCGCCACAGCGCTTTCGAATGGGGGGCCCGCTGGAAAAGATCACACCTGTGGACGGTGAGATCCAGACCAATGTAGATACTTACAATCGTAAAGGCGAGGAAGTTAAACGCTTGAATATTATCGGTCACGCGGCCAAGCCTGAAGGCGAGCAAGGAGCGATGATTGTCGGGGAGGATGAAAAACTCCTTACTGCTGAAGACGTTTATAATGAACTTGTCGCCCGTGGCATTGATATCAGGGACTATCCGGAAGTGCGTTTGCTGGTCTGTTACTCCGCCAAGGGCGGTGATAACTCACTGGCATCACAACTGCACGCGCTTACTGGCGTGCCGGTCAAGGGTTATGAAGGCTCGGTAGTCGTGGGCTACAAATCCAATGCGGACATAGATCCTGAGGACATCTACAAAACCGCCCTTGCAAAATACAAGGCAAAGTACCCAAGATTTTCTAAAGCCGACATTATCGAATTGGCAGAGATGGAGTTAAACAAACAACTGAAAGACGTTGATATGTTTACCCACGTGGAAAAACAGAGTGGCGAAAAAGTAAATGTTAACTGGGGCACTATTAAAGAACCTCTTTGGGAAGAGATCGAAGTCGATTACCGGCCCAAGCGTTTCGGCTCGTCCAAGAAACGAACAAGTGCGGCCCCTGCCGAAATTCAAAGCCCCTCGAAAGAACTCAACGCCCTGGGTGAGTACAAGGATTTCAAGGAACTACCCGAGCCTGAAAAAATTAAAAACAGTATTGCCTTTACCCCCTCTGAAGACGGCCAGTATGAGTACTTCCTGGATCGACCAGCGGGCAGTAATGAAATCCGATTAAACATCATTGGGCATGGCGACAAAGGTGGAGTGACCTTCAAAAGCGGCTTGAAAAATGCGCAGTCTTATTCACCCGAAGCGTTCGCTAGACTGATCGCGCCCATGCTGGAAAAAACCAGCGCTACCCAAATCAGAATGATCAGTAGTAAATCCGGCAGTACAGGTTTCGCTGAAGAGTTATCCAAACGCTTGAACGTTCCCGTGAAGGCCCCCGTCGGTACTGTCACACAATTCGAAGTCATGAAGGACAGGTACTGGATTTTGGAAAAGCTCCCCAACCCACGTCGCCCCCATGACCATGAGTGGAAAATCTTTACTCCCCCCGCCTCCGCCAGCTCGCGAGCTTTGAGGTTATGAGCCAGCGCGCAAGGCGGCGCACCCGTTGACTGAGCAGAGCCTGGCTTGAGCAGGCGCCCACTCGTCTGAACTGGTAGATGTGACAGTTCCCTGCATCCCGGCGATTGTGAACTCTGGCTCTGTGGATAGTCCATTGGAGCCCCGTCATGAAAAAAACAGCCACCCCTCGTGCAATCAATGAGTTCAGCCGCTTTGAAATACCCGGAGAGACCTTCGGCTGGACCGGCGAAGGCCAGATACATATCGACAATTACGACAAACAAAGTCGCTGGTTCTCGACATCGGTCAATAGAGACTGGGGCAAAGCGCTGACCGGGGCCGCCGACGTTGAAGTGGTCATCAGGCTGCGCGGCGAACAAGCCGGTGAAACACTCATCGCCGTTCATCCGGAGGGAACAGGACGGCTCAACGACATATCAGTCGAAAAGCCAAGCCTTTATCGGTTCTACATCAGGTCCACGGCGACCGGCGAGGTGTGGGTAAGCTTCAAATTTGACTCCAACCGGAAAATGGTGATCGAGAGCATCAGCGTGCTGGGGCCCGTTAGAAAAAAAACCACTAAAGCACCCATACCCCCCTGACGGTCTGTCCACCACGCAAACTTGGCGAGCAATTTGCTCAGCAGGCCAATATGGCGCAAGGCATTCTGCGCTCCGGAGCCAACGAGCCGGTCAAACTCAATGGGGTACGCCAGAACGGTAGCTGGTATGCCTATGACGCGAAAGCACAGGCAGGTTATGGGCCTGTGCTGGAAGGCTTTGTATCGGATACATCGTCAGCCGTTTGGCTGGGGAGTGCCTATAAATAGCAAATAGGCATTACGCCTCTTCGGGTGCCTGATCCGCGCTCGAAGATTCTCAGTGCAAAAAAGTATCAGTCCCAGTGCTCCCAAGGATTTGTCACCGCCGCTTTTGAAGGCTGTAATCAACGCACACTCTTCCTGACTCCTTGTAGGAAGACACAACAACAATAACCGTCCTTCTGTAGCCCCCTGGGCGCGGAAATGGAGTGCGCGATGAAGTTCACAGTAAAAACTCTGCTTGCCTGTTCTTGCATGACTGCATGCATGACCCTCAGCGCCGTCAGCCTTGGCGCGCAAACCCTGACCATTGCCACCGTCAACAACAGCGACATGATCCGCATGCAGAAGCTCTCGAAAACCTTCGAGGCCGAGCACCCGGAGATCAAGCTGAACTGGGTGGTGCTCGAAGAAAACGTCCTGCGCCAACGCCTCACCACCGACATCGCCACCCAGGGCGGGCAGTTCGATGTATTGACCATCGGCATGTACGAAGCCGCACTGTGGGGCGCCAAAGGTTGGCTGGAGCCGATGAAAGACCTGCCGGCGTCCTATGACCTTGATGACGTGTTCCCTTCGGTGCGTGATGGTTTGTCCGTCAAAGGCTCCTTGTATGCCCTGCCGTTCTACGCCGAAAGCTCGATCACCTATTACCGCACCGACCTGTTCAAGGACGCCGGGCTGACCATGCCTGAGCACCCGACCTGGAGCCAGATCGGCGAATTCGCCGCCAAGCTCACCGACAAGTCCAAAGAGCAATATGGCCTGTGCCTGCGCGGCAAAGCAGGTTGGGGTGAGAACATGGCGCTGATCACTACACTGGCCAACGGCTTCGGCGCGCGCTGGTTCGATGAGAAGTGGCAGCCGGAATTCAACGGCCCCGAGTGGAAGAACGCGCTGAACTTCTACGTCGACAACATGAAGAAATCCGGCCCGCCGGGCGCCTCCAGCAACGGTTTCAATGAAAACCTGGCGCTGTTCAACAGTGGCAAATGCGCGATCTGGGTGGATGCCAGCGTGGCGGGCTCGTTTGTTACCGACAAGAGCCAGAGCAAGGTCGCCGAGCATGTCGGCTTCACGTTTGCGCCCCACGAGAAGACCGACAAGGGCACGTCATGGCTGTATTCCTGGAGCCTGGCGATCCCGACCAGCTCCAAGGCCAAGGACGCCGCCAAGGTATTCACCACCTGGGCAACCTCAAAGGAATACGGCCAGCTTGTGGCCAAGACCGATGGCATCGCCAACGTACCACCGGGCACACGCACCTCGACCTACAGCGAGGAGTACATGAAGGCCGCGCCGTTCGCCAAGGTGACGCTGGAATCGCTGAAAGTGGCCGACCCGACCAAGCCGACCGAGAAACCGGTGCCGTATATCGGTATCCAGTTGGTGACCATTCCGGAATTCCAGGCGATTGGTACTCAGGTGGGCAAGTTCTTCTCGGGTGCGCTGACCGGTCAGCAGAGCGTCGATGCTGCATTGACCGCCGCGCAGACCACCACCGAGCGGGAAATGAAGCGGGCTGGTTATCCCAAGTAACCCAGCTTCACCCCCGCAAATACAGGAGCAGGGCTTTTGTGGGCGCTGGCTTGCCCGCGATGCAAACAACTCGGTCTATGAGTAGCACCGAGGCGATGCCATCGCAGGCAAGCCAGCTCCCACAGTGACCGCGCTCCGACGCAGATTCTGTAGGCATCTGACTGGTTCTGATCACCATGAATACACCTCCAAAAAACCGCCTGGCCAACCCCGGCTGGTTTCTCGTCAGCCCCTCGGTGGCCTTGCTGCTGCTGTGGATGATCGTGCCGCTGGGCATGACCCTGTACTTTTCGCTGATCCGCTACAACCTGCTCTACCCCGGCGAAAACCAGTTCGTGGGGCTGGAAAACTTCAGCTACTTCATCACCGACTCGGGGTTCCTGCCTGGAGCCACCAATACCCTGTTGCTGGTAGGCAGCGTATTGCTGATCAGCGTGGTGTTCGGCGTGTTGATCAGTGCGCTGCTGGAGGCTAGTGAATTCCTGGGCCGCGGCATCGTGAGGGTGATGCTGATTTCGCCGTTCTTCATCATGCCCACCGTCGGTGCGTTGATCTGGAAGAACCTGATTTTCCACCCGGTGTCGGGGATTCTCGCCGCAGTGTGGAAGTTCTTCGGCGCCGAACCGGTGGACTGGCTGGCGCATTACCCGCTGCTGTCGATCATCATCATTGTGTCGTGGCAATGGCTGCCCTTCGCGATCCTGCTGCTGATGACCGCCATGCAGTCCCTGGACCAGGAACAAAAGGAAGCCGCACGCCTGGACGGTGCCGGCGCCATTGCGATTTTCTGGCACCTGACCCTGCCCCACCTGGCCCGCCCGATTGCCGTGGTGGTGATGATCGAAACCATCTTCCTGCTCTCGGTGTTCGCCGAAATCTTCACCACCACCAACGGTGGCCCCGGCTACGCCTCGACCAACCTCGCCTACCTGATCTACAACCAGGCGCTGGTGCAGTTCGACGTGGGCATGGCCTCGGCCGGCGGCTTGATTGCCGTGGTCATCGCCAATATCGCGGCGATCATCCTGGTGCGGATGATCGGCAAAAACCTGACTGACAAGCCTTGAGGGCCGCGCCATGACGCTTCAACAATCCCGCCGCCTGCAAAGCCTGTTGCTCGGCACGTTGGCCTGGGCCATTGCGATCCTGATTTTCTTCCCGATCTTCTGGATGGTGCTGACCAGTTTCAAGACCGAAATCGACGCGTTCGCCACGCCGCCGCAGTTCATCTTCACGCCGACGCTGGAGAACTACCTGCACATCAACGAGCGCAGCAACTACTTTGCCTACGCCTGGAACTCGGTGGTGATTTCGTTCAGCGCCACCGCCCTGTGCCTGCTGATTTCGGTACCGGCCGCCTACTCCATGGCGTTCTACGAAACCCAGCGCACCAAGGGCACGCTGCTGTGGATGCTGTCCACCAAGATGCTGCCGCCGGTGGGCGTGCTGATGCCGATCTACCTGCTGGCCAAGAGCTTTGGCCTGTTGGATACGCGCATTGCGCTGATCATCATCTACACCCTGATCAACCTGCCGATTGTGGTGTGGATGGTGTACACCTACTTCAAGGACATCCCCAAGGACATCCTCGAAGCCGCCCGCCTGGACGGCGCCACCCTGTGGCAGGAAATGGTGCGCGTGCTGCTGCCGATCGCCAAGGGCGGCCTGGCCTCCACGGTACTGCTGTCGTTGATCCTGTGCTGGAACGAGGCGTTCTGGTCGCTGAACCTGACCTCCTCCAGCGCCGCGCCGTTGACCGCCTTGATCGCCTCCTACTCCAGCCCCGAAGGCTTGTTCTGGGCCAAGCTGTCCGCCGTCTCGACCCTGGCCTGCGCGCCGATCCTGATTTTTGGCTGGATCAGCCAGAAGCAGTTGGTACGCGGTTTGTCCTTTGGCGCCGTCAAATAATAATTCGAAAAGGAGGCCCATCATGGCCAACCTGAAAATCAAGAATCTGCAAAAAGGCTTCGAAGGTTTTTCCATCATCAAGGGCATCGACCTGGAAGTGAACGACAAGGAATTCGTGGTGTTCGTCGGCCCGTCGGGCTGTGGCAAATCCACCCTGCTGCGCCTGATCGCCGGCCTGGAAGAGGTCAGCGACGGCACCATCGAACTCGATGGCCGCGACATCACCGAAGTGACCCCGGCCAAGCGTGACCTGGCCATGGTGTTCCAGACCTACGCGCTGTACCCGCACATGAGCGTGCGCAAGAACATGTCGTTTGCCCTGGACCTGGCGGGCGTCGATAAGAAGCTGGTAGAGAGCAAAGTCAGCGAAGCGGCGCGCATCCTTGAGCTGGGGCCTTTGCTGGAGCGCAAGCCCAAGCAACTCTCGGGTGGCCAGCGCCAGCGCGTGGCGATTGGCCGAGCGATTGTGCGCAACCCGAAGATCTTCCTGTTCGACGAACCGCTGTCCAACCTCGACGCCGCCCTGCGCGTGCAGATGCGCCTGGAGCTGGCGCGCCTGCATAAAGAACTGCAAGCCACCATGATCTACGTGACCCACGACCAGGTCGAAGCCATGACCCTGGCCGACAAGGTGGTGGTGCTCAACAGTGGGCGCATCGAACAGGTCGGCTCGCCGCTGGAGCTGTACCACCAGCCAGCCAACCTGTTTGTGGCCGGTTTTCTCGGTACGCCGAAGATGGGCTTCCTCAAGGGCCAGGTCACCCGCGTCGACAGCCAAGGCTGTGAGGTGCAACTGGACGCCGGCACCCTGATCAGCCTGCCGTTGAGCGGCGCCACCCTGAACGTGGGCAGCGCGGTAACCCTGGGCATTCGCCCGGAACATCTGGAAATCGCCGCGCCAGGGCAAACCACCCTGACCGTGACCGCTGACGTCGGCGAGCGCCTGGGCAGCGACACCTTCTGCCACGTCATCACCCGCAACGGCGAACCGCTGACCATGCGTATCCGTGGCGACATGGCCAGCCAATACGGCGAAACGCTGCAGTTGCACCTGGACCCGGCGCACTGCCATCTGTTCGACACCGATGGCGTAGCCGTGGCCCGTCCACTGCGCGCTGCCGCCTGATTCCGTGAGTATTTCCAGATGAAATTGAATAAAACCAACCTCACCCAACTGGCGCCCGAAGTGCAGGTGCCGACCTACGCGCTTGCCGATATCCGCCAGGGCATCGCGCACATCGGCGTCGGCGGTTTCCACCGTGCGCACCAGGCGTTCTACACCGATGCCCTGATGAACACCGGCGAGGGCCTGGACTGGGGCATCTGCGGCGTCGGCCTGCGCAGTGAAGACCGCAAGGCCCGCGACGACCTGGCCGGCCAGGATTATTTGTTCACCCTGTATGAACTGGGCGACACCGACGACACGCAAGTGCGCGTGATCGGCTCGATCACCGACATGCTGCTGGCCGAAGACGGTGCCCAGGCGCTGATCGATAAATTTGCCAGCCCCCAGATCCGCATCGTCTCGCTGACCATCACCGAAGGCGGCTACTGCATCGACGACAGCAACGGCGAGTTCATGGCCCACCTGCCGCAGATCCAGCATGACCTGGCGCACCCGAGGGCACCGAAAACCGTATTCGGCTTTATCTGCGCCGCGCTGACCCAGCGCCGCGCCGCTGGCACCCCGGCCTTTACGGTGATGTCCTGCGATAACCTGCCTCACAACGGCGCCGTCACCCGCAAGGCCTTGCTGGCCTTCGCCGCCCTGCACGACGCAGGCCTGCATGACTGGATCAAGGCCAACGTGAGCTTCCCGAATGCCATGGTTGACCGCATCACGCCAATGACCAGCACCGCCCACCGCCTGCAACTGCATGACCAGCACGGGATCGACGATGCCTGGCCGGTGGTGTGCGAGCCGTTTGTGCAGTGGGTGCTGGAAGACAAATTCGTCAACGGCCGCCCGGCCTGGGAAAAGGTCGGCGTGCAGTTCACCGATGACGTCACGCCTTACGAAGAAATGAAGATCGGCCTGCTCAACGGCAGCCACCTGGCCCTCACGTACCTGGGGTTCCTCAAGGGCTACCGGTTCGTTCACGAGACCATGAACGACCCCCTGTTCGTGGCGTACATGCGCGCCTACATGGACCTGGACGTCACGCCGAACCTGGCGCCGGTACCTGGTATCGACCTGACCGAATACAAGCAGACCCTGGTGGATCGCTTTTCCAACCAGGCGATTGCCGACCAGTTGGAGCGCGTATGCTCCGATGGTTCATCGAAGTTTCCCAAGTTCACCGTGCCGACCATCAACCGCCTGATTGCCGACGGCCGCGAGACGGACCGTGCCGCCCTGGTGGTGGCGGCCTGGGCGTTGTATTTGAAAGGCGTGGATGAAAACGGCGCGCGCTACAGCATCCCGGACCCACGGGCAGCGTTCTGCCAGGAGCTGGTGAGCGATGACGCGCTGATCAGCCAACGGTTGCTGGGGGTGGAAGAGATTTTTGGCACGGCTATTCCCAAGTCGACGGCGTTTGTGGCAGCGTTCCAGCGTTGCTATGAAAGCCTGCGCGACAAAGGCGTCACCGCCACACTACAAAACCTCCTGAACAAACCGGATTAAACATGTGGGAGCTGGCAAGCCAGCTCCCACATTGACCGTATTTTCAATCCAACAATAAGACTGCTGAGCACTCCATCATGACCCAGCAAAACCTCTACCTCGGCATCGACTGCGGCACCCAGGGCACCAAGGCCATCGTCCTCGATGCGTCCAGCGGCAAGGTGCTGGGCCTGGGCGCCGCGGCGCACACCTTGATCAGCGGCGCCAATGGCCGTCGTGAACAACATACCCAGGAGTGGCTGGACGCCTTCACCGCAGCCACCCATCGCGCCCTGCAACAGGCCGGCGTGGATGGCCAGGACATCCTCGGCATCGGCGTATCCGGCCAGCAACACGGCCTGGTGTTGCTGGATGATCAAGGCCAAGTGCTGCGCCCGGCCAAGCTGTGGTGCGACACCGAAACCACGCCGGAGAACGACCGGCTGCTGCACCATCTGGGCGGCGAACGCGGCTCTCTGGAGCGCCTGGGCGTGGTCATCGCACCAGGCTACACGGTGTCCAAGCTGCTCTGGACCCGTGAACAGCACCCGGACGTCTTCGCGCGCATTGCCCATATCCTACTGCCCCACGACTACCTCAACTACTGGCTCACCGGCCGCGCCTGCGCCGAGTATGGCGATGCGTCGGGTACCGGTTACTTCAACGTGCGCTGCCGCGAATGGGATGTGGCGTTGCTCCAGCACATCGACCCCAGTGGCCGCCTGCAAGCCGCTTTGCCGACACTGATCGAAGCGGACCAAGCGGTGGGCACGATCCTGCCGGCCATTGCCGAGCGCCTTGGGATCAACCCTGACGCGGTAGTGTCCAGTGGTGGCGGCGACAATATGATGGGCGCCATTGGCACCGGCAATATCGCCCCCGGCGTGATCACCATGAGCCTGGGCTCGTCGGGCACCGTGTATGCCTTTGCCGACCAGCCAAACGTCAGCCCCCAAGCCTCGGTGGCGACCTTCTGCTCCTCCAGCGGCGGTTGGCTGCCGCTGATCTGCACCATGAACTTGACTAACGCCACCGGGGTGATTCGCGAGCTGTTCGAACTGGACCTCGACACCTTCAACGCCCTGGTCGAACAGGCACCCATCGGCGCCGATGGGGTGAGCATGCTGCCGTTTCTCAACGGCGAACGCGTACCCGCCCTGCCCCACGCCACCGGCAGCCTGCAGGGCCTGACCATGACCAACCTGACCCGCGCCAACCTGTGCCGCGCGGTGGTCGAAGGCACCACCTTCGGCCTGCGTTACGGCCTGGACCTGCTGCGCCAGACCGGCCTGCAAAGCCAGAGCATCCGCCTGATCGGTGGCGGCTCGAAAAGCCCGCTGTGGCGGCAGATGGTCGCCGATATCATGCACACCGAAGTGGTGTGTACCGAACAGAGCGAGGCCGCCGCCCTGGGCGCGGCGATCCAGGCGGCGTGGTGCCAGAGCGGCGAACCGCTGGCCAGCCTGTGCGACAAATGCGTGAGCATTGACCCGTCCAGCCGCACCTTACCCGTGGCCGCCAATCTCAGTGCCTATCAACAGGCGTATCAGCGTTATCAACGGCACGTGGCAACCCTTTAAGAGCGAGCAACTATGTATCTGGTGTGTGGTGAAGCGCTGTTTGATTTCTTCAGCGAGGAGGATGCCAGCGGGCAGGCCGCCAAGCTCAATTACAAGGCGATTGCCGGTGGCTCGCCGTTCAACGTCGCGGTGGGTTTGCGCCGCCTGGGGATCGAGTCGGGGTTCTTCGCCGGCCTGTCCACCGATTACCTCGGGCGACGCTTGCAACAGGTGCTGAAAGACGAAGGTATCAGCGAACGCTTTCTGGTTGAGTTCGACGCGCCGACCACCCTCGCGATGGTAGCCGTGGGCGCCAATGGCTCGCCGCAGTACAGCTTTCGCGGTGAAGGCTGCGCCGACCGGCAATTGCAACTGACCCACTTGCCACCTTTGGGCGATGAGGTTCGCGGGCTGCATGTGGGCTCGTTTTCGCTGGTGGTACAACCCATCGGTGACACCCTGCTCAACCTGGTCAAGCGTGAAAGCGGCAAGCGCCTGATCAGCCTGGACCCCAACGTACGCCTTAACCCGCAGCCCGATATCCATCTGTGGCGCGCGCGCGTCGCAGAGCTGGTGCAACACGCCGACCTGATCAAGGTCAGCGACGAAGACCTGCACCTGCTCTACCCCGACCAGACACCGGAAAGCGTCCTGCAAGGTTGGCTGCAACACCGCTGCCAACTGGTGTTCCTCACCCGTGGTGGCGACGGTGCGTCGGTGTTCAGCCGCCAGCATGGCACCTGGTCGCAACCTGCGGTCAAGGTGGTGATGGCCGATACGGTGGGCGCTGGTGATACCTTCCAGGCGGCGCTGATTGCGTGGCTCACGGAACAGCAGTTGGATTCGGTTGACGGGCTGCAAAGGCTCAGTCGCGAGCAGATCGACGCCATGCTGGGCTTCGCGATTCGGGCCGCCGCACTGACCTGCGGCAAGACCGGCCCAGACCTGCCCTATCGTCAACAACTGGCTTGAGCTGAGCGGCCAAAACTCAAAGTGCCATCACGCAGGCCACGTATTCCGTGGCCTGCGCGCCATGCATAAAAAATTGCGCTACTGGAAAACTGTGCTAAACCCAAAAACAGGAGCAGTTATTACAACAAACCCAGGACACACCCATGCAAAAGCCCAGTGGTTTCTCGACCCGGGCCGTTTTAGCTGTCGGCCTCATCTCACTGCAGTACATGATCCCTCAACCCTCTCACGCCGCCTGCGTTCTCACCCCCGGAACCGGTAACGATACCTATACGTGCGACAGCGGCAGCAGTCCCGGCCTTACCGACCTTTCCGGGGATAACCGCCTGACCCTCCCTGCAGGCGGCACTGGCACCATCAACGGTAATGTCACCTTTGGCCCTGGCGTGGATACGGTGCGCATAGAGTCCGGGCAGATCACCGGCGCGGTGCAACAAGGGGCTGGCATCGATGACTTCGTCATGCTCGGAGGGCAAATACAGGCGCTGTTCCAGGGCGATGGGCTCGACACCTTCAGGATGGAGGGAGGCACCATCGTCGATGCCTTTGAGGATGGCGATGTGGCCTACCAGAGCGGTGGCACCATTGGCCGAGTGAATATGAAGCTGGACAAGAACCTTTATGACATGTCCGGAGGCGCCATCCTGGGCAACCTGGTCACCGGTTTTGATACTGACACCATCATCATTTCCGCTGGCAGCATCGGCGGCAATATCAGCACCAGCGGTGGTGACGACAGCATTACCGTGAGTGGCGGCGTGATCAGTGGTGAGATCCGTGCCAGCGTCGGCAACGACACTTTCCGGTGGCTTGACGGTGGGCAGATCAAGTCCTCGGTGTTGATGGGCGATGGTGACGACACCGCCCTGCTGCGCGGATTGAATGAAAGCCTGCTGGCCACCACACCCTCCGTCGATGGTGGCCTGGGCAACGATCAATTGACCTTCGACACAACGACATCCAGCACCGCGGCCCGCTATATCGGCTGGGAGACCGTCAACCTCACCAACGACTCACGCCTGGACCTGGCCGGGGATTTTTTCCTCGGTGACAGTGGCAGCAATACCGGCACGTTCAACATCGACGGCAGCAGTACCCTGGCCGTGACCCAAGGCAGCATCCGCCCCTACACCGCCGGACAACTGGCGACGCTCAACAACGCCGGCACTGTCGACATGACCACCGACAACAGCGCGACCAGCGTATTGACGGTGCATGGCAACTACGTGGGCAACAACGGCCAGTTGCACCTGCAGACCGTACTGGGCGACGAAAACTCTGCCACCGACAAGCTGGTGGTATCCGACGGTCGTATCAGCGGTCACACTCAACTGAGCGTCAGCAACCTCGGCGGCGTCGGCGGGTTAACTCAGAACAATGGCATCGAGGTGGTCCAGGCGCTCAACGGCGCCGTCAGCACCAACGATGCGTTCGCCTTGAAGGGCTCGGTCTCCGCCGGAGCTTATGAATACCTGCTGTTCAAGGGCGGCACCACCGCCAATACAGAAAACAGCTGGTTCCTTCGTTCCTCGGTGGTGGCCGTGCAACCGCCGGCGGTCCCACCCGTACCGCCGACACCGACCGTGGTGGTGCCGGTGCCGCCGATACCCGCCACTCCACCTGTAGTGGATTCGGATGAACCTTCTGTGGAACCACCCACTGCGCAACCGCAACCACCGATCGAGCCTGCCCCGCCACCGCCCAGCCAAGTCGCCGCGGCCACGTCGCCGCAATCGGCGGCGAGTAACCCTGTGCTTCCCACCGCCGTGGCGGGTGCCGCGCCAATTCCACTGTATCGTCTGGAAGTTCCGGTCTACTCCGTAGACATCCCCGCTGCGCAACTGATGACGTTGCAGGCTCTGGGCACCTTCCATGAACGCCAGGGCGAGCAAAGCCTGTTGACCGAGACCGGTGCCGTGCCGGCAGGTTGGGGCCGCGCCTATGGCAGTGATTTCAACAAAAGCTGGTCGGGCACCGTGGCGCCGAGTTTTGACGGCACGGTCAAGGGCTATCAGGTTGGCCATGACCTTTACGCCGCCGAAACCAGCGGCGGGCAGACGCAACGCCTTGGCCTCTTTATCGGCCAGAGCCGCCTGCGCGGCGACGTGAAGGGCTTTGCAATGGGCTGGCAGAACCATCGCTCCGGGCAGGTCAAACTCGACGGCGACAACTTCGGCGCTTACTGGACACTCACCGATCCGACCGGCTGGTACGTCGACCTGGTGGCCATGGGTACCCGCCTGGATGGCGACAACAAGTCCGACCGAGGGGTGAAGATGGATACCAAGGGCCACGCCCTGGCGTTATCCGCCGAGGCCGGCTACCCGTTCAGGCTGTCCGAGCATTGGGAGATGGAACCTCAGGCCCAGGTCATCGGCCAGAAGATCGATCTGGACAGTCAACACGATGGCATTTCCAAGGTCTCTTTCGACTCCCAGGAGTATTGGACCGGCCGCATCGGCGCACGCCTCAAGGGCCGCTATCTGGTCAGCAACACACCCGTGGAGCCGTACCTACGGGCGAATGTCTGGCACACCTTCGGCGGTAGCGACACGGTGACGTTCGACGAGGTGGACCGGATCAAGAGCGATCACAAGTCCTCCACGGCTGATATTGGTGTCGGTGTTGTAGCTCAATTGTCATCCGCGTTCAGCGTTTATATGGAGGGTAACTATGGCACCCAACTGGACGACAACAACTTTGAGGGTGTCAGTGGCAATCTCGGCGTAAGAGTGCGCTGGTAAACAGGAAGGATGTCAACATTGGGCCTGGCAACTACCAGGCCCATGGGGTCAACTTACACTCAAGCATCCGCTAGTGATAACCGCGCGCGCCGGCTCGTTGCAGTACCGGTGCGTGGCTTTGCTTGAGGTCCTCACGCAACCCGGTAATCAGGTTGCAAATCGCTCGACTGCTGTCGAGCTTGTCAGGGTGTATACCTTTGACTTCCAAATCCACCCGGTCCCGGTCGCGGTCGTCGTAGACCTTGATCGTCAACGAGGCATCTTCGGCTTTGGTGCATTCGCACCGTTTAGGCAGGAAACTTCCTTCGATGATGCTGCGAAGCTCTAGTTCTGAAAGCATGGCTAACCTCTCCTTTTTTGAGACTGCCAACAGTTATATGTATCCGACAGGCACTTGCCTGCCACGTCTTGCCAACCCTGGAAGACGCTTTCAATCAGTAAGCCTACTCGGCAAAAACTGTGGTGGTTGTAACCTTTCCTCATAAGCAAACCGCTTGCTCATATTAAAGAAAACAACCTGTTTGCCATCATCGTCGAACGACATCGATTAAACGTTTAACCCGCAGCGTGGGGACCGGCGTTTATGTGGAAATCCTTTTTTCGGCAACATATCGCAACCAATCAACCCATCACCGATCCGCCGAAGGCGGTTTGCGACAAACATACGAAACATATACGATTCGTATATCAATTAAACACAGTGAACCTTATGGGCATCGTCAAGATCACCGATCAGCTGCACGAACAACTGCGCCTGGCCAGCGCCGCCATGGACCGCTCCATCAACGCCCAGGCCGAGTTCTGGATCAAGATCGGCCTGCTCGCCGAACTCAACCCGCACCTGCCCTACAACGAGCTGATCAACAAGCTGTTGCTGGACAAACCCGACCTGATCCGAGGGCGCAGCTGATGATCAAGACTCCCGCACAATTGGCCGTAATGCGTGAAGCCGGGCGCCTGTTGGCGCAAGTCTTCGACATGCTCGACGGCTTCGTCGCCGCCGGCCGCTCTACCCTGGAGCTGGACAGCGCCGTCGAAGCCTTCATCCGCAATGACCTCAAGGCCCGCCCTGCCAGCCTTGGGCAGTACGACTACCCCTTCTGCATCAACACCTCGATCAACGAAGTGGTGTGCCACGGCATGCCCAGCGCCAAGCAATTGCTCAAGGATGGCGACATCATCAACATCGACATCACCCTGGAAAAAGGCGGCTTCATTGCCGACTCCAGCAAGATGTACATGATCGGCAACGTGACGCCCAAGGCCAGGCGCCTGGTGGACATGACCTTCGAGGCGATGTGGGCCGGTATACGCCAGGTCAAGCCCGGGGCGCGTCTGGGCGATATCGGCCATGCTATCCAGAGCCATGCGCAAGCCAACGGCTACAGCGTGGTGCGCGAATACTGCGGCCACGGCATCGGCCGACAAATGCACGAAGAACCGCAAATTCTGCACTTCGGCCGGCCTGGCACCGGCCTGGAACTGCGCGAAGGCATGGTGTTTACCATCGAACCGATGCTTAACCAGGGCAGCGCCAAAACCCGCAGCCTGAAAGACGGCTGGACGGTGGTCACCAAGGACAACAGCCTCTCGGCGCAATGGGAACATACCGTGGCGGTGACGGCGGACGGGTTTGAGGTGTTGACCTTGCAAGCCACTGCTTGAGTGGCAGCACGCTCTACCACACCTGACCCCGGCGCTTGAGCTCCAGGCGCCGCACGAACTCCTCCAGCACCAGGCTATACAGGTCGTCCTGCAAGTAGGCATCTTCGATCCCAGCATCCAGGTTGGGGTTGTCGTTGACCTCGATCACCACAACCCTGTCGCCCGACTGTTTGAGGTCCACGCCATAAAGCCCATCGCCGATCAGGTTGGCGGTTTTCACCGCCAGCTCCACCACCGCCTTGGGAGCCTCATGGACTGCCAGAGTGCGGCATTCGCCATTGATAGCCTGACCGATGGCCTTGTGGTTGTAGATCTGCCAATGGCCCTTGGACATGAAGTACTGGCAGGCAAAAATCGGCTTGCGATTGAGCACGCCGATGCGCCAGTCGTAGTCGGTGTAGAGGAATTCCTGGGCCAACAACAGCACCGAGTGCTCGAACAACTCAGCCGTGGCCTTGAGCAACGCCGCCTGGCTTTCCACCTTGATCACCCCACGGGAGAAACAGCCGTCGGGGATCTTCAACACCAGCGGGAAGCCCAGGCGTTCGCCGATGCGTTCAAAGTCGTGCGGTCGTTCCTTGTAGAGAATCTCGGTGGCCGGCATGCCCAATTGATGGCTGTTGAGCAGATCGGTGAGGTATACCTTGTTGGTACAGCGCAGGATCGATGCCGGGTCGTCCATCACCACCAATCCTTCGCTTTCGGCTTTCTTGGCAAAGCGATAGGTATGGTTGTCGAGGCTGGTGGTTTCGCGGATCAACAAGGCGTCATATTCGGCCAGACGGGCATAATCCTTGCGTTCGATCAAGTCCACATCAATGCCCAGGCCCTTGCCGACCCGCACGAAATTTTCCAGTGCGCGAGGATTGGAGGGCGGTAATTGTTCGTGAGGATCGTGCAGGATCGCCAAGTCATAACGGGCCAGACGGCGCAAGCGTGGCTGACGCCAGATCTTGCGGCTGAAGTTATCGAGGGCGTGGGCGAATTGATCTTCCTGATCGTCGCGCAACTTGTGCAATACACCACACTTGACCCCGCCGATATGCCAGCCGTTATGGTGACGAAACTCAACTAACAAGATCGGACTGGGAAAGGTTTCAAACAACTGCCGAGCCAATTCCTGCAAGAGTTCTATATCCGTTCGACCGAAATAAAGTGTCAGAGTAAAGCCTTCGGTACTGCGATAGAGTTGATGGTTCAGGGCTTTTTCCAGGGTTTTATCCAAGTCATCCAGGGCCAACCCATACAGGGCTTTTTTGGTCAGCTCGCTGATGGTGCGTACCGAGGGAATCACCTTGTGCCCGCGTGCCTCGGCCAGCAAGGAGCAATAGTACCCGTGCCCCAGGTACTTGTAGCTGCGGCACAGGTTGATCACCTGGACACGCTTGCCCTTGTCGCTATCCCGCGTGTGCTCCAAGTACTCCTGGGCGGTGACGACGTGTTCACAGGGAAAGTAAGAGGCCCAATC
Organism: Pseudomonas sp. MF6751; assembly: GCF_016613265.1. Lineage (NCBI taxonomy): Bacteria > Pseudomonadati > Pseudomonadota > Gammaproteobacteria > Pseudomonadales > Pseudomonadaceae > Pseudomonas > Pseudomonas sp. MF6751. Next base: position 73,729 of record NZ_JAENSV010000026.1, read on the forward strand.
TTCCTTGCGTTCGACAATAATGACAACGTGGCTCGAACGTTGGGCCGCAGCAGAAAAATAACCGTTGGATGTTATTGTCGCCGCAACGGTTTGCTCGGATACTTGACGCCAATGACTTTGTACCGCCGACATAATAATTGATCCACTTTAGAGAACTCGACCTTTTCTATTAAGCACGATCATTTAGAGAAGTCCCGTTTCATTACGCAACTTTTACGGCGGTCTTATGGCTCTTTTCTTTCGCGTTGCAACCCTTGACGATATGTCCGACTTGGTGGCGTTGGAGCAGCAATGTTTCAGCAGCGACCGGCTGTCACCGCGCAGTGTGCGCTGGATGATCAGCCGGGCCAACGGCCAATTGTGGGTGGCGCAACAGCACGGCCAACTGCTTGGCTACGCGCTGGTGCTGTTTCGGCGCGGCACCCGGTTTGCGCGCTTGTATTCCCTGGCCATTGCCGAACACGCCCGCGGCCTTGGCCTGGGCAAACAGTTGCTGGCGCATATCGAAACCCGCGCGCTGGAGAAAGGTTGCGCGTACCTGCGCCTGGAAGTGCGCACCGACAACCCCGGCGCCCTCGCCCTGTATGAGCGCAACGGCTATCGACGCTTTGCCGTAGTCGACGATTACTACCAAGACCACAGTGACGCCCTGCGCCTGGAAAAAACCCTGCCCCCTGCGGGAGCGAGCTTGCTCGCGAAGAATGCCCAGGCACAGCGTTAAACCAGGCTACCCACTTTCTCGTTGAGATTATTTACGCGCAAGCCCACGCCGACATCAGCCTTGGCTTCCAACTCACGCACCAGCGGCAATACACGTTTGCCGAAATACTCCACTTCTTCCTGGAAGTGCAGGAAGCCTGCCAGCACCAAGTCCACACCCACGGCCTTGAGTGCCACGATGCGCTCGGCGATCTGCTGCGGCGTGCCGATCAGGTTGGTCTTGAAACCATCGTTGTATTGCACCAGGTCCTCAAAGCTGGACTTGGCCCAGTTCCCCTCGCCCTCCGGTGACGCCTTGCCCGCTTGCCTGGCCGCGTCACCAAAGGCGTTGACCGCCTCCGGGTCGGCTTGGTCGATGATCTGCGCCAGCACCGCACGTGCCTCCTCCTCCGTGTCGCGGGCGATCACGAAGGCGTTCACGCCCACCTTCACCGAATGGTGGTTGGCAGCGGCCTTGGCACGGATATCATCGACCTGGGCCTTGACCCCTTCAGGCGTGTTGCCATTGGTGAAATACCAATCCGACACCCGCGCCGCCATGTCCCGAGCCGCCCGCGAACTGCCACCCTGGAAGATCTCCGGCTGGCCCAGGGGTTTGGGCTTGAGGGTGTATTGGTTGAACCGATAGAAATCGCCCTTGAAGGTGAAATCGTCCTGGGTCCAGATGCCTTTGAGAGCACGGATAAACTCTTCGGAACGCCGATAGCGCTCATCATGCTCCAACCAATGCTCGCCAATGGCCTGGAACTCGCCCTTGAACCAGCCACTGACGATATTCACCGCAATACGGCCATTGGTCAGTTGGTCGATGGTCGCCAATTGCTTGGCCGCCAACGCCGGTTGCCACGGCCCGGGCAGGATCGCCGCGATGACCTTGAGGGTGGTGGTCGCCGCCAGCAACGCATGGCTGAACGCCACAGACTCATGCTGGTTCTCGGCGCCGTAGCCTGCGGTGAAGCGAATTTGCGTCAAGCCATATTCAAAGCCCGCCGCCTCCGCCAGTTGCGCCAGTTTGCGGTTGTAATCAATACCCCAGTGGGTGCGTTGTTCAATCTTGCTGACGACCAACCCACCGCTGACGTTGGGCACCCAATAGGCAAATTTCACGGCTTGCTGACTCATCGGACGGTACCTCGCACAAGGGATGTACCAGTGCTTACGCAGCAAGCGTGCCAGGGGCAGGCAAATGCCCGTAGCCTGGGGGTTGCGAAAAAAAAGGGGGATTGAAGCGATGGCTTGCCAGTGTCTGGGATCGCAGCAGTTTGTGGATCTGCTGTTGCTGGAGCAACAGTTGCGACCAGCGCCGTCAAACGTATCCACGATGCGAAGCGAGTCGCTCTTGATCTTGCTCTTGCTCTTGCTCTGCTTTTGATCTTGATCTTGATCTTAGGCGCCCCATCAAACCACGCTGGCCGGAATTCGACAGGGATTTGGGGGGTAAACCGGCAGGGATGCCGGTTTAGCCGCCCCGCGCCATGGATGGCGCGTGGCGGCGCCCCCCCAAATCACTGGCGGATTACGGGCACACCGAGCCTAGGCGAGGTGCCGAGTGGTGGGGCAAGAGCCCTTTGGTTACTTTGGGGCTTTTCCAAAGTGACCCGCCGTCAGGGCGGAACCCTAAGTGGCCGTTACCGCAGGAATGGATATGTACACAATCCAACTGCGTTGACTGTGAGGCCGTCATCGCAGGCAAGCCAGCTCCCACAGTTGGAGCGTGGGGTGTCAGGTTAGCAGGCGTCGGCTGTGAGGCCGCCTTCGCAGGCAAGCCAGCTCCCACAGTTGGAGCGTGGGGTGTCAGGTTAGCAGGCGTCGGCTGTGAGGCCGCCTTCGCAGGCAAGCCAGCTCCCACAGTTGGAGCGTGGGGTGTCAGGTTAGCAGGCGT